>JAEIOE010000014.1 GCA_016342455.1 Mycoplasmatota bacterium | reverse complement strand
TTTATCGCCACGGCTCTTATGTGCTCACCCGCACAGCGGGTGGTTTTCGTAGCCGACCACAGAGGTCGTCTATAATAGAAAAACGATACTTTAAAAGTATCGTTTTATCTTTATTTAGAAACTATCATTTAGTAAATTATCTATATTTTTATCTTCTTCTGGTTCTGGTTTTATTTCTGTTTCTTGAACCAATTCAGTAATAGGTTTTTCCTCTATATTAACTGTTTCACCTTCTAAATCATCACTCTCATCATCTTCCGATTGAGCAACGATAGCTATTGTTGAAACAATATGAGTGTCCATTAGGTTAATAATCTTAACCCCTTGTGTTGCTCTTTTAGTTGTTGAAATTTGATCTATTGGTGTTCTAATAATTATTCCTTTGTCAGATACAACCAATAAGTCCTCAGTACCTTCAACACTTACCAATTTAGCCAACTCACCATTCTTTTCAGTAATATTTACAGTTTTAACTCCTTTACCACCACGATTTTGACAGCGATATTCATCAACTATTGTACGTTTACCGTATCCGAACTTAGTAATAGCTAAAATTTGAGTTTTGTCTTCTGTAACTGTGGTTACACCTACTACTATTTCATTATCAGATAAATCAATGCCTTTGACTCCAGATGCGGTTCTACCCATAGAGCGAACGTCACTTTCTTGGAACCTGATTGCTTTACCGTTTGATGCCCCAATAATGATATCTCTTGAACCATCCGTTAGTTTTACAGAGTGTAAGTAGTCATTTTCTCTAAGATTTATAGCTCTAATCCCATTAACTCTAATGTTTTGGAAATCAGCTACTTTAGTTCTTTTTACTATACCTTTAAGTGTCGTAAAGAACATGTATCCTTCTTCAAAGTCTTTTATACTCATAATAGCGGCTAATTCTTCCCCATTTACTAGATTTAATAGATTTACAATAGGTAATCCTTTTGAGTTTCTACCGTAATTAGGAACTTTATAACCTTTCATCTTATAAACTCTACCTAAATTTGTAAAGAATAATAGATAATCATGCGTTTGAGTAAAGATAATCGAGTCAATTACGTCATCTTCATTTAAATTCATACCTGTTTTTCCTCTACCACCACGATTTTGAGAACGATATACATCCACATTCATTCTCTTAACATAACCGTTTGTTGTAACTGCGATAATTACATCTTCCACAGGGATTAAATCTTCATCTTCAATGTCATAATCTCCAAATATGTCTATTTCTGATCTTCTTTCATCGCCAAATTTAGTTTTCATATCTAGTGCATCTTCCACTAAGATATTATTTTGTTTTTCTGGGCTTTGAAGTGTTTCGTTTAAGTCCTCAATTTGACTATGTAGATCTTGTACTTCATTTTCAATTTTTTCTCTTTCAAGACCTGAAAGTCTTCTTAGTTGCATTGCTAAAATAGCTTTTGCTTGAATGACGCTTAAATTGAAATTCTCAATCAATTCAGCTTCTGTATCATCATATGAAGCTCTAATTATTTTAATTACTTCATCAATGTTATCTAAGGCAATAATAAATCCTTCTAGTAAATGCAGTCTTTGTTGTGCTTTTTCTAAATCGAAATTTGTTTTTCTTATAAGCACTTCTACTTGATGTTCATAATAGTATTTAATCATATCAATCAAGCCTAAAACAACCGGTTTATCATCCACTAAAGCTAACATATTAGCCCCAAATGACACTTGTAATTGTGAGTTTTTGTATAAATTATTAAGCAAAACCTCAGGATTTACATCTTTTCTAAGTTCCATTACAACTCTCATGCCTTTAAGTGTTGATTCGTCCCTTAAATCAGTGATACCTTCAATTCTTTTATCTTTCGCTAATTCAGCGATTTTGTCGATTAAATTTGATTTATTAACTTGATAAGGTATTTCTTTAATGATAATTTGCTTTTTACCATTTTTCATTTCTTTTACTTCTGTTCTAGCTTTTACTCTAATAATACCTTTTCCTGTTGAATATGCTGATAAAATACCTGATTTACCTAGAATAATACCTCCGGTAGGAAAATCTGGGCCTTGAATATAGTCCATCATTTCATCTAATTCGATATCGTGATTATTAATATACGCTACATACCCATCAATAACTTCATTTAAGTTATGTGGAGGTATATTTGTAGTCATACCAACCGCAATTCCTGTAGCCCCATTAACTAAAAGGTTAGGTATTCTTGATGGTAATACTTTTGGTTCTTGTTCAGAACCATCATAATTATCAACAAAATCTACTGTATCTTTCTTTAAGTCTCTAAGCATCTCTGATGCAATTTTATGCATTTTAGCTTCTGTATAACGAGAAGCTGCAGCTGGGTCTCCGTCTATTGAACCAAAGTTACCATGTCCATTAACTAATGGATAACGATAACTAAAGTCTTGAGCCATTCTTACCATTGAATCATATATTGCAGAATCACCATGTGGGTGATACTTACCCATTACGTCCCCAACGATACGTGCTGATTTTTTAAATTGTTTATCTGGATAAACCCCTAATTCTTCCATTCCATATAGGATTCTTCTATGAACTGGCTTTAATCCATCTCTTACATCTGGTAAGGCTCTAGCAACGATAACACTCATCGCATATGATAAGAAAGAATTTTTCATCTCATGTGCGATATCTATATCTACTATTTTGCCTCCCCCTTCAGTATTTTCTTCAATTACTCCATTGTTTTCGTTAATATCGTCTTTTTCTTCAACGATATTACTATCTTTTATATTATTTTCGTCCATAATTGCCTCCTAAATATCCAAATTCTTAACATACTCAGCGTTTTCTTGAATAAAGTCTCGTCTACTCGCTACATCATCACCCATTAACATTGAGAATATTCTATCTGCTTCTATGGCGTCATCTAATGTTACTTTTAATAATGTTCTTGATCCTGGATCCATCGTTGTTTCCCATAATTGTTCTGGATTCATTTCACCAAGCCCTTTATATCTTTGAATGGTTGGTTTTGTTTTAAATTCATTTAAAATTGGTTCTAATTCATATTCTTCATATGCATATCTGATTGTCTTACCTGATTGAACTTTGAATAATGGTGGTTGAGCAATATATACATAGCCTTTTTCTATTAAATTTTTAAGATATCTAAATAAGAATGTTAATAGTAAGGTTCTAATATGTGCACCATCAACATCGGCATCGGTCATAATTATAATCTTATGATATCTTAATTTATCTACTTGATATTCATCACCAATTCCAGCGCCAAATGCTTGAATCATTGACAATATTTCTTTGTTCATTAACGCTTTATCTAATCTTGATTTTTCTACATTCAATACTTTACCTCTTAAAGGTAATATTGCTTGAAACTCCGAATCTCTACCTTGTTTTGCTGAACCTCCGGCAGAGTCACCTTCGACAATATATATCTCAGACTTAGTAGCGTCTTTAGAACGACAATCCGCTAATTTAGATGCAAAACCTAAAGCATCTAAAGGTGATTTTCGTCTAGTTGCTTCTCTAGCTTTTTTAGCCGCTAAACGCGCTCTTTGAGCCATTAAAGCTTTTTCGATTATTATCTTAGCTGCATTAGGAGTTTCTAATAAAAAGCGTTCTAGACCCTCTTTCATGATTTGTGATACAGCAGTTCTAGCGTCTGAACTTCCTAATTTCGACTTAGTTTGTCCCTCAAATTGTGGGTCTGGATGTTTAATAGAAATAATAGCTACTAAACCTTCTCTAGTGTCATCACCTTGAAGAGCTTCATCTTTTTTAAAGATTCCACTACTCTTACCGTAATTATTTAATACAGTAGTTAATGTTCTTTTGAAACCTTCTTCGTGTGTTCCGCCTTCAGCGTTTGTAATATTATTTGTGAACGGGTAGATACTTTGTGCATAACCATTATTATATTGCATTGCAATTTCAACGATAATGAAATCTTGTTCTCCTTCGAAATACGCAACATCTGAATGTAAAACGTCTTTTCCTTCGTTTAAGAACTTAACATATTCTCTTACTCCACCTTCATAACAATAATCTTTATGAACTAAACGAGTTTCTGCACGTAAATCATGAATAGAGAATTTAATTCCTTTATTTAAAAAAGCTAATTGTTGAATTCTAGTACGTAGTATTTCAAATTCAAAATGTTGTGTTTCATTAAAAATCTCTGGGTCTGGCAAAAATGTAACTATTGTTCCAGATGCTTCTGAATCACCAATCATCTCTAATTCTCTCTCAACAAATCCGTGATTAAATCCAATTATGTATTTTTTACCATCTTTATTGATTTCTACTGTCATGTAAGTACTTAAAGCATTTACTACAGAAGCCCCAACACCATGAAGACCACCAGAAACTTTATATGAGTTATGGTCGAATTTTCCACCTGCATGTAGTGTTGTATATACGGTTTCTACAGAAGGTCTTCCTGTTTTAGGATGAATATCTACTGGTATCCCTCTTCCGTTATCAGTTACTCTAATTATATTTTCTGGTAAAATTTCGATTTTAATTGTATCACAAAAACCAGCTAATGCTTCATCAACTGCGTTATCTACTATCTCCCATACTAAATGATGCAATCCTCTTGCACTTGTTGAACCGATATACATACCCGGTCTTTTTTTAACCGCTTCCAATCCTTCTAGAATTTGGATATTACTGGCATCATATGTGTTATTATGATCATCCATTTTGTGATTCCTCCCTTATAGTATTGTTCTGGACTTTAAAAACCTTAGATTGCGTTATTATTGTCTTTTCAATATTCTCTAATCCTGTTGTTGTAATTATTGTTTGTGCTTCTAATTCTGTTAAATATTTAATTAGTTTATTTTGTCTTACCGAATCTAATTCGCTAAAAACATCATCTAACAGAAATATTGGTCTTTCATTGTATTTTTCATAAACGATTTCACTTATAGCTAATATTAAAGCTAATACCATAATCCTTTGCTCTCCTTGAGATGCATTATCCTTAGCCAAAACGTTTTCTATAACAAAGTCATAATCATCTCTGTGTGGTCCATAACTAGTTGTTTTTAAATATAAATCGTTTTTATATTTGGATTTAAATTGACTTTCAAAATCCTTTTCTATGGATGGTTTATATTCAAAAACAAAACTTTTATTATTATCCGATAAAAAGCGATACATTTTTTTGAGATAACCATTGGCATTACTAATAAAATTTCTTCTAAAGTTAACTATCAAATCCGCAGAATCTGCTAATTGTTCTGTTATAACATCCAATAATGTAAAATCTTGGATATTTGAATCAGATAATTTTTTTAGTAATTCGTTTCTTTGTTTTAACAATATTTTGTAGTTGGTTAATTCTTTAAGATACTGTCTATCAATTTGTCCATACATCAAATCAATAAAATATCTTCTATCCTTTGGGGAGCCTTTAATAATCGTTAAATCTTCTGGTAAAAACGAAATAACATTAATGGCTCCGATATAATTACTTAGTTTCTTCACTTCAACATCATTTATTAAAGTCTTTTTACCTTTTTCAGTAATTATTACTTTAAGTTTCTGTAATTTATCATTTACAGTCACGTTTGACTGTATTCTTGAAAATCGACTATTGTACTTAATTAGATTAACTTCATTAGTTTTATAAGATTTAGCTAAAGACAAAAAATATATTGCTTCCAGTAAATTGGTTTTCCCGCTGCCATTCTCACCAATTAAAAAATTAACCCCTTTACCAAAAACAATTTCTTGTTTGCTATAATTTCTAAAATTATATAATTCTAAATTATTAATTTTCATTCGATTTTATTAAAAATTCCTCAGATTCAATTTGAACAATATCTTTAGGATACAATTTTTTACCTCTTCGATTTTCTGGTTCGTGATTAACTAAAATTTTCTTAACTTCTAAGAATATTTTTGCTTCCCCTCCTGAACCGACATAACTTAGATACTTTAATAATTGTCCCAAAGTTATATAGTCAGTTTTGATTATTACATCTTTCATAGAATCAACCCCTTATATTATATATATATTATAATATAATATATAATATTTATCAAGATATTCAGTTGATAAAATTTGATTTTTAACACATTTTTTTGCTTTACTGGTATAGTTACTTATGAAAACAAAAAAAAGGCGTTAAAATTTGAAATTTAACACCTTGTTTTATGTTTTCTAGCTTTGCAAAACCTTTTGTAAGAAGTCTACCATAGTAAACAGCCAATGTCTCTCTAATTTGATTGTATCTAATATAATATGGATTCTATCTCTTCTATAAGCAAATCTTATATACTGGGATATTTCAATTCCTTTTTGAAATATTGTATCTCCAGCTAACTTCTTACTTCCTTCCATCGAAATGATCAATGTTACACTTGCTTTGTTTTCTTGTATCTTTTCAACATTTAACTGTCTTGTAAAATACTCAAATAGCTTTTCATATGCATATATTTCTAATTGTGGATCAAATTTTCCAAACCTATCTATTAATTCAGCTAATAAGTCATTTGCTTGATCAATATTTTCAATTTCTTTGATACGTTTATGCATCTCAATTTTTACATAGTCATCTTCTATGTATTTTTTATCTATAAAGCGCGATACATGGGCTTTAACTCCTTGTTTCTGTTTTTCTACTTTGCCCTCTCCAGAGACGTTAGAAATCTCTTCTTCAAGTATTTTCATGTACATATCGATACCGACAGAGTCCATAAATCCAGATTGTTCCCTACCCAAAACGTCACCAGCTCCACGTATAGATAAATCTCGTATTGCGATTTTAAAACCGGATCCAAGTTCTGTAAATTCTTTTATAACTTGTAGTCTTTTTTCAGCATCTTCAGTTAGTATTTTTTGCTTCTTATACATTAGATATGCATATGCGATTTTATCACTTCTACCGACTCTACCTCTGATTTGATATAACTGGGATAGCCCTAATTTATCCGCATCATGGATAATTAACGTGTTGGCGTTTGGTATGTCTATACCCGTTTCTATTATTGTTGTTGAAACTAAAAGATCTATTTCTTTATTTATAAAATTTTCCACTACTCTTTCTAGGTTGTGTTTCTTCATTTTCCCATGAGCAATGTCTATTCTAGCTTCAGGTACTAACTTTTCTAATTTTTCAGCAATAAACTCAATATCCTCTACTTTGTTATATAAATAAAATATTTGCCCGTCTCTCGCTAATTCTCTTTCGATAGCATCTTTAATAATTACATCATTTCGTTCTAATACGTAAGTTTGTACAGGATATCTATTTTCAGGCGCAGTTTCTAATAAGGACATATTCTTCACACCCATTATCGCCATATGCAAGGTCCTAGGAATAGGAGTAGCTGATAAAGATAAAACATCTATGTTTATCTTTATTTCCTTGATTCTTTCTTTATGCAGTACACCAAATCTTTGCTCTTCATCGATAACTAAAAGCCCCAAATCTTTGTATTTGACGTCTTTACTTAAGATTCTATGTGTTCCAATAAGCACATCTACTGTGCCTTTAATTAAACCTTTAAGGATTTCGGTTTGTTTCTTCTTAGCAACAAACCTATTCATTAACTCAACATTAATACCATAATCTTCCATTCTGTCTTTAAATGTTTTAAAATGTTGTTTTGATAAAACTGTAGTAGGTGCCAAATAAGCTACTTGTTTTCCATTTAAAACCGCTTTAAAGGCCGCTCTTAAAGCGACTTCTGTTTTTCCGAAACCTACATCGCCACATATTAACCTATCCATCGGCGTCGTTTTAGACATATCATTATATACTTCTTGTATTGTTTTAACTTGATCAATTGTTTCTTGATAAGGGAAGTTTTCTTGAAAATCATCCTCCATTTTTGGAAACTCTTCATAAGCGAATCCAGAGGCGCTTTCTCTATTAGCATACAGTTTTATTAATTGGTCAGCTATTTCTTTAACCTGGTCTCTTACTTTGGTTTTAGCTTTAGACCAATCTTTACCGCCTAATTTAGATAATTTAGGTGCAAACCCTTCGTTTCCGGAATATTTATGTATTTGATCGATCGCATCTAATGAAACATATAATTTATCTCCATTACGATACTCAAGATGTATATAATCATTAACTGCTTTACCAAACTCCATTGTTTTGATTTCTAAGAATTTTCCAATACCATAGTCATAATGAACAACATAGTCGCCTTTTTTTAAATCATTAACGCTATTTAATCTATTAGATTTTCGATAGACAGATACATAATCTCCTCTTTTTCTAGATATAAATTTTTTAGTAATTGCTTCCTCTGTTATTAATTGAAATTCAAAACTGTCTGAGTTGAAATCAAAAACCGATTCTGTTATTGCTATATTTATTTCATTTTTTACCATATTTTGATTCTTTTTGAGTATATTATATTTAATTTCTTTATCTTGAAGCACTTCCACAAATTTAGATTTTGAACTTTCACTTTTAAATGTAATTAATTGTGTCTTTTTGCCTAAATTATTTGCTAAATCTCTATATAACATATCTAAATTTTGACTATACACCAATATTTCTTTACCAAAAACAGCATATGTATTCTTTGCATCCTGATTATATTGATATTCTAAATAATCGATCATAACCGATTTTTTTACTAATAATTCATTAAAATCATATAATACACTGAATCCCATTTTAGGATAATCTGAAGAAGACAAGTACCAATCTTTAACTTCTTCAATAAGAATTTTGTTTTGTTCAATCATTCTGTGATAGTCGATAAAGAAAAGCGTTTTTTTATCACTGAAATCAGCTAAAGTATAATGTTTATCTGTTAAAAATGGTAAATATCTAATTAACCGATCTAACTCATTATGATTATTTAAGTTATCTAAATCTTTTCTTAACATTTTTACTGTTTCTTCGGTAAAATTCAATTCTTCTATTTTGTCATTAACCATCTCTTCTAACTTACTATATTCTTCATCCGAATAAAAGAATTCAACCATAGGCAGTATTTCGATTTTAGATATTTTTTGTAAAGATCTCTGTGTCTCTACGTCAAATTCTTTAATAACTTCCAAGGTATCTCCAAAAAAATCTAGTCTATAAGGGTTTTTAGAACCTAAAGGATAAACATCTAATATTCCTCCTCTTACGGAGAAATCACCAATCTTTTCTACTGTATATTCTTTTTTAAAACCGTAATCAATAAGCTTTTCAGCTAAGTGACTGATACGATATTCTTTATTCTGCTCTAATCGAACTAAAGAATCTAACCATTTTTGTAATGGTAGTTCTGGTTTTAAAAGTCCAAATAAGTTTATTACAACAATTCTTTTAGGATTTTGTATTATTTTTTTAATGGTGTTGATTCTTTCTACTCTAAACTCTATTGAAGAAACTAATAATTCATTAGTTATAAATTCATCTTGAGGGAAAAAACAAACTTCATCCTTATCTAAAACCTGGCTAAGTTTATCGTAAAGCAATTGAGCTTTATATAGATTTGGTGTAACAACATAAACAGTTTCCTCGCGAGAAAGAAAATATTCCATCAAAATAAGCAATGCATTTTCCTCGTTTGTATTATTGATATACACTTGATTATTGGAATGAATTGCTACATTTATTTCTTTCATTAAATTGTTTTTAGCTATAAAGTCTAATACTTTTTTCATAAGTTCCTCCACGTGCTTTTTGCGAGTAAAAATACTCGCAGGGGTATATATAATTATTAACTACTAAAAGTTTTTACTTTCTGCTTTGAATTTTATGAGAAAACATCATAAGCATTCTGGTTGGAATAAACCTATTAATGAAATAAATTAAATTTAAAGAAAATCCAGGTATGATAAATTCTTTTCTTTTTTTAATTCCTTTGTAAATAATTCTTGCGCATTTTTTTGTCTCCATTCCGTGACTTTTAGAAGCTTTAGCAACCTGATTAAAATTAGTTTTAATAGGTCCGGGTGCTACTGTTAATACTCTAACATTTTTCCCTTGTTTTTTTAACTCATAATTAACTGCTCTTGAGAAAAAATTAACATAGGATTTTGTAGAAGAATATGTTGCGTGAATCGGCGTTGGAATGTAGCCTGCTAGAGAACCAATATTAACAATTGTTCCTTCAACAAAATTATTGATAAAAAGCTTTGTTAAAATATGAACAGTTTTAATATTTAGATCAATCATTTCTAATTCTATATTTAAATTAGTATCATTGAAATATCCAAGGTTTCCAAAACCTGCATTATTAATTAGGTATGTGATGTCTAAATCTTTGACTGAATCAAAAAGTTCAAAACAACTTAAAACATCAGTTAAATCAGCAACTACTACTTTCACTTGAATTCCTTTTAATTCTAAATCAACTTTAAGTTTGTCTAGTAATTCTTTTCTTCTAGCAACAAGTACTAAATTAAAATTATTTTCAGCAAAAATGTATGCCAATTCTTTTCCTAAACCTGAACTAGCTCCGGTAATTAGTGTATACATTTATAACACCTACAATCTATATTCATCTACATAAAATTATACCACAAAAAACATAATAAATAGAGTTTTTAGAATATAACAACATTTATGACTACTTTACAAAAATATGTTATTCATAAATAAGTATATTGCTAAATATATTTATAAAGATTAAGCGTTTTATTTATTATAAATAGAATTCCTATTACGATAACGCTTAAATAGAACAAAAAAATAATTATAACTTACAACACATTTTCTATGTAATTTTAAAAATTATATAATACGTCTATTTTTGGCGGTTATCCATAAATTTAGTGTTCAAATAGTTTTTTTGTTAAAAACGTTTATATCTCTTGATTTTATTCGTTATATTTATTGTGTTTTTTTCATATCAAAATTGTTTGAAAATATTTGTTGTAGTTTCTAGCTAAATCATTATTACATGTTTTTATAGTTTTTTTAGACAAAAACCCATCAAATTATCCATTGCTTTTTGAATAATTACCGGTTGTTATTTTCAATAATATTATCAAGTTTTTCTTATCAATAACACTTGTTTTTTTTGACAATTTTCGCATATTTTCATTAAGATTTTATCTAAAAATGGAAAAATTGGAATAATATAAAAACGACCAAATTTAGATAAAAGGTCGTTTTAATTTATAATAATTTTTAATTATATTTGCTCATGATATTTTCAAAGGTTTTTCCTTCGATAAAATCGTCAATAATATTTGCTGTACTTATCATTAAATCAGCTAATGCTTTCGATTCGCTTTTTGAAAAAGAACTAAGCACATCTATTTTCATTTCTTTATTAGAATCCCTACCAATTCCTATTCTTAATCGATTAAAATCTTGAGTCCCTAAATGAGCTATAATAGATTTGATTCCATTATGTCCACCAGCACTACCAGACGGTCTTAATCTAACTTTTAAGAAAGGTAAGTTTAGATCATCAAAGATTACTAGTAAATCTTTTGGTTCTATACTATAATATTCCATAACTTTTCTAATAGCTAATCCTGAATTATTCATAAATGTTTTTGGTTTTATAAAGATAGCTTCATTTGTTTTAGCTATTTCAGAAATAAATTTTATTGACTTTTTATATTTTATATTATTTGTATTTGCATATTCGCTTAAAGACATAAATCCAATATTATGTTTTGTATTAATGTATTTTTTTCCTGGATTACCAAGACCTACAATCAACTTCATTTATTTCTTATTCGGTTTAATTACAACAAATCTGTTTGGCTCATCGCCTTCAGACTCTGTAGTAACGTCTCTCCAATCAGAAAGTTTAGTATGGACTACTCTTCTTTCATATGCATTCATTCTGCCTAAACGAGTTTTAACTTTAGTTTTAACAACTTCCATAGCTGTCTTAGTAGCTAATATTTCAAGTTGTTTTTTTCTTTGTTCTTTGTACCCGCCTATATCTACTAAGATTACATGATACTCTTCTATATATAGATTAATATAATTTTTTAATAGTGTTTGTATAGCATCTAAAGTCTTTCCGTTCTTACCAATTAAGATTGGGTTTTCTTTAGCTTCTACACTAAATAACACTTGTCTTTCATCTAATTGTTTTGCTTCAATAACAGCTTCAATTTGCATGTTTTCTAGCAAAGTTTTTAGATATTCTATACCATCTTTTATAACATCAAAATCCACAGTCGCTTCTACAACATATGATTTGTTTAAGCCTAATAATGATTTTTTTTCTTCTATAACATTTAGCTCAACAAAATCTTTGTTTACGCGTAGCTCTTTCGCAGCGTATTGAATAGCTGAATCATTTAATGTTTTTGTCTCAAATCTAATACTTTTCATTAAATAACTATCCTCCTAGAATTGTCTTTTTAATTGTTCTTGTTTTTTATGCATATTCTTGTAACTTAAGTAACTTTGGAATAATTGATATGATGTACCGATAATCCAATAGAATGCGATACCAGCATTTCGCAATGATATATAAGCCATGAATATTACCATGAAATACATCATATATTTCATTGTGTTTTGACTTTGTTGTTGTTTTGGATTTTGATATGTATTGTTATGTTTTTGAGATACTTTAGTTCTATGTTGTGTTAACCATTGACTCAAGAACATTAATACTCCAACTAAAATAGCAAATGGTAAGTTAGGCAACCAATCTGTATTTCCTAGTGTTGTCCATAAAAACTGAATGTTCATCACTACTGATGAATCACTTGTAAAAGTTGTTAAGTCCGTTAATGGGAATCTTTGTACAACTTGGTACATTGCGATAAAGATAGGCATTTGTAATAATGGTAATAAACAACCAAATACATTAATTTTGTATTTTTTATATATTTCCATCGTTTCCATCTGCATTCTCTGTTGAGATGCTTGATCTTGCTTGTTTCGATATTTTTCTTGAACTTTGTTTAGTTCAGGTTGTGCAACTTGCATTTTTAATGTCATATCGTTTGTTTTTGCATATATTGGCCAACCTATGGTTCTAACTAATAAAGTCATTATCAATAAACCTAACCAATATAAATGAGTGCTTCCTAATAAACCAAATAAACTTGATGCAAGGAATGTAAATTTACCTAATTGTAAAATTATCCAATTCCAAGCTCCACCTTTTGCTCCAATAGGCGTTGCATAAATATTTTCATATAAATTTTCTGATTCTTTTGCCGTAACTTGTTCATCCTCTAATGTTAATTTGATATATTCATCATCTGCATTTTCCCATTCTAAATATCCATCACCTGTAACAGTGTCATAATTTGAATTATTAGTAGGAATGCCTAATAAAATTAATACATCATTATAACTTGATGGATCAGTTCCTTCTGTGGCCTCTGTAACGGTAACTACGTTCGTAAAGTTGCCATATGATATTTCTCCTGTTTTAGTTCCACAAGAAGCAACACCAAATAATAAGACTAACATTAAGATAGTAGTTAAAACTTTATTTCTTAATTTCATACTTTTACTCTCCTAGTATTTTCGCCTTAGCGAATAGTTTTTCAACAAGGTCTTTAATTTGAATAAACCCTAATTCTTTTGCTTTAGGTTTTACTACAACAAAGAAATCATTTGTTTTTTCAATATTATTAACCTTTATTATTTCGCGCAATCGTCTTTTCATTAAATTTCTGTGTACCGCATTTCCATATTTTTTAGGGACACTCAAAGCATATCTGAAATTATCTATCTCATGGTTTTTATTGTAATACAATATAAAGTAACTATTTCCAACAGTTTTTCTTTTTCTTATTAACTTTTGGATTTCGCTGCTTTTCTTGATACGATATTCCTTTTTCAAGATATCCCCTCCTATAGAAACAAAAAAATCACCACAATATATTGTTCAGGTGATTTCAAGTATAAATATATTTTATTGGTGTTGTTTTATTTAGTTGTTAACGGTCAGATACTGTTAAAGACTTTCTTCCTCTAGCTCTTCTTCTTGCTAAAACTTTACGTCCGTTGGCTGTTGCCATTCTAGCTCTGAAGCCATGAGTTTTAATTCTTTTAGTTCTACTTGGTTGATACGTTCTACTCATTATCAACACCTCCTCATTTTATTTCTAAAACCATGCTATATAATTATACTTAATTTTATATAGTATGTCAACTAATATTTTATGCTATTTCTAGCTATCTTATTTATAAACATTACTGTTGAAAAGGTTATATTGTTTATATGTGGAAAAGTCACTTTAAACCCTATATAGCTGAATAAGTTTTCCACAATTACTATGTTGACTCCTGCTTTTTTAAAAAAGTTATCCACAAATTATGTGGAAAATTTATTTATCCACAATTCATATAATATGTTATATTATTCTTACGCGGAGGAATTTATGGAAGATTTTGAAAAAATATGGAGTAAAATTAAATCTAGATTACAAATTAATTTAGAGACTGACATATATAACGAACACTTTTCTAATATTTCAAATATTTTTAAAGTTGTTAATAATTATGTCTATCTTATAGCTCCAAATTCCTTTGTAAAAAACAAGATTGAGTCATTCTATTTGAATCGACTAAATGTACTTCTAAATGAATACACAAAAGAAAAACACATGTTTAAAATTATTACCAAAGATCAAGCTGCAGAAGAGTTAGCAAAATCAGAAACTTATGCAATTAACACTCCTGAAAAAGATTTAGAAGATAAATATAAGACTGGATTAAACAATTCTTATACTTTTGAAAATCTTGTTGTAGGAACTAGTAATAGGTTAGCTTATACTTCAGCAATGAAAGTAGCTGATCAACCAGGGGTTTTTGCTAATCCTTTATATATTTTTGGTGATGTTGGTTTAGGTAAAACCCACTTAATGCAATGTGTTGGTAATTACATTTTGGAAAATGAAATAAATAAAAAAGTTCTTTATGTAAAAACAGATCAATTTATCGAAGATTACGGAAGAGCTGCACAACACAAATCTTATGATGGTTTTTCAAAAAAATATGACAAAATTGATGTGCTTTTAGTTGATGATATTCAATTTTTGTCTGGTAAAAACCAAACTCAACTTGAATTTTTTAAAATCTTTGAAAAATTAAAAGAAAATAACAAACAAATCGTTATAACATCAGATAGACAAGCTTCTGAACTATACGATATCATGTCTAGGTTAACTAGTAGGTTTGAATGGGGGTTAACAGTTGATATAAATAAACCTAATTTAGAACATCGAATTTTGATTCTTAAAAAGAAATTGCAAGCCGAAACTCAAGATCCTGATTTGATATCAGATGACATATTAGAATACATAGCTTCTGTTTTTGATAATAACGTTAGAGAATTAGAAGGCGCTTTAAAAAGAGTTTTATTCTATTGTACCGCATTTGATTATAAATTCACTGTAGCTAATACGGAAGAAGCTTTAAAAAGTTTAGTAAACTCTAAACATGCTGCTAATCATAAAGTAGATAGAAATAATTATACTAATATATTAGATATAGTTAGTAATTATTATAATATTACTCCTACTGAGCTTTTATCTAAAAACAGAAAGAAAAAATTTGTGTTTCCAAGACAAATAGCAATGTATATATTTAAAGATATTTATGATTTAACTTATAAGAAGATTGGACAAATTTTTAACGACCGAGATCATTCAACTGTTATTTATAGTATTGAACAAATATCAAACGATATTCAGACTGATAAAGACAAGAAAAATGATGTTGAAAAATTGTTGATAAAATGTGGAAAAAAATAACGTTTCTTTGCGGTTATTAACACTGTTTTATATATACTTTCTGCTCTAAACATGGTATAATAGTAGTATATTTAATAGTTGTTTGTCCACATATCAACAGCCCCTAATAATAATAATAGTAAAAAGAATAATAATTAATATAAATAAAAACATAGGAGGTTTTTTATGAATTTTTCTATCAACACTGATGTTTTACTTAATAATTTATTGGTTTCACAAAAAGCATTATCAACTAAAACTCCTGCACCTTATTTACAAGGGATAAAATTAGAAGTATCTCAAAATGAAATAATTTTGATAACTAGTAATTCTGATATAGCTATTAAAATTTCAATCAAAGATGACAGTTTGAGTGTAGAGCAAACTGGAGAAGCTTTAATACCTGGAAAAGTTTTTGTTGATTTTATTAGAAAATTAGATAAAGGAATCGTAGAGATATCTGTAATAGATAATAATGTATTGAGAATTCATTCTCATAATACAGATTTATCATTAAATCTTCAAAATGTTGATGATTATCCGGATATTGTTTTTGTAATGAATGATCAACCTATTAAACTTGAATCAAAAATTATGAAATCTGTTATTAAACAAACTACATTCGCTACATCTAATATTGAAAACAGACCTATTTTAACAGGTGTTAATATTAAAGTTGAAGATAATAAATTAACAGCGATAGCTACTGACTCTTTTAGATTAAGTCAAAAAATGATTAAAATACCTGATAACTTAGAAAATATGAATGTAGTAATCCCAGGTAAGAGTTTAGATGAATTATTTAAAGTTTTAGAATTAAATCTAGAAGAAATATTAATTCACTTAAATCATAAATCTATTTTATTTGAATATGGTAACATTTTATTTCAATCAAGATTATTAGAAGGTAATTTTCCAGAGACAAGTAGATTAATACCTGTTGATTTTCCAATTATCATTAAGTTTAAAACAAACGATTTGACTACAGCTATTGAAAGAGCTTCTTTATTATCATTAAAAGATAATTTGAATAGTATTGTTAAATTATATCTTAAACCAGATAACGTAGTTGAAATAACATCGAATTCACCAGAAATAGGTAAAGTTGTTGAAGAAGTATATCCTGTAGAAAAAGCGATTGGTACTCCAATTAAAATAGCTTTTAGTTCAAAATACTTTTTAGATGCATTAAAAACGTTTAATTCAGAAGAAATCTTTGTTAAATTTACTGGAGAAATTAGACCTTTTATCATTCAAAATTCAGATGATTCAGGATTAGTTCAATTAATATTACCAGTTAGAACCGAATAATATTGATGGAGAGTAATCTCCATCTTTTTTTTTGGTTTTTTGAATTGCTTTTAACTGTATAAAATGTTAAAATTTTTATGTCTTAAAAGGAGCAACTAAATGAAAGAAAAATATGATGTGATAATTGTTGGTGCAGGCCCGGCTGGATTAATGTGCGCTTATGAATTAGCTGAAAAACAAAAGAATCTTAAAATATTACTTTTGGACAAAGGAAATGATATTTATCATCGAAATTGTCCGATTTTAGATAAAAAAATAAAGAAATGTCCAGTTCAAAAAGATGGAAGAGCAGGCTGCTTACCATACTGCTCTATCACAAACGGGTTTGGAGGAGCTGGAGCGTATTCAGATGGAAAATTTAATATTACTAGTGAATACGGCGGTTGGATGAATGAATATCTCGATGATGACACTATTTTAGATTTAATATCTTATGCGGATGCTATCAATTTAAAATTTGGCGCGCCAAAAGAAGTTACTGATACAACAACACCTAAAGTAAAAGAAATAGAAAAAAGAGGTTTAGCTGTAGGGTTAAAATTATTAAGAGGCAAAATTAGACATCTAGGTACTGAAGTAAATCTAAAAGTACTAAAAAACATATATGAAAATTTAGATACAAGAATAGATATGTATTATAAAACTGAAGTAAAAAATATAATTGTTGAAGATAACATCATTAAAGGTGTTATTTTAAACGAAAACAAAAAAATATATTCAGATTATGTAGTTATTACACCAGGAAGAGATGGATCTTATTGGTTAAGCAATTTAGCGATAGAACATAATTTAGGTATGAAATCAAACTTTGTTGATATTGGTGTTAGAGTTGAAACTAATAACGAAATCATGGAAGAAATCAATGAAAATCTATATGAAGGTAAATTTATATATAGAACTCAAGTGGGTTCAACAGTAAGAACTTTTTGTTCAAACCCAAGCGGACATGTTGTTATTGAAAACCATAGTGGAACAATGTTAGCGAACGGACATGCATATAAAGATTCAAATAAAGGGTCAAAAAACACTAACTTTGCTTTGTTAGTTTCACACAGATTTACAGAACCATTCAATCAACCTAATGAATTTGCTCACGGAGTGTCCAAATTAGCTAACATGTTAAGTAATGGAGCAATTATAGTACAAAGATACGGCGATTTACAAAAAGGCCGCAGATCAACTGTGAAGCGAATTAGCGAAGGATTTGTTACTCCAACTTTAAAAGAAGCTGTACCAGGAGATTTAGGATTAGTTTTACCATATAAAACTATGAGATCATTAATTGAAATGATTGAAGCTTTAGATCATATATCTCCAGGAGTTGCATCGGAACATACTTTACTTTACGGGGTTGAAGCGAAATTTTATTCTGCAAGACCGGACGTTAATAACAAATTTGAATCCTCTATTAATGGATTATATTTTGGTGGAGATGGAGCGGGAATTACGAGAGGTTTGGCTCAAGCGAACGCTAATGGGATTTGGATAGCTAGAGATATCGTTTTAAAAACATCAAACAAATTATAAAAATATATGAGTACTAAATATAGTTTAATGATTAACGAGTTTATATAGACATTTTGAAGGAGTGCATTCTATGGGTAAAAGAGTAGTTGTTGTTGGAACTCAATGGGGAGATGAAGGCAAAGGTAAAATAACTGATTATTTAGCAACAAAAGCTGATGTAGTAGTTAGAAGTCAAGGCGGAAACAACGCTGGACACACTATCCTTTTCAACAACAAAAAATATGCACTACATTTAATACCATCGGGTATTTTTAACCCAAATATTGTAAATATTATGGCTAATGGGATGGTAATAAACCCAAAAGCTTTATTAGTAGAATTAGAAATGTTAAAAAACAAAGGTATAACTGACTTCAAGCTCTTTATTTCAAATAGAGCTCATGTTGTTATGCCATATCATATTGAATTAGATGAAGTATATGAAAAATTAAAAGGTGAAAATAAAGTTGGCACAACCAAAAGAGGAATCGGACCAGCTTATGCAGATAAAGTAAATAGAATAGGGATTAGAATTGTAGATTTACTAAATAAAAAAACATTAAAAAATAAAATTAGAATAGCTTTGGAACCAGCAAATATTTTATTGAAATCTCAAAAAATGCCAACATTTAAAGAAGAAGAATTATATGAAGAATTTTTTGAAATAGGTAAAATTTTAAAAAAACATATTTGTGATACTTCAGTTTTATTAGATAATTTAATAAAAGAAGAAAAAAATATTTTATTTGAGGGTGCTCAAGGAACAATGTTATGTTTGGATCACGGAACTTATCCTTTTGTAACTTCTTCTTCACCAACAGCTGCATCAATTTCTTTAAATACTGGTATTTCAGCTAAGATGATTGACGAAGTTATAGGTGTAACAAAAGCATATACAACAAGAGTTGGAGAAGGTGTTTTAGTTACTGAGTTTGAAGATGAAACAGCTAGAACAATTAGAGAAGTTGGTCACGAATACGGAACAACAACAAAACGTCCTAGAAGAATAGGGTGGCTAGATTTAGTTGTTTTGAAACACGTAAAGAGAATAAATGGTTTGACTGGTTTGTGCATAATGCTTTTGGATGTGTTAACTGGTATTGAATATATCAAAATATGCACGGGATATATGTTGGATGGAAAAATCATCGATTATATACCTGCGGATTATCTTGAATATCAAAAATGTATACCTGTATTTGAAGTTTTCCCTGGTTGGAAAGAAGATATTACACACGTTAAATCCTTAGAAGAATTACCAGAAAATTGTAAAAATTATTTAAAAAGCATAGAAGATTATTTAGGAGTAAATGTTGCTATTTTTTCTGTAGGTCCTGACAGATTACAAACAGTAACTTTAAAAAATATATTTTAGAAAGTAAAGGTGTAATTAATGAAAAAATCAATTGTCGGGAAACATGCCCAACACAAAAAACTTGGATCAAACATTCTTCAAATTTCTCAAGAAGCAAAAGAGATGAAATTAAAATATGATGATATTATTGATGCAACTGTCGGTATGCTTCATCATGAAGAAGGAAATGTATTTAAGTTTCAAACAGTAGAAGATTCTTTATATCATTTAAGTGATTCGGAAACTTATCATTACGCCCCGGTTAGAGGAACAGAAAAGTTTAGTGAAGGAGTATTTGATTGGGTTTTCGGTAGACAAGCAGATACTTTAAGAAAAGAGTTTAAATATAGTGTAATTCCTACTACAGGTGGTTCTGGTGCTGTCAGTAATACTTTTTATAATTTTAATGACTTTAGCCAAAAAGTACTATTACCTAATATTTATTGGTCTCCTTATAAAAATTTTGCTCTAGAGGCGAATATTGATTTAAAAACATTTTTAATGTTTGATGAAGATTTTAACTTTAACATAGAAGATTTTAAAAAAGAAGCATATGCTTTAGCTAAAGAACAAGGTAGATTAACTTTGTTATTAAACGACCCTTGTAATAATCCATCAGGTTTATGTATGACCAACGATTCATGGGTAGAAGTAATAAAAACGCTAAACGAAATAGATAACACAGGGGTACCTGTAGTATTGGTTCATGATATCGCATATATAGACTATCAAATGATTCCTACAGAATTATCTAGAGATATATTTAAGAATTATTTAGATTTAAATGAAGAAATATTAGTTGTAGTTATTTTTTCTGGATCAAAAACATTTTCTTTATACGGGTTTAGAGTAGGTGCTCAAATTGGTTTATCTAAATCTCAAGAAGTAATTGATAGTTTTTCACGAGTGGGAGATTATTCAGTTAGAGGAAGATTTTCAAGCGTTTCACAACCTGGTATGAATATAATTGAAAAAATATTTTCTAATCCTGAAAACAGAAAAGCTTTTGAAAACGAATTAGTAGAAGGAAGAAAATTATTGAAAGCAAGAGCTGCTAAATTTGTTGAAGAAGCCAAAAAGAGTAATTTAGTAACTTATCCATATTGTGGAGGATTCTTTATTAGTATTCCTACCAAAAACGAAAATATTTTTAATGATTTAAGAAAAGATCACGTATACATTATTCAAATGCAAGGTTTAATTAGAATAGCGTTGTCATCATTAAAATTAAAAGATGTAACTGAATTAGTTAGAAGAATAAAAAAACACATATAGAAATGAAAACCACTTCAAAATTGAAGTGGTTTTTTTCTATTTAGTAATTAATTATGCGAAATACTTAACTTTACCATGAACAAGAATACTATAAATGTCTATAATCCAAAGGATTGCAGCACCAACAAATATCCAAATAATTCCAAGTATCACTTTACCTTTTGCAATTCTGTAAATACCATAGAATAAACCATCTAAAACAGGAAATGCAAAAATTAGTTTTACAATAAATGGAAGTGAATCAATAAATTTATTTTAAAGTACGGTCAACAGCTTCAGCAACTCTTCTGCATTTTTTTACTAAAGCTCTAAATTTAGCAGGTTTAAGAGATTGTTGACCATCGCTTAAAGCGGTTTCTGGAGTTTGATGTACTTCAATAATAAGTCCATCCGCGCCAGCTGCTATTGCAGCTTTTGATAAAGATTCAACATATTCCCATCTACCTGAAGCGTGACTTGGATCGATTACAATCGGTAAATGAGTTAGTTTTTTAATAACTGGTATTGAAGAAATATCTAAAGTGTTTCTAGTTGAAGTTTCATAAGTTCTAATTCCTCTTTCACACAAGATAACATTCGAATTACCACCAGCTAAAATGTATTCAGCTGACATTAACCATTCTTCAATTGTGCTAGCGATACCTCTTTTTAAAAGGATAGGTTTATCTATTTTACCCAATTCTTTTAATAGAGCGAAATTTTGCATATTGCGTGCCCCAACTTGGATTAAATCTACTTTCTCAATAAAATAAGGTAAATCATCAATACTCATAATTTCACTTACAACAGGTAAGTTGTATTTTTTATTAGCGTTCTCTAATATTTCTAAACCTTCTACACCCATTCCTTGGAATGAATAAGGGCTTGTTCTTGGTTTGAAAGCACCACCTCTTAATATTTTAGCACCAGCATCTTTTATGATTGGAGCAATTTCATTAATCTGTTTTTCACTTTCGACAGCGCAAGGGCCAGCCATAATTACGACATTTTTTCCGCCGATTTCAATACCTGAGACATTTACGATAGTATCTTCTGGTTTGAATTTTCTATTCACTTTTTTAAAAGGTTCTTGAACCCTTAAAACAGTGTCAATAAATTCATAAGCATATAAACTATTTATATCAATAACAGTTGTATCACCTATTATACCTAGAAGTAGTGTAGAAGTACCAAGACTTTCATGTAATTCAAAACCTTCTTTAAGGAATTTGTTTTTTAGTTTAGCTATTTGTTTTTCTGTAGCCGTGTCTTTTAGTTTAATAATCATTTTTTATTCTTCTTTCTGCAAGTATTTGAATGCATCTATGTATGAATTGAAACCTTTTCCTAAAAATGTAGCTACACAAACTTTGCCTGTTACTGATATTTTACGAAAATCTTCTCTTTCATTAATATTTGATAAATGTACTTCTACTGCTGGGATTGGTATTGATTTTATACAATCATATATAGCGTAGGAATAATGTGTATAGGCTGCCGGATTAATAACTAAAGCATCGAATCGATGATAGTTATTTTGGATAATATCAATAATTTCACCTTCTGAATTTGATTGATATACCTCTATATCTATTTTTTTCATCTCACCATAAGCCAAAAGAAAGTTAACTAAATCGTGATAAGATTGTTTACCATAAACTTCTGGTTCTCTTCGTCCTAAAAAATTTAAGTTAGGACCATTAACGACTAATATATTCATCTACTTTCTCCTTGATCTCATTTACATGAGTATTGGTATCTTGGCTTATATCAATTACTATGTCTGCATATTTACTGTATATAGGGCCTCTTCTTTTTGCCAAATCTAAAATATCACTAGGTTGTTTTAATAATGGCCTACCATATATTTTCTTTTTAGCTATCACTTCTGGATTTCTATTAAGGTATATTATAATACCATTTTGTTTTAATAGCTCCATATTAGCTTGTTTTTCTATTAAACCACCGCCTGTAGAAATAGCTAAGGAATGTTCTTTATAGATATCTTCAACTACAGAATATTCATATGTTCTAAAGACTTTTTCTCCATTAGCAATAAATATATCAGGGATGGAAGCGTTGTACTTGGCTTCTATTAAGTCATCGGTATCTTTTGTTGTTTTTTGTAATATTTCGCCAATGATTTTAGCGTATTTTGTTTTACCACTTAAAGGTAAGCCAATAAAAACATAATTCAGATGATGGCTAAAAATTTTTCTATAAACTTTATTAGCCATATTCAGAGGGATTTCTTTGTTTAAGAAAAGTTCATGAGCTTTTTTAGCTTGCATAACTAACATATATAAACCATTTACAGCTTTTATATTTAGTTTTTCAGCTTCAAGAATTAATTTAGTTCTTATAGGATTATATATTAAATCGATTAAACATTCAACTTTTTCGAATTTATTTAGTTCAATTAACAAATCATCATTGTTGTTTGGATACATTCCAACCGGAGTTGTATTGATGATTATTTCATAATTTAAGTAATTCTCAAAATTAGCTAGTAAATCATCTGAATCACTTTTTATTTTGCGAGCTAATTTTACTATTTTTTTAGTGCCTAAATCTTTCATCAATTTTGATACAGTCCTAGAAACAGAACCGTTACCGAGAATTAGTATATTTTTATTTTTTACTTTTATACGATAGTAACCTATTGTTTCCTTCAAACCATAATAATCAGTATTATATCCAATTAACTTGTCTGATTTCTTAATAATTGTATTTACAGACATCGTTTCTTTAGCTAAATCATCTAATTTATCTAAATAAGGTATAATTTCTGTTTTATAAGGTAGCGTTACATTAATTCCTTTAAAATTGTTAGACCTAATGAAATCTTCAATGTTTTCGGTTTCATAGAGATTGTATTTATCATTGCCAAATAAATTATGAATTTCTACCGAAAAACTATGTTCTAATTTTTTTCCTACTAAACCAAACATATTATATAATTGAGTCCTTTTTAAAATTAAATATCAATAAATCTAAAATACCAAAATAAATGACTGAATTAATAACATGAGCAGCCCTTGAAACTATTTGCGGATCATGTCTTCCTTCGACGTTTAACTGGGTCTCAATACATTTTTTTAAATCTATTGTCTGTTGTGTCTTGGCAATTGAAGAAGTAGGCTTAATGGCGCATTTAACAATAAGTGGTCTTCCGGTAGTTAAACCACCTAAGATTCCACCGTTGTTATTGTTTTTTGTTGTTATTCTATCATTTTTGATAATATATTCGTCTTTAACTTCTGAAGAAAATAGTTTTGTTAAATTAAATCCTTCCCCAAATTCAACACCTTTAACACCAGGGACCGAGAATAAAAGGTTGGATAAATAACTTTCTACTGATAAGAAATATGGTTCTCCTAAACCAACTGGCAGATTGATAGCTTTGGTTTCCACTATTCCACCAACTGCATCAGAATTGTTTTTAGCATCTTCAATTAATTCACGCATTTTAGTTTCTTTTTCAGCATTGATTACTGGAAAAGCTTCGTTGTTTAGTTTAACTAATTGTTCTTTTTCTTCTAAATTGAGATTAAAAGAGTCATCTTCTATATTCTTAAGTGAATATATGTGAGAACCAATGTACACGTTGTGTTTTTTAAGTATTTGTTCAGAAATAGCGCCAACAACCATCCATAATGCCGTTATTCTTCCGGAAAAGAAACCGCCGCCTCGATAATCATTGTAACCTTTATATTTAATACTTGCAGGATAATCTGAATGAGAAGGTCTTGGAGTATTATTTAGATTTTTATAATCCTTACTTTTTGTATTTGAGTTTTCAATAATTACTGTAAAAGCTCCGCCGGTTGTAAAGCCATTATAAAAACCAGAGATAATTTGATAATTATCTGCCTCAATTCTTGGTGTACTGATATTTTTCTTCGGTCTCCTTTTGGTTAAGTTAGATTTTATTAAATCTTCATCTATTTGTAATCCCGCTGGAAGGTTATCAATTACTAAACCTATATATGGTCCGTGTGATTCTCCGAAAAAAGTAATTTTAATATTATTACCAATTGTGTTCATTAGGAATCTCCTTTACAATCTTACTTTCTTAATTTTTGCTTTTCCAATTTCATCTACTACTATTAGATTCAAATATTCCTTTGTTTGTTTTTTATCATTCTTAATATAAGGAACTAAAGAGTCTTTATCTACAGAATCTTTTGTAGGCAGGTTATATTTATGTAATATTTTTAGTAATTCTTCTTTTACTATTTCGTTATCGCAAACATCTAACATCCCCAAAGCGATACTTTCGCCATGGAAGTATCTTTTGAAGTTGTAATAAGCTTCATAAGCGTGGCCATAAGTATGTCCAAAATTAAGTATTTGTCTTAAACCTTTATCAAATTCATCATTTTCAACGAAAAACTTTTTAATGATTAGTGATTCGTAGATAAAATATTCTAAGTTTTCTTTAACTTCATCATTGAGAATTTTATCAAATAAGTCTTTTGAATAGATCATTCCATATTTAATCATTTCCGCCATGCCATTATTAAAATGTCTTAATGATAAAGTTTTTAAAGTTAAAGGGTCTATTAAAACTAATGAAGGCGGATAGAAACTGCCAACAGAATTTTTCGCTTTTTCAGTATTAATAGCTACTTTTCCTCCGACAGAGGAATCAATTTGGGCTAGTAGAGAGGTTGGAATTTGAATTAAATCAAGGCCTCTAAGGTATGTGGATGCTATAAATCCAGAAAGATCTCCAGTCACTCCACCACCAAGAGCTATTATACATGCGTCTCTTGTGACGTTATTATCTTGTAATATTGATATAATTCTTTCATATTGCTCAAATGACTTTGATTTTTCTCCTTCGGGAAAAGTAATAATCAAATTATTTGGACAAGCCTTTTGAACTCTTTCTATATATTCAAAAGGGATTTTGTCATCAGATATAATTACATATAACTTATTTACATCTAAATAATCACTTAAATGGTTTAAGAGATTGTTTTTAATAACTATTTTGTAGTTCTTTTGTATAGATGTAATTTGTATAGTTTTCATATAATACCTCTACTTATATTTTACAATAGCTCCTAAAGATTGTAAATCTTTAAAAAAATGAGGGTA
The DNA here is from genome assembly GCA_016342455.1 of Mycoplasmatota bacterium. Taxonomy (GTDB): domain Bacteria; phylum Bacillota_I; class Bacilli_A; order Izemoplasmatales; family Hujiaoplasmataceae; genus 4572-104. The sequence goes on along the minus strand of JAEIOE010000014.1, from coordinate 18,841 downwards.
AGATTTATTTACAGCCTCAGCATTGTTAATTACTACTTTTGAATCACATACGGTACCGGCTATAGCAAGGGTCATAACAATTCGATGATCATTGAAAGAACTACAAGAGTTTCCTTTGATTGTTTTTGTTCCAATAATTCTTAGAGAATCTTCAGCCATATAAACTTCTACTCCAAGGCTCTTTAATGTCTCGTAAGTAGAGAGTAATCTGTTTGATTCTTTGATAATTAATCGTCTTGCATTTATGATGTTTGTTTCGCCTGCTGAACAAGCGGCGAGCAAACCTAATATAGGAGCGATGTCAGGACATTGACTTACGTCAATAACGGTACCTTTGGTATTAGATTTGCAAAATTCAACACTATTTTTTTGTGTTTTAACAAGCCCGGACATGGATTTTACAATATTTATGATATTTCTATCTGGTTGTAGCGAATATGAGCTAAAATCACTAATCTGTATATTATTGTTTATGATACCTAAAACAGCATAAAAAGCTGATTGAGAGTAGTCTATTTCAGTGGTTACAGTAGTAGAAATGTACTTTTGGTTTCCTTTGACTGTAAATTTATTTTCAGAAAAATCGACTATTATACCAAACATTTTTAGTATTTGTACGGTTATATCTACATACATTGAAGATTCTAGTTTTCCAATAATTTCTATGGTTGAATCACCTGATAATGTTGGTAAAACGAATAAAAGTCCAGAAATAAATTGAGAACTAACATCCCCTTTTACCTTATAATTGCCAGGGCTAATTTGTCCCTTAGTTAGTATCGTATCATCATTTTGCTCAAATGTTAGGTTTTGGGCTCTAAAAATATCTTCATATATGGTAAATGGTCTTCTCATTAAACCTGATTTTCCCTTAAAATAGGTATTGTATGAATTAGAGAAAATTGGAATCAAAAATCTTATAGTCGAGCCTGATTCGTTGCAATTTACTACCTTATCTTGCTCTAAATGCAGTAATCCTTTAGATGTAATCTCAACTGAATTATCTGTTCTTTTGATGGAAACGCCAAGATTTTCGAACGCTGATAGCGACGCATTGATGTCGCTACTATAAATGATGTTTTTTATTACGCTAGTACCTTTTGATAGAGCTGCACATATGATACTTCTATGCAAGTAGGACTTCGATGGAGGTGGTTTTATTGATCCTGAGACTTTCGATTTATATACTTCAACTATCATTTTTGTTACCTCTATCCATGTTTTCTCTAAGAGATGTGGAGTTAATCATTAAATTTTCCAATTTTTTTACATCGTTCATTATTAGTGCGTCCTTGAATTTTCTTAGTTCAATTTCGAACAATTCTATCTTTTTAAGTAGTTCTTGCTTGTTAGTAATAAATAAGTCAGGCCACAACTTTTCGTTGATCTTGGAAATCCTTGTTAAGTCCCTATAAGAGTCGCCAATAAACCTATTTGTTTCAAGTTCGGTTGATATAGCGTAAACCGAGTTAACTAGCGATAAACTCAAAACATGTGTGAGTTGAGATGTATAAGCTATCATGCTATCATGTACCTCTGGAGTAACACAAGAAATGTTCTTAAATCGCATTTCTTTAGCAAGAGATTTTACTAGATCTAAGCTGCTTTTTTTGTTGTTTTTGACTGGTGTTATTACATAATTTGCATTTTTGAATATTTCTGCCTTCGAATGGAATACTCCTACTTTTTCGCTACCAGCAACTGGGTGAGTAAATACTACTTCAATATTTTCTAAATTTAACTTAGAAATTTCTTGAACCATATACGTTTTAACTCCCGATATTTCAATAATTATACTATTCTTTTTAAAGAGATTTTTATACTTTGAAATGAAATCTATAATTGCTTTAGGATATAAGCAAATATAAAAAACTTCATTATCGGAAATGAAATTTTCTATGTCATTATATGCTTCGTTAATAATGTCATTTTCCTTTGCGAATTTTAAAGTGTTTTCAGACAAGTCATAAGCTGAAATATAATGCTTATTTTTAAGTGATTTAGCGATGGTTCCGCCAATTAATCCTAAACCAATTATACCTATTTTCATAATTTACCTCTCAATGTTTAGTATATTGTAACATAAAACAACGTAAATTTGTTACTATATAACTATTTTATAAATAGCTATATATATACTATATAAGGTCTTCATAGTTTGATTAGAATGTGATATAATTAACAAGAGGTGGTTTGAACTTATGTATAAAGAAATAGGCGTTTTTGATTATAGTAATAAGGTGTTAGAGAAAATGCATCCAGGGAACTTTTTAACTACAAAAAACGGAGATACCATCAACACAATGATTATTGGCTGGGGTGGAGTCTCTATTGAATGGGGAAAACCAATTTTTATTGTACTAGTTAGAGATTGTAGAGCTACATTTGACCTAATCGAAGCTAGTAATGAATTCACAGTAAGTGTTCCATTAGAAAATGATTTAATAGAAGCTATAAGAGTATGTGGAACGAAATCACTTAGAGATATTAATAAATTTGAATATTGCAATTTAACACCAGTTAAAGGAAGAAAAATTGATACACCAATAATTGGAGAAGCTGAATTGCATTATGAATGTAAAGTGGTGTATAAACAAAAATTAGAAAAATCTGCAATTCCAGAAGCGATAAAAACAAGATATTATAACCCAAATACAAGTAATGATTTTTATCATACAGTTTATTATGGAGAAATAATTGATCAATATATATATGAAAAGGAGTAATTAAGATGGCTACTATATTAGATGGAAAAGCTTTAGCTTTAAAATTAAGAGAAAATATTAAAGCTGACACTAAGAAACTAACGGAAGAATTTAATAAACAACCACATTTAGTTGTTATTTTAGTTGGAGAAAACCCAGCTAGCCAATCTTACGTGCGATCAAAAGAAAGAGCTTGTATTAAAGCGGGGATAAAATCGACAGTTATAATAAAAGAATCAACAGTTTTAGAATCTGAATTAATAGATTTAATATTATCTCTTAACAATGATGATACAGTTCATGGAATTTTATTACAATTACCAATACCAAAGCATATAGATGAAGATAAAGTACTTAATTTGATAACTCCTTTAAAGGATGTTGATGGATTTTGTAATGAAAATGTAGCTAGATTAAATAAGGGGCAATCGGCATTAGTGCCTTGTACGCCTTTAGGAATCACAAAAATCTTAGAAGAATATAATATCGACCCTACTGGAAAGCACTGTGTAATTATTGGTAGAAGCCAAATAGTTGGAAAACCAATGGCTTCTTTAATGCTAAAAAGAAATTCAACTATAACAATATGTCATTCAAAAACAAAGAATATTCGCGAAATGACAAAACAAGCAGATATATTAATTGTGGCTATTGGGAGAGCTAATATGGTTGATTCAACGTATATTAAACCCGGAGCTGTAGTTATTGATGTTGGAATTAATAGAGTCGATGGAAAATTGACTGGAGATGTTGATTTTGAATCTGCAAAAGATATCGCAGCTTACATAACTCCAGTACCTGGTGGTGTTGGACCTATGACAATAGCTTGTTTATTAGATAACACCTTAACATGTTTTAAAAAAATTGAGAGGAATTAAATATGATTAATAGATATTCTCGTGAAGAAATGAGAAAAGTATGGTCGGATGAATCTAAATTTGATGCCTTCTTAAAAATAGAACTATTAAATGCAGAAGCTTTAAATAAATTAGGAATTGTACCAGACAGTGACTTAGAATTACTTAGAAAGAATGCAAATTATGATATTAATACAGTATACAAACTAGAAAAAGAACTTAAACATGATGTTATAGCTTTTACCAGAGCGGTATCATTATCTTTGGGAGAGGAAAAAAGATTTATCCATTACGGATTAACTTCTACTGATGTTGTAGATACAGCCTATGGATATTTATATAAACAAGCGAATGCAATAATTAAGAAAGATATTATAGATTTCTTGGAATTGCTAAAAAGGAAAGCTTATGAATACAAAGATACTTTTTGTATAGGAAGAACACATGGTATTCATGCAGATATAACAATTTTTGGGTTAAAATTTTGTTTATACTATGATGAATTAAAAAGAAATTACGAAAGATTCTTAAGTGCTGCAAGTCAAGTCGAAATAGGAAAAATTAGTGGTGCAGTAGGGAATTACGCATTCGTGAACCCTGAAATAGAAGAATATGTTTGTAATAAATTAGAAATTAATAAAGCAAAAATATCAACACAAACTTTACAAAGAGATAGACAAGCGCATTACATTAGTTCTATTGTATTGTTATCTTCAACTATTGAAAAAATAGCTTTAGAGGTTAGAAATTTACAAAGAACAGAAGTGAATGAAGTAAGAGAACCTTTTTCAAAAAATCAAAAAGGCTCATCGGCTATGCCACATAAGAAAAATCCTATTGTAAGTGAAAACATGTGTGGAATCACTAGAATATTAAGAGGATATTTAATTCCTGCTTTTGAAGACATTGCTTTATGGCACGAAAGAGATATATCTCATTCATCTGTTGAAAGAGTTATTATTCCTGATGCAACAATGTTGATAGATTATATGTATAATAGATATTATAAAATCATTGATGGCTTACAAGTATATCCTGAGAATATGTTGGAAAACATTAATAAAACTAAAGGAATTATTTATTCTCAGAGAATACTTACATCATTAATTGATAAAGGCATTTCTCGAGAAGAAGCATATGATTTAATACAACCATTAGCTAGTTATGCTTATGAAAACCAAAAAGACTTTAAAGAATTAGTAATAACGAACTTAGAAATGAAAAAAATATATAAGGAAGATGAATTAGAATCATTATTTGATATTAATTATTATAAGAAGAATATTGATTTGATTTATCATAACGTATTTAATTAATAAGGAGACCTATGAAAAAATTAAAGAAACTAATGATATTAATAACTTTAATTTTTGCTTTATCAAGCAGTGTTTTTTGTTATAGCGTATTTGCGGCTGATGATGTAACTCAGTTGCAAGATGCTTACGATAACGCTGAGAACGCAATGAATACGCAAACATCAACTGTTGCTTTAGGAGATCCATTCTACCAAGTAGACTCTTATCAAGCATTTAGTGACACAATAACTACTTTAGGCGGTCTAGCGGGTATTCAAGCAGTAATTGATGAACCAACATCTTTACAAGTGGATGTCGACGCTCTAACGTCTGATATTAATGACGCTTTAGCAGCTTTAATAACAGACGCAACGCACTCTTCAACATTAGGTAATTATTTTACAGCTAATTCTATTCTCTTAACACCCTACACTAGTGACTCACAAGCTTTGTACAACGCTGAATTAGATAGAATCGAACTGATTCTTAATAATCCAACAGCTGGAGAACTAGTTATCCAAGGATTAAATGTGGATATTGATAATGCAGAAAATTTGTTAGTTTTACGTGGAGATAAAACGAATTTAAATACTTTGATTATTCAAGTGGAAACAATATATGCGTCAGTTGGCGTTGAATATATACCAAGTACTTTTACGAATTTCAAAACAAGTTATGATAATGTAGATATTTCATTAGTTGCTGATACCGGAAAAACATTACAAGAAATAGTTGATGATATCAATTCAACTGTAAGTGAAGTTCAAGCTGCGGAATTAAGTTTGAATAATTCATTACTTATATTGGTTTTAAGACCTGATAAAACACAGTTACAATCGGATTATGATACAGCATTAACTGTTGATTCAACTGTATATACATCTTCTTCTTTCTCGTTGTTTACTAGCGGCTTAGTAATAACAAAAGCAGTATTAGATAACGTAGAAGCAACAACTTCAGATGTTACACAAGCAATTACTGATTTAGGTAACTTATATTCAGTATTAGTTTTAAAAGGTGATGTAACTGCTGCTCAAACATTATATAACGATGCATTAAGTCAAGATTTATCTATTTATACACCAAACTCACAAACGTTATATCAAAATGAATTAGATAGAATAAATACTATTCTTTTATCCGATGATACAGATCAATTATTAGCTGATCAAGCAGTTATTGATATACAAGCAGTAAGTGATTTGCTTGTTTTACAATCAAATCGTACCAATTTAGAAATATTAAATCAATTGTTAATTAAAGTGTATTATGAAGAAAGACAATTATATACCGCATCAACCCATACGGCTTTTCAAACGGCCTGTAATGACTTTGGGTCGTATTTGTATATTAATACAGTAATAAATGATGATAATTCAACACAAGCTGTAGTAGATAGTTTAGAAGCATCAATACAAAGCGCTTTAGATTTATTGGTACCTTTAGTAGATAATTCAAGTATCTTGTTAGTATACTACGAACTTCGTGATGCAGATTTATCGATCTATACTACAAATTCACAAAATGATTATATTGATGAATTAAATAGATTGTATCAAATAACGATAGGGAATGAATTGGATTCAGATACTTTCGAAGAAGTGTTACTTAGTTTATCTGAATTGGATGGTTTATTGGTTGAATTACCAGATTATACCCAATTACAGTTCGAATACGATTCTATGAGTGTTTATCGAGAAGAAGATTATTCAGTTTCTTCTTATTCAATATTTAGTTCAGCTCTTATTTATGCAGAAAATATGCTGGCAAACCTAAATGCTTCACAGGAAGAAATAGATGCAACCATTGTTTTATTAAATAATTCTGTTAATTCACTTAAACAGACAATTGAACCTATTTTTATAAGAGAAAACGCTACGTTAGATATAACACAATATTTGACTTTAGGAACATCTACCATAGTAAGTTATGATATTGAGGATTCAAATGTTTTATCCGTAAATTATACGGGAGTAATTAAGGGATTAAGTTATGGTAAAACAAATATATCTATTATACTTAGTAACGGAGCGATTGAAATAATTGAAGTGAATGTGATAGCGAGAGTTAAATTACCCGTATACATAATGACTTTTTCAATCCCTGTAGTTGCAGTTGGATTAGGCTCAGTTATATTATTTGGTAAAAAAGAAGTGTGGATAAAATTATTAACAAATATAAAAAGTATTTTTAAAAAGAAAAAATAAAAAGGGGAGAAAACAAATGACAACACAAAAGAGACTTTACAGAGACACAGAAAACGGAAAAATTTCAGGAGTATGTGCTGGCCTTTCTGATTATTTTGATCTAGATGTCACTTTAATTAGAGTAATTTGGTTAATTTTATTATTATGTGCGGGGACAGGACTTTTAGCTTATATAATTATGGCTATAGTTGTTGATCCAAAAAATATTGTATTGGCTAGAGCAAAAAAAGAAGATAACACAATCAAACAAGATCCAGATGACGATGACCCATTTGCAAAATATGATAAATAAAAAATAAAATACAAATTTAAAGAAAAAAACCTCTAATTTAGTGGTTTTTTTTACATTTACTTTACAATACTTTACCTTTCATTGATATTTTAAATGAAATAAATTGTTTATGATATTGGTGAAGTTAAAATTAAAGGAGAAAAAAATGAAAAAATTAGTATTGTTAGCAAGTTTATTTATAGTATTTGGATTAGCAGCTTGTGATAACGAGACAACAATTCAAGAAACAACAACAACTTATAGCTTTGATCAAGCAAGTGCTATAAAAGTATATACAAGAGATACAACATCAGGAACAAGAGAAGCGTTCTTTAAAGGCATTGATTTTGATGATGCTGTAGAGGATAATGCGGAACTTGTATCTGGATATCTTGAAGTAGATGGAAATGGATCGATGATTTCAAGCATTAGTGGTGATGAATACGGTATTGGATATGTATCTTTATCTTCTTTAGATGATTCTGGGTTAACAGGATTAAATTTTGAAGGTGTAGAAGCGACGATAGACAACGTATTAAACAACACATATGGTTTAAAAAGACCTTTCATGTATATGACTAGAATAGATTGGACAGGAATGGAAACAGAGGAAGCTATAGTAGAAGCGTTTCTAGCATTCATGTTTACAGTAGAAGGAAAAGCTATCATTGCAGATAAAGGGGGCATAATAGAAAGTTCTTCTACTGATGTATCATGGGACGATATAAAAGCCAACTATTCAGTATGTGATTTGGATAACTCAGAAATAACTATTAGATTTGGTGGATCAACATCAGTTGAAAAAGTCGCTAAAGGTTTATCTGAAGCATTTTCAGTTAAGTGCGGAAATTTTATAGCAGACCACAATCATACAGGTTCGGGAGATGCGTACAAAAGAGTTCAAGGTACCGAAGCTGATGGAGCAAATAAATTACATATAGGCTTTGCATCAAGAGATTTTAAAGATTCAGAACCAGGAGCTACAGATACTTTTGGTCAAATCTGTTGGGACGCTGTCGTAGTTGTAGTGAATCCTGTAAATAATTCTTTGATAAATATTACAGCTGAACAAATCAAAAAGATATACGCTGGCGATGTTACAACATGGAATGAAATATCTGCATAAGATTAATTAGAATAACCTTTTATGGGATAGTAGACTACATCAGTCTACTATTTCTTGTGTCAAAGGAGATATATATATGGGATTAACTGTAACAACTAAAAAAATAAAACAGAGAAATAAAATTGTTGATAAAATAACTCAAATAGCTTTGTTAATGCCTACAATTTTGGCTGCTTCATTTGTTTTGTTAATAATAATTTTTATATCTGAAAGAGGCGTTGCTCCTTTTTTAGAATCACAATATGGTGATTTAAGTGTAGATTTAATAAGATTTTTGTTGGGAAATGAGTGGTATATTTCTCCCAATGTATATGGAGTATTTTTCATTATAATTAATACTTTATATGTAGTGTTTCTTTCTGCGGTAATTGCAATTCCCATTTCAATACTCACCGCTTTGTTTATAGCAAAAATGACTTCCAAAACAATTAGTAACTTCTTTCAGATAGTAATCGAATTATTAGCTGCAATACCATCTATAGTGTTTGGTGTTTTTGGATTAGGTGTAATAACAAACGTGGTCAAAAAAATAGCCGCATTATTTCAAATGCAGACTGCGGGAGGAATATCTACTTTAACAACAATATTTGTATTAGCAATCATGATAATGCCTACGATTACTCTTCTTTCTATCACAGCTATTAAAGCGGTGAGAAAAGACTTAGAACAAAACTCATTAGCATTAGGAGCTACAAAAATGCAGACTTTATTTAAAATAACTCTTGTAGATGCTAAATCTGGAATATTTGCAGGTATTATACTTGGTGTAGGGCGATCACTAGGAGAAGCTACAGCCGTTTCTATGGTTGCTGGGAATGCAGGAACAGGACCAAATTTCAATTTATTTGGAACTACTAGAACATTGACTTCTACTATGTTACTTGGAATAAAAGAAACAACTGGATTAGATTATGATATCAGGTTTTCAGTAGGTATTATATTAGTTGTTCTTATTATAGTTATAAATTTACTATTAAACTTCGCTAAGAAAAAAATAGGGAGGTTTTCATAATGAAAAGCAAAAGATATGTAAAAGATAAACTGACTCAATTACTTATTTCACTTGTATCATTAGTTGGGTTAATTATCTTAGTTGCCGTATTTTTCTATGTATTTAGCAATGGAAGTTCGTTGTTAAGTTGGAATTTAATTACAGGAGACTATAACTCAAATGTATTCAATGGATATTATTCAACAGAAATTACTACTAATGATTTTGCTGCTCCTTCAAGTTTATCTGATGAGGAATATTTTTCTACAAGGTGGGGAATATCTTTTATGGATGATGAAGATACAGAGGGTCATCATATTATAATGATTACATATGTTGATATCGATTCTCCACTCGCAAACATTCCAGATAAAAATGACGAAACTGCAACGATATCAATTTCTAGTGGACAAAAATTAATGACAGTTCGATTTTCAGATAATACGATGCTTTTACCCTCTAACGGAGCTGAAAAAGCGAATCAATTATTTGATACTAAAACAAGCATAGCAGATATCATGGTTTCCACTTCAGGAAAAGGAATTAGAGGGTCTTTAATTACAACCTTATATTTAGTAATAATGACTCTGGTGATTGCTTTACCAATAGGTGTTTTCACAGCCATTTATCTTCACGAATTTGCCCCGAAAAAGAATAAATTTGTAAATGTATTGAGAAGACTTATCGAAATGTTAACTGGTGTTCCTTCTATTATTTTCGGCCTGTTGGGAGCGGCTGTGTTTATACCAATAGTTTCTTCTTTAACAGGGGCGGACACAGGAAATCTAATATCAGGAAGTTTAACCTTGGCAGTTATTATTCTACCGGTAATTATTTCTTCAACTGAAGAAACATTAAAAACAATACCTGATGAATATAGACAAGCATCATTAGCTTTAGGAGCTAATCGAAATCAAACAACATTTAAGATTATTCTAAAATCAGCCATACCTGGAATATTATCTGCGGTATTACTAAGTGTAGGAAGAATTATAGGTGAGTCAGCAGCGTTAATCTATGCGATAGGAACATCTATTAAAGATGAAATTATAATAACGGAAAGATCAACTAGTTTAGCAGTTCATATATGGAGTGTTATGTCTGGAGAAGTACCTAATTTTGAATTAGCTTGTGCTATTTCAATCATAATCTTAATCGTAGTGCTTGTATTAAACCTATCAGTTAAGTTTATAGTTAGAAAAATCGCTTACTAGGAGTAAAAAAATGGAAAAAGTATTCACAATAAAGAAACTAAATCTAAAATATGGAGAGAAAACCGCTCTTTTAGATATAAATATGGATATCCCAAAAAATGAGATAACCGCCTTAATAGGACCATCAGGTTGTGGAAAATCAACATTGTTAAGGACATTAAACAGAATGAATGATTTAATTGAAAACTGTCATGTAAAGGGTGATATTAAATACGAAGGAAACGATATTTTTTCTAAAGACTTTGATGTTATAGACTTAAGAACAAATGTAGGAATGGTTTTTCAAAAACCAAATCCATTTCCTATGTCTATATTTGATAATGTTGCTTATGGTCCAAGATGTCAAGGGGTAAAAGATAAAAAAATACTGCAAGAAACGGTAATACAAGCACTAAAAAACGCCGCACTTTATGATGAAGTAAGAGACAGGTTAAAGGAAAGTGCAAAAGAATTATCTGGCGGCCAACAACAACGACTGTGTATTGCGAGAGCGATAGCAATGCGCCCTGACGTTATATTAATGGATGAGCCTACAAGTGCGTTAGATCCTATTGCAACCGCTAAAATAGAAGATTTAATACTAGAGTTAAAACAAAAATATACAATAGTTATTGTGACTCATAATATGCAACAAGCTGCTCGTATATCAGATAATACCGCTTTTCTATTAATGGGAGAATTGATAGAGTATGATAAAACTGATAAGATATTTTCAAATCCAGCAAAAGCTAAGACTGAAGAATATATTACGGGGCGTTTTGGTTGAGAGATTGAAAATGTGTATAAGAAAAGTTATAATTAAAAAGATGGAGGGAATATATGACTTACAGAACTCAATTTGATTCCGAATTAGATAATTTGAAACTTAATCTAATTAGGATGAGTGACTTAGTTATTAGAAACATTACAGATGCATTACATTCTTTTATTAATATGAATTCAGAACTGGCAGAAAGAATAATAAAAGAAGACAAATTAGTAAATGACTTTGAATATTCAATAGAAAAAGAATGTATGAGAATAATATTGAGGGAGCAACCGGTTGCCAAAGACTTAAGGTTGATTACTTCGGTACTAAAAATGATAACGGATTTGGAAAGAATCGGTGATCACGCAGTGGATTTATCGCGATTGACAGTATTTATGGAAAAATCGGAAGGTAACTTTAATCTGCCTCAAATCAAGTTAATGATAGATGTTTGTGAAGAGATGATTAGATTGGCTCTTGATTCATTTGTTAATAAAGATATAAATATGGCAAAAGAAGTAATTGATAAAGATGATTTAGTAGATGATTATTTTGAAGAAATTAAACAATTAGTTGTAAAGGCAATTAAAGAAAATAACATTAGTGCTGATTATTCAATATATTTAATGATGGCAGCGAAATATCTTGAAAGAATCGGGGACCATGCAGTAAATTTAGCAGAATGGGTAATTTTTTCTATTACAGGTGAACACCAATAAGGGGTAAAAAATATGAAACCATTAATTTTTTCGGTAGAAGATGACCAAAATATACAAAACGTTATACAGATAGCTTTGAGAAATTCAAATTATGAGATTTCTTCTTTTGATGATGCAAAATCTTTATACAAAAGGCTAGAAAATGAAAAGCCTGATTTATTTTTACTAGACATTATGTTACCGGATTTAGATGGCCTTGAAATTCTCAAGCACCTAAAATCAAATCCACAGTTTCAGGATATTCCGGTTATGATTATTTCTGCAAAAATCAGCGAAGTTGATAAAGTTATTGGACTAGATTCAGGAGCGGATGATTATTTAATAAAACCTTTTGGAGTTTTAGAACTTGTCAGTAGAGTAAAAGCTTTGTTAAGAAGGTACAGAGAAGATAAATCAAATATTATTGTCTTAGGGAATTTGGAATTAGATTCTAAGAGACACGAGTGTTTATATAAGAAAGTACCGGTTGTATTCACAAAGAAACAGTTTAGTTTACTTAAATTATTGATGGAAAATTATAACGTAATTGTTTCTCGAGATGATATATTCAATTTAGTATGGGGATTTGAATATATTGGAGAGACAAGAACTGTAGATGTTCATATAAAAGAAATACGAAGAAAGCTGAAAGAGGCGGGCATTGAAGAACAAACGATAGAAAACATTAGAGGAATAGGATATAAGTTTGTATTATGAAAAGAAAAATTACATTAGAGTTTATTTCGGCAACACTGATAGCGATACTTTTATTTGTTATAGGTGCGTATCTTATTGCAAGGAATAATATCAACGATATAACTGAATTAAATTTAAGGAATTATATAGAAATACTTACAATTGAATATGAAACCGACCCTGATGTAAACAGAATTGTTGATAAATATGAAAGTATTGAATCATATATTAGAATTACTTTTATCAGTTCGGATGGAACAGTAATTGTAGATTCTTTAGCAGAAAATTTGGAAAACCATTCTAATAGACCGGAATTTATAAACTTAGGAGATGCATACATACGTCAATCTGATACATTGGGCTTTAAAATGATGTACATTGCAGAACCGCTTGGGGACGGCAATATTATAAGATTGGCAATTCCAATAAGTTCGATTGCACCTTTCTTAAATGATTTTGTAGGATTATCAATAGTTGTTGGAGTTATTATTATATTCATAACTGTTTTATTGAGTTCTGCTTTAATAAGGGATGCACTTAGACCGCTTAAAGAAATCAAAGCTATACTTAGAAGAGTTAATAACGGAGAATATGAAAAAATTGTTCCAGTAAGAAAACAAGATGAAATAAATGACCTAATTACTGAAATAAATGATATTAACAAATTGATAGCTACTAACATATCTTCTTTAAAATCAGAAACTGAAAAAACAGACTTCCTATTAAATCATATGAACCAAGGGATATGCGTTCTTGATAAAGACGGATTAATTGTAATGCTCAATCAATTTTTAAGAAGACTCTACAGATTTAATATAGATATTAATCTGAACAAAAATTATAGGTTTTTATTTAGAAATGATGATATACAAAAATATATTGAAAAAGCATTCGAAAAAGGTATAAATACAAATTCAGTTATAAAAATTAAAGAAGAGTATTATTCAGTCTCAATCAATTATTTAGAAAAGAATTGGTTAAATCAACCCAGTGTAATTTTATTATTCACGGATGTAACTGTAATTAAAAATATAGAAATATTGAAAAAAGACTTTTTTGATAACGCATCGCATGAATTGAAATCGCCATTGACTTCAATTATTGGATCATCCGATATTATTATAGAAGGAATGGCTAAAGATCAAAAAACTATAATTGATTTGTCTAGAAGAATATCTGAAGAAGCAAAGAGGATGAATAATCTTGTAATGGATATGCTAACTTTATCAAAATATGAAAACCAACAACCGTTAGTGCTTAGACGTGATATAAATGTAAAAACAGTATTAGATGAAGTAGCAAATTCACTCAAAAGATCGATTGAAGCGAAAAATATGCAACTCGAATTAGAGAAGGAAGATATCTATCTAATTGCTAACTATGAAGAACTATTTCAGGTAATAAAAAACCTAATAGAAAATTCTGTTAAGTATGGTAAGGAAGCAGGGATTATTAAAGCTAAGATATATAGAAACAACTTGAATTTAGTAATAGAAATACAAGATAATGGAATTGGTATACCAAAAGCAGACCAATCACGGATTTTTGAAAGATTCTTCCGTGTTGATAAAGCAAGAAGTAAGATTACGGGTGGTACAGGGCTAGGTTTATCAATTGTAAAGCATATAGTACTAAATTATGATGGACATATAGAATTAGATAGTATAGAAGGAAAGGGTACAACAGTAAAAGTATATCTTCCACTAAATTCACATTCTTAGTAAGCATTTGACATTAAACTCACTATTTTTACATAGTGTGTTTTTTTAATTTTACTCTAAAAATCTAAAAATTGGAAATCATATATTACACCTATAAATGGTCATTTTAGTTGTAAAAAATATACTTAAATTATCTTCTTTCATATATATACATATTTTAAACTGTTCATTTTCAAATGTTGTTTCCTAAATTTATAATTTGATATTTTTTTATAGAAAAATTATCAAATATTTGTAGTTTTTTTTCTTCAACAAAGGTATAATATTTGAAAGGAGGTTTGCTATGGAAGAATATAGATTACACAGAAATATTCTGTGTGTTGACTTGAAAAGTTTTTATGCATCAGTTGAATGTGCTATTTCTGGATTAGATCCATTTAAAACCCCTTTAGTTGTAGCGGATAAATCGAGGGGTGGAGGATCCATTGTTTTAGCCGTTTCTCCATATTTAAAAACCTTTGGTGTGCCAAATAGATGTAGAATATATGAATTACCTAAAAATATTAATATTATATATAGAAAACCTAAAATGGAAAGGTATTTGGAGTACTCAACTAGGATTGTTGAAATCTATCTTCAGTTTGTTTCAGAAGATGATGTATATGTATACTCTGTAGATGAGGTCTTTATAGATGCAACTGAATATTTAAAGTACTATAAAACGACAGATTATAAATTAGCTAAGATGATTTTGAAAGCAATCTATGATCAAACTAAAATATTTGCAACATGTGGTATAGGACCTAATATGTTAATGGCTAAATTAGCTTTGGATATTGAATCAAAGCACTCTCCAGAATTTATAGCCAAATGGGATTATGAAGATTTACCTACAAGGCTTTGGCCTGTCACTCCATTATCAGAAATGTGGGGTATCGGCAGAAATATGGAACGAAATCTAAACAACTTAGGTATTTACAAAATAGGAGATTTAGCAAAATACGATGTTAAGAAATTAAAGAAAAAATTTGGAGTAATTGGCGAAGAATTATACTACCATACTCACGGAATAGACATGAGTTTAATACAACAAAAAATGAACATAAAGCCTGCGAATAAATCTTATGGAATTGGCCAAACGTTATTTCATGATTATTACAGACCTGAAATATACCAAATCATTAGAGAGATGGTAGATGATGTATGTAGAAGGTTAAGGTTAGGTAAGAAAATGGCAAATACAGTTCATTTTGGGTTTGCTTACAGTAAAGAAGTTGGTGGTGGATTTGCAAGACAAAAAAAATTACCTCAACCAACGCAAAATGAATCACATGTATATAGAGCTTGTTTAGAATTGATGGATAAATTTTATGATAACTCCCCAGTTAGGGTAGTTAGAGTGGCTGTTACTAATTTAGTAGAAAAAAACGGATATCAAATTAGCTTATTTGAAGATGTGAACGAGGTTTTGAGAGAAAGAGATGTTTTTAACGCTATTGATGAAATAAAAGAAAGATATGGAAAAAATAGTGTTAATAGAGCCTCTAGTGAATTAAAATCTTCTACTGTTAAGGCTAGAAATGATATGATAGGAGGGCATAATGCTTAATACCTATCGAGATAGAGGGATTATTAAATGGGCCGCATTTGATGCATTAAGTGGGTTTAATCCGATGTTAAGAGAGATGAAACATCGATTAAATAAAACAAAAAAGCCAATACTTAGTGAAGATGATTTTACAAATATGAATTTTGCCCTTCAAGAAGCAATTTTGGATGAAAAAGAAATTGCGATAACATATTTTGAAGCGGGATATTCTAAGATAACCTTTGGATATGTTAAAAAACTTGATTACAATACTAAAATTATTACCTTATCAACAACAGAAAAAATAAATGCCTTTGATATTTTAAGTATCCAGGTAATTTAGTGAAAAAAACACCTTAATATGGTAAAATAATACTGTCAAGAAGGAGTGTGATTTGATGGTAATAGAAAAAGCTTACGCAAAAGTTAATCTATTTATTAACGTTATTGGAGCGAGAAGAGATGGATATCATGATTTAGAAATGATTAATACAAAAATAGATCTTTATGATACAGTCAAAATAGAAGAATTAAATTCTCCGGGATTAGTTATTGTTAAATCGAATGATTTATTTCTATCAAATCAAAACAATTTGGTAATTGAATCAGCTAGATATATGATAAAAGAATATGCTCCGGATAAAGGAGTAACTGTAACAATAGATAAAGTGATTCCGTTCGGCGCAGGATTAGCAGGAAACTCTGTAGACGCTGCCGCTATAATTAGAGGAATAAACAAATTATTTAATTTAAATATATCTATGGAAGAAATGCAAAAACTTGGAGTCAAATTTGGAGCTGATATTCCATATTGTTTAGTCGATTATCCTGCAATTGTAGAGGGTATTGGTGAAAAAGTAACAAAAATTGATATGGATTTTTCCGATTACAAAGTTTTGTTAGTAAACCCAAGAGAATATATATCAACTCAAGATATATTTACATTAGGAGATCGTTTTGGTTTTGACAATATAAGTATGAAGAAAATAAGAAAAGCAATTCAAAAAAAGAATGTTTCTGATTTCATAGCTAATATGCATAATTCTTTAGAAAAAATAGCTATGAAGAATAATAACAAAGTCCAGGAAGCATATAACCGCATTAAAGATGAACTTGGTGATGAAGGATTAACTATGACCGGTTCCGGATCTACTTTAATTAAGGTATTTAAGGGCGATGATGCAGCGGTAAAAAAATTCGTGGATGCTAATAAAACCCAATATTTTACGAATATATACAGTTTTTTGTAGAATTTAGGGCTAATTTCTTATAACCCATTGAAAAATTAAATTTATCCGTGATATAATCACCTAAAGAGGTGGTAGTGTGAATATTACAGAAGTACGAGCAAAGAGAATTGACGGAGATAATCGTTTAGTGGGGATTGCCGCCATTACTATAGATAACTGCTTCGTTGTGCACGAATTGCGTATTATTGAGGGAAAAAATGGACTTTTTGTTGCCATGCCTAGTAGAAAAATGCCAAACGGTGAATATAAAGATGTAGCACACCCAATTAATAGCGAAACAAGAGCTATGATTGAACAAGCTGTGCTTGAAACATTTAATCAACTCCCTGAAATCCACAAAGAGGAATAGAAATTTAAAAAGCACTAACAAAAGTTAGTGCTTTTAATTTGCACTTTTTAGTGTATAATAATTATGTAGATAACTTAGATAATTGAAGAGAGGGTATAATAAATATATTTTATTATATAAGGTATAAAGATGGCAGTTTTTCATGGTTCGAAAGTTAAAATTTTTGCTCTAAGTTCAAGCCAAAAATTGACAAGTGATATTGCTGATTATATAGGAATACCAGTCAGTAAATGTGAAGTAATGAGATTTGCGGATGGAGAATTAAATGTTGATATCCCAGAAACCGTAAGGGGACATAAAGTATTTGTAATACAATCAACAAATTTCCCTGTAAATGAAAAAATAATGGAACTTCTAATTATGATAGATGCTCTTAAAAGAGCTTCTGCTAGAGAAGTAAATGTAGTGATACCTTATTATGGGTATTCACGTCAAGATAGAAAAGCAAAAGCAAGAGAACCTATTTCGGCTAAATTGGTAGCTGATTTATTACAAACTGCTGGCGCTGCTAGAGTAATTTCTATGGATTTACATGCGGCTCAAATCCAAGGGTTTTTTAATATTCCTATTGATAATTTTAGAGCATTACCAACAATTGCTAAATACCTACAAAAAAAGAAACTTAAAGATATATGTGTAGTTTCTCCGGACCACGGTGGAGCCGGAAGAGCTAGAAAATTAGCTGATGTATTAGGTTCTAGAATTGCTATTATTGATAAAATGAGACCAAAACCTAATGTTGCTGAAGTTATGAATATTATTGGTGAAGTTGAAGGAAAGAATTGTATTATTATAGACGATATGGTTGATACTGCAGGTTCTATTTCTGCTGCTTCTGTTGCTTTAAAAAAAGCTGGAGCTAAAAAAATCTATGTTTGTTGTACTCATCCACTATTATCAGGAGATGCAGTAAAGAGAATTGATGAGTCTCCAATAGAGGAATTAATTTGTACAAATACAGTTGAATTGCCTGAAAATAAGAAGTCACCTAAAATTACACAACTTTCAATTGCTAACTTACTTGGTCAAGGAATAATTAATATTATTGATGATCAAGGAGTATCTACTTTATTTAGATAACAAGTATCGTCTTTACAAAAAATTACGATATGATATAACCTGACTTACGCAGTTGTTATGTGATAACTTCAAGCTAAGAACTGATATATCGGCCAAAAACACTTA
>JAEIOE010000098.1 GCA_016342455.1 Mycoplasmatota bacterium | reverse complement strand
TAGACCCCAAAACGTCCTACGAACAAACACTTTCACAGAAGTCTTATCTAAAGAAAAAGTTTAGGCCACATAACGCCGTTTTGAGCTGCCTGGCGGCGCGTGTCTTCACGCGTATTGGCGTGATTCTGGAGTGAGGCGATTAGCCGAACGTCTCCGCCAGAATCATGACAATAGCCAGGACTGCTCCAAAACTCTTGTTATGTCGGCCAGCAATATTATAAATGGTCGGAGAGCTATAGGCTCAATGGAATTAGAAGCTTGGCCTTAACAACGTCCAATTTCAGACAATTTCCATATACCTTTTCTGCCTTGGTCTGCTTTGAGTCTTGCTCAAGACCATAGCAGGCAAATTCTCTATACCTTTTCTGCTCCGGCCTGCATACCCGTATCAGTTAATTCCAGACAAAAATTCCGTATATCTATTCTACTCCGGTCTGCTTTATACTTTCTATTTTTTCTCTTTCTAATGTCGTAGTCTCTGTCAATTATAGACCCCAAAACGTCCTACGAACAAACACTTTAACAGAAAGACAATTTAAAGAAAAAGTTCAGGCCACATAACGACGATTTGAGTAGCAAAATTGTTCGGCGTCATCGCCGAATTGGCGCGATTCTGGAACGAGCGATCAGCGAGTGTCTTTAGCCAGAATCGTGACAATAAATTTTGACTACTCCAAATCTCTTGTTAAATGCCTTTCTTAACCAGGCCGTACGGCGGAGCCAGGCCTGGTTTTTTCTTTTTCCCCATTAATACTCTTTCCATCGAGTCGAATCATATCCTGTATTTTCTTGAGGAACTCTATTTCTATCAAAAAGTACATTTCCATTTATAAGAACTTTTGGGAGTAGAATTATTTCATAGATATATATATTTGTTACAGATTTTAATCTTTTCCTTATTTTATGAACCAACATTCCAATATCACTTATCATGTTTAACCATTTCGCTACATCTTCTAATGAATATCCAAAACAAGGAGGATCGAAATGTTGCGTATGATTTCTAAGATCCTTGATTTCTTTCAGAGATTTTAATTCTTTTTCAATATCATACAAATTATTTCCAGTTATCTGTGAAACCCATTTTATTTTATCAGTTAATCTCCGATTATGCCTTTCTCCTAATCTTTCTTTATCAAATTTCCAATTGGGCAAAGGATCATATTCTGCCTTTATATATAATTGATTAAGAGTTATATCAACTAATGATACTGAATTTGATATCAAAGTAATTAAATCATATAACCAATCAGATGTAAGAAAATCATAAGACTCATCTACTAATTTTTTATGATTATATAATATACGTTTTGCTAATGCATTCTGAAATGAATTGTACATACATCCTTCTCTATCAATAGTTGGGTGTATTGGAAATTTTTCCCCAAATGGCATATTTAGATTTAATTTTACGGTTTGGCCATTTGGATCAATAAAAAACTGTGGTAGTGATATATCAATATTTCCATCCAACCATCTACATTTCAATTCAACTGCTTTAAATTCTTCAAATTTAAAAGTGTTATTGTTTTCAATATTTTCTAAGATCAAATCATATGATATGTTTTCTGATTTCCATTCTTTTCTTTTATCACCAGATTGTTCATAGCAGTTAATTTTGAACATCTTCATTTTCTTTAGTTGAGTAATTGATTTATCACTTTGTAGATAGTCATTCAAGATTTCTTTAGCCACATAACGGACTGCAACCCGCATTTTTTTATTTTCTTCATAAAATAAGTATTTATGTCTACTGCATTTTTCATTCATTATTAATTACATCTTTCTTCATCGCCCGTCGGCCGGAGGTCCGGGTGATTTCTTTTTCATTATTTTACACCATTAACACAAAAAGTACTAATATTTTTATTGATTCACTCTTGAAGTGCATTTAACGACGATTTGAGTAGCAAAATCGGCCGAGTCTTCGAGGCTTGGCGCAGTTCTGGAACGTAGCGCGACCAGCGCGAAGTGTCTTTAGCCAGAACTGTGACAAAGATTTTGACTACTCCAAATCTCTTGTTATATGCCGTTTCTTACCAGACCGCACGGCGGAGCCAAGGTCTGTATATTTCTTGTAATAAATACTTCATTTTCTATTCAATATTACTTCTTATATAATTAATATGCTCTTTATTAAATTTCAATGTCTTACTTTCTTTTCCAAAATATACAAAATAATAAAAATCATCTTTCAATTCCCCATTATTAATAATTTTAAAAAATAAAGTTTTAACATCTGGATCTCCTATGGGATATTCTTCACCATAACTATAGCCTTGCCAATCTTCACTTCGTGCCCATTTCATTCGAAAGGATCTAATATCTGCGACCAATTCCCATTCGGGACTTTCAACATCCTCAATAATAAAAGTCTTATCTTTAGGAAAATATCCTGCAGGTATTTTTTCTATCTCTTTTATAATACTGTAAATATTCAAATCTATTCTTAAATATATCTTATTCCCAATAAGTTTCCATTCACCATTTGAACCATAAAAGTTTTTCATTGGCAGTTCAATATCTTTTGATAAACTACTCCAAGTCTGGTAAAAGTTAAATGTATTATCATCATGAAAAGTATAACTTGTTCTCCCCCCCTCACCAACAGGCCAATTAGGGCTCCATTCACCAATAATTGATTCCAGATTTCTATTCATTTCATAATCACTATTTATAATATCTCGATTTTGCTCTTTTACTTTATTGATTTTATTCTCTAAAAATGCATTTCGCTCGCTAACTTGTTTTAATTCTTTTTCAATTTCTTTGATATACATTTCTCTTTGTTCAATATAAGACTCTCTCTCTTCAATATATTTTTCTTTCTCTTCTAATTCTTTTGTAGGAACGCAGCTTGCCAAAAGAATAATAATTTGAATAACAAAAATACTTTTTATTACTTTCATACTTTCTCCATTGTTAGAATATTCATTGCCCGTCGGCCGGAGGTCCGGGCAATTTCTTCAATTATTTTACATCCACAAACGGAAATATTCTAACATTTTATTAAATCTAAATCCTGTGCATATAACGCCGTTTTGAGCTGCCTGGCGGCGCGTGTCTTCACGCGTATTGGCGTGATTCTGGAGTGAGCGGAATATGTCAAGATAGATGTCACAGTTCTTTGAAATTATTATCAGGCTCAAGAAGCTTTTTTTGTCTTCTTTGAA
>JAEIOE010000013.1 GCA_016342455.1 Mycoplasmatota bacterium | reverse complement strand
TATACTTGAAAAAATTACCATTCATCCCCCACTTATCCAAGATTGAAGAAAGGGTGTTCTGGTTAGTGTTGATAAATTTCATATTATTCTCCTTTCGAATGCTTTACTTTATGTCTTTTTAGTCTTAATGCATTTAATACAACCATAATCGAACTGAAAGCCATCGCAGCTCCTGCTAGTGCCATTGATAAGTTACCAGTCGCTGCTAAAGGTATTGCAACTAAGTTATAACTAAATGCCCATGCGAAGTTTTGATGGATATTCCTAAGTGTAGCTTTTGATAGATCAATTGCTTCTACTACTAAACCTAAATCATTGTTCATAAGCGTTAGGTCACTAGAATTAATTGCAATATCCGTTCCATTGCTTAAAGCAATCCCTATATCTGCTTGTTTTAAAGCTGGAGCGTCATTAATTCCATCTCCTACAAAGGCAGTTATTTTTCCTTCAAGTTGTATTTCCTTAATTATTTCTGATTTTTCATGAGGTAATACTTCATAATATACTTGGTCAACGCCAACTTCTTTCGCAATTCGTTTTGCGACGCCTTCGTTATCCCCTGTAATTAGATAAGTTCTTATTCCTCTTGACTTAAGTTCTCTTATTGTTTCTATTGAAGTTTCTTTAATTTCATCCCTTAAAGCATATAAGGCTTTTATCTCACAGTTGACGATTAAAAAGTTAACTGTTTTTGCTTCTTCAATTAATTTATTATAAATATCTCTAAATGCACCAAATTTAATCTCAAACTCATCCACTATTTTAGCTGAACCAATATATATTTTTTGGTCGTTAATGTTAGCTTTAATCCCTTTTCCTTGGAACACTTCAAAATCCTTTATTGCTAATATCTTAGCTCCTCTAGATTTTGTATATTCTGAGACAGCCTTAGAGATAGGATGATTTGATTCTCTTTCTATTGAATATAAGTAATCTAAGTATTGATTTTCACCAAAGTAATCTGTTACTTCAAATTTACCTTTTGTTAGTGTTCCCGTTTTATCAAAGGCGATTGCTTTAATTTTATTAGCAACTTCAAAGAATTCACCACCACGATAGAGAATTTGATTCTTAGCCGCAATACCATTACCTACTAGAACACTAGTAGGTGTAGCTAATCCTAAGGCACAAGGACACGAAATTACTAAGATAGCAATTGTCGTTGTGAAGGAATAAGTAAAACTCTGATTTAATGCGACAAAGTGAATTACAAAATTAATAATAGCTATTGCAATTACCACTGGAACAAAGATATTTGCTATCTTGTCAGCTGTTCTTTGAATAGGTATCTTTCTAGCACTCGCTTCTTCAACTGATTGAATAATTTGACTAAGCAATGCTTCTTCACCGATATGTATCGCTTCTATTACTAGTTTTTCTTGTAAGTTGATCGTTCCACCAACTGCTAGATTCCCTGGTTCTTTAAATACTGGCATCGACTCACCAGTAATCATAGATTCATCTATATGAGATACACCAGAGATAATTTTACCATCTACTGGTATTTTTTCATTTGCTAGAACTACTACATAATCTCCAACTTTTACTTCTTCAATGCTAATAAATAATTCTTCACCATTTTCTAAGACTCTGGCTTCTTTCGCTCCTAAATTGATTAAGTCTACTAAAGCATCTTCGGTTTTTTCTTTGGCATAATGTTCAATGTAATTACCTACTAATACCATAGTGATGATTAGCGCACTTACTTCAAAGAAATACACTGGATGCATCATTTCTAAGACAAATAATTGATTATATAAAAGATATAAACTATATAAATATGCGGAAGTGGTTCCTAATACGACTAATATATCCATTCCGAATACTTTATTCTTAATGCTAATATAAGCTCCTTTATAGAATCTTCTACCGATATAAAACTGAATGATTCCGGCTACTGATAACTGGAATATTCCATTCATTAATAAAACAGGTACTTTTATAAAGGAAGTCAACTCAATATGAGAAAACATTGCTAGCAATAAAGGAATACTTAAAACAATAGAAATAATCATTTCTACTTTCATTCTTTTTCTCATTAATTTATTATCATTTAAATTATCTTTTAATACTGGAAAATAACCTAAATCTTTAATTATTTTAGCGATTTTTTCTAAGGAATAAATTGTTTCGTCATAAGTTAAAATAACTTTGCTTGCACTAACAGAGACATTTGCTTCAATTGATTCCATCTCTTTAAATTTATTTTCAATCGTTTTCGCACACATTGTACAAGTCATGCCTTCAACTCTAAGTGTTCTTCTTACCATAAAGTATACCTCCAATGCATCTAAATTATAACATATATATTAAATTAGCCCTGATAATTTGCATGAAAATATTACTTTAAACTTCAAAAAAAAGCATCTTTTTAGATGCTTATTTCCATAATATTTGATCAATTCCTTTTCTAACTCTTTCAAATGTTTTAACATCTTCTACATTAGAAATAAGGATAACTTGTACTTCAATTTGCGGATAATATGTATTAAAGCTTCTAACACCATTTCCACCACCGGGATGATAGTATTTTACTATATCATGACCGTTCACTTCACTATTGGCGATAATCGTTCCGTAGCCATAACTGTTGACTTCATCAGCTTTAATATGAGGTTCAATCATTTTCTTAATTGTTTCTTCTTTCAAAATTTGATGTGTCAAAAGTGATTTATTCCATTTATACAAGTCCATGACTGTAGAATACAATCCACCGCCACCACCAGCAATGCGCATATCAATGTAATCAGCACATTCAATTAAACCATCGGTTATTTTATAACAGGATGCTTTGTTTCTAACTACGCGGTTAGGGAAATCAAAACCTGTATCTAACATTCCTAGTTTTTTTAGGAATGTTTTCTTTAAATAACTTTCAAAATCTTGCTTGCTAACAATTTCAATAATATATTGTAAAACAAGATAACCTGAAATCGAGTAATTAAATTTAGAACCAGGTTCAAATAACAAAGGTTTATCTTTAATATAATCAATTAAAGCTTTCGCTACATTATCTGAGGTAGTGAATGGATAAAAATCCATTTCTAGCTCAAAGTTAGCGATTCCTGATGAATTGGACAATAAATGATGAATTGTAATTTTATCCGCTTGGATAAAATCAGGAATGTACTTCATTAATAAGTCATTTAGATCCAATAATCCATCTTCATATAGTTTTAGAATACAAGCTGCAGTAAATTGCTTCGTGATAGAAGCAATTCGCATCACTGTATCAGCTGTATTAGGAACATTATGTTCAAACGATGCAAAACCATATCCTTTTTTTAGGATAACTTCATTTGCTATGGAGATTAGAATCTCACCATTAAATCCTCGCTTGTCTAAAAAACTATTTAATGTTTCTAAAAGTTGCATTTTTGCCCTCCTAAACTATGTCAGGGAACTGCTTGTAAATCTCCACCATATGTCCAATATTGCCTTCTCCTGCATATTTTTTCATATTAAAGAAGTCTTCATCTAAGTCAATCCATTCGAGCCGATTTACTTCTTCTACTAATGCTACATCTTTATTTAATTTACCAATAAAAACAAACATCTTGCTATCAATCATGTGCCAGGTGTAATCAATGAAGGGAACTAATGAAATGTCATTAGTGCTTATCCCAGTTTCTTCAAATAATTCTCGATATGCACTTTCCAAATAATTTTCGTCTTTATCAATCTTACCACCGATTAAATTTAACAATCCAATATAAGGATCAAATGTCCTATGACACATTAAAACTTTGTCACAAGTTTTATTCAATACCATCACTAAATTGTATAATTTCATCTCATATTCTCCTATTTGCATTCAGTGTTATAGTTGATAACAGAAAGTCGTACTGGGATACCACTTTCTGTTACCGTGAATTACTATAACGATTCTGAAACCGTTTTTCCTTGCATGTGTAACACTAAATAGTCTGGCCCTCCAGCTTTTGAATCTGTACCACTCATATTAAAACCACCAAATGGTTGGTAACCAACGATAGCTCCTGTACATTTTCTGTTTAAATAAAGGTTTCCAACATGGAAGTCTTCACGAGCAACTTCTAAGTTTAATCTACTATTTGAAAATACTGCGCCAGTAAGTCCGTATTCTGTATTATTTACAACTTTCATACCTTCTTCAAATGATTTCACTTTACAAACTGCTAACACAGGTCCAAATACTTCTTCTTGCATTAATCTTGAATTTGGTTTTAAATCAATAATCACTGTAGGATCAACAAAGTATCCTATTTCTTTAGAAGAGTTACCTCCTGTTAATAGTTTTCCTTCTTTTTTTCCTATTTCTATATATTCAGTAATTTTATCGAAGGCTAACACATCATTAACAGGTCCCATTTTATTTAGAAAATGTTCTGGATTTCCAACTTGAATGGCTTCTGTTTTCTCTTTGATAAGTTTTACAACTTCATCATACATTGCTTCATGAATGATAGCTCTAGAACAAGCAGAGCACTTTTGACCTGAAAAACCAAAGGCTGATGTTACGATTGCTTGTGCAACTTCATCTGCATTTGTATCTCTATCTACTAAAATAGCGTCTTTTCCACCCATTTCAGCGATAACTCTCTTTAACCAAATTTGTCCTTTGTTCACTTTCGCCGCGTTTTCATAGATTTGAACACCAACATCTTTTGAGCCAGTAAATGAAATAAATCTTGTTTTTGGATGTTTTACGATAAAGTCTCCAACAACTGAACCACGCCCCGGCATAAAATTAATGACACCAGCAGGCAATCCAGCTTCTTCCATTATTTCAACATATTTATAAGCTATTACTTGTGTTGTAGATGCCGGTTTTAATAATACTGTATTACCAGCTACTACAGCCGCAGCTGACATTCCCGTTAAAATAGCTAATGGAAAATTCCAAGGTGTGATAATAGCTCCAACCCCTAAAGGAATATAGTTATATTCGTTTCTTTCCATATCTCTTCTGCTTAAAATACAATCATCGATGTGAGTCATTTTAAGCATTTGTCTTCCATAGTATTCTAAGAAGTCAATTGCTTCCGCTGTGTCAGCATCAGCTTCATTCCATGGTTTACCAGCTTCTAAAGTCATTAAAGCGGATAGTTCATGTCTTCTGCGTTTCATAATGTTCGCCGCTTTGAATAATACGTCAGCTCTTACCTTTGGATTTACTTTTTTCCAATATTCAAAAGTTTCTAAAGCAGAAGACATTGCTAGTTTCGCTTCTTCCATACCCGCTTGTGATATGGTTCCAATTACTTCTGAATGATTGCTAGGATTTAATGATTTAATTTGCTTGTCTGTAAAGATTCTCTCTCCATTAATAATTAAAGGATACTCTCTCCCTAGATACTTTCTTACTTTTTGTAAGCCTTCTTCATATTCTGTTTGATTTTTAAGTTCGGTAAAGTTTGTTAGTTCTTCAGTTCTGTATTCATAAATTGCCATTTTTTTCCTTCCTTTCTTATACTACTGATTGTTCAAAATCAGTGAAATTCTTATCATCTAATCTTTTTATGTTTAAATCTTTTGCGTAGTCTTCTAATTTATCACCAAAAACCATTTCTGTAATTAACTCTCCCGTGATTGGTGCGAACATGAAACCATGTCCAGAATAACCACAAGCCATAAAGTATCCATTTAATTGTTCAGTATCAGAAATAAATGGTTGATGGTCTGGACTTATGTTATAAGATCCACCCCAAGTTCTAATTACTCTTAATTGACCAACTTTAGGTAAGATATTACAAACTGTTTTCGCCATCTCATCTAAGAATTGCCAAGATGATGAAATATCATGATCATGCAATGCTTTTGGATTAGATCTACCCATCAAAAAACTTCCATGTGGAACTTGTTGGCAATAAATATTCTTAGAAAAACTCATTACCATTGGACCTTGCATTTGTTTAGTAGGTTCTGTTACTAGAATTTCATGGTTTTCTGAGAATACAGGGATTTCCACTCCTGCCATTTCTCCAACTTCACGAGCAAATCCACCAGCCGCATTTACTACTTTATCTGTATATATCACACGTTTGTCAGTAATTACTTTTTCAATTGATTTATCTTTCACTATAATTTCTGTTACTTCCTCAAAGAAATAAAATGTTACTCCTAATTTCTTAGCCGCTAGGTAGTATGCCTCGCTCATTAAAAATGGATTGATATGTCCATCCGTTTTACAAAAACTAGCAGATGTAAAAGCATTAGGATTTAAATGAGGAACTATTTTCAAAGCCTCTTCCACAGTTAATCTTTGACTTGGAATTCCTATAGAGTTTTGTAGTTGCACATTCTTATCAAATACTTTGTCTTCCGCTTCTGAAGTAGAGAGAATTAAATAACCTTCTTGCTTAAACTCAATGTCTTTCTCATAGCCCAAATCTTCTTTAGCGTGCATGAAGAAGTCAATGGATTTTTTAGCTAGGATACAATTAAGTGCTGTCCCCCACTGCTGTCTCACACCAGCGCCACATCTTCCTGTAGAGCCACTTGTTATATATGCCTTATCAATTACAACAATATCCTTTAATCCTCGTTTCGCTAGATTATAAGCGGCTGATAACCCGCTTATCCCAGCTCCGATTACCACAATGCTTGCTTTATTCATCGGCTGAGTCCGCGATGTCTTGAAGTTTAACCCCCGTAACCAAAGGTCTTGTCTTTTGTAGTAAAACATCTTCTGCTTTCTTTTTAAGGAAAATTGCTATTTCTTTTTGAATAAGGGATGAACAAGTTTGTCCTTGACAAGGTCCCATACCTACTCGAAGAATTCTCTTTAATTCTTCAAAAGTAGTATAACCTTGTTCAAGACATTTATGAATATCTGCTAATGTAATGTCTTCACAACGACATATTATTATATCTTTTTTACTCATAATTTACACCCTACTGTACTGAAGTCATATAAGAACTCTTTTGGAACGGAAACCGTTACAATTACTGTTCGGTCACTTTGCTTATTTTTCAGTGTCTTTAAAATATTTGCTTCACAAATCTGATGTCCTGAACGATCTATTCCTGACCAAATTTCTCCAGTCAAAGGAACTGGTAATAATTCATATGGTATTTGAAAAATAGCCAAATCTTCTTTGATACTAACAAGCATAATACAAAGACCTGGACAACTATAAACACAACTGCCACAACCAATACATAAATCATAGTCAATTTTTGGTATTTTGTTTATGTCTTCACCAATTGTTATTGCATTCACAGGACAGCTTGTAGAACATGGGTTACAGGGTATTTCCTGGTAACACTCTATAATTGCTATCGGTTTCACAAGTTTTTCAATTTTAGGGAATTTAGTTTTCACTTGTTCTTTCGTTGGATATCCATTCACTTTAATCATGACTGTTCACCTCTGCTTTTTCCAAACCAAGTCGGATTTTTACTCCACACGGTCCTTGTCTTAAGTTGTTTAGTTGTTCTACTAAATTTTTTTCTAATAATTCAAATTCAGGGTGAATAAAACCAAGTGACTTACTTGCAAGCAATCCAGCTAATTTACCCTCAACCATCGCTGAGGATGCTTCTTCAATACCAGTTACATCTCCACATGCGAAAACACGAGGCATAGAAGTCTCATAATTCTTTTTCAACTTAGGTATTAAACCACCTAATTCATTTACATAAATCATATCTATCTCTGCCATTGACAATAGTTGATGTAATGGAGTTAATCCTACTGAAATACAAAGTGCATCACAAGAAATTTCCGTTTCTGTACCTTCAATATAATTCCATTGTTCATCTAGCTCAACAGTTTGTATTTTTTCTAATTTGTTTTTACCATATGCTTTCTTTACAGTAGTTCTTGTGAGGATTGGAACTCCTAGTCTTACTAACTTAGAAGCATGTACTAAATATCCACCAATATGGTCACTTGCTTCTAATAAAGCTTTCACCTTCACTCCTGCTTGAATCATTTGATAACTTACAATTAAGCCAATATTACCAGAGCCAACCATTACTACTTCTTTACCTGGTAACACTCCATAAAGATTCATCAAGGTTTGTACAGCGCCAGCGCCATAAATACCTGGTAAATCATTATTTTCGAAAGCAAGCACTTTTTCAGAAGCGCCTGTTGCTACAATAATCGATTTTGCTTGTATTTTAAAATATTTGTTAAATTGATACACGGTTATTACATAATCCTTATATAGCGCAACAACCGTCGCTTCTTTTAATATATGTAATCTATCTTTATATTCATCTAAATCGTTAATAAGGATATTCGCAATATCAATCCCTCTTGTTTTTGCATATTGTGCTTTTGAACCAAAAAATTTGTGAGTTTGTTTTATAAGCTGACCACCTAAAGAAATCGAACGATCAATAAGTGTTACCGAAAGGCCGGCTTCTAAAGCGATTCTAGCAGCTGATAAGCCTGCAGGTCCTCCACCGATAATTACTAAGTCAAATTTATCCATGAATAGTCACCTCATCTGTATCTGAAACGACTTCCATCCCCTCAACCAACTCAGTCATACAAGTTTTAACATTTGAAACTCCATTAACTGTCATAGAACAAGAACCACAGTTGCCGATAGCACAGTAAAATCCTCTTGGACGTTCTTCTAATATGCTATTAGAATAATGCATGATTCCATTATCATGTAAAGCAGAGGCTATTGTGTCACCGAGATATCCGATTAACTGTTTACCATTAAATGTGAAATGAATTTCTGGCTTTTTTTCAAAAGACAAAATCGGATGTTTTTCTATTCTCATGCTTTCACCACTTTCCAATATTTATTGTAACATATAGCGCTTACATAACAAAGCAGAATTTACAGCTTTTAGAAAAAAAATTTACAAGTTATTTTCCCAAGCTTTTTCTAATCGTTTTGTTGCTTCTAAAAAATCGTTTTGTTGCAGGTGTGAATAACCAAATATTATCGTCTTTTTATCACTTTTCTCAGTTTTATTTGCACGGTATTCATCTACTGAATATACACGAACTGATTGGGATTTTGCTAAAGAAACTAATTCACTTACTTTTGTTTTTGTAGTTATTTTAACTAAGAAATGCAAACCAGCTTCTTCCCCGACTATTTCTATTCTATCGCTAAAACTAGTATTTTTCAAGCAGTTAACTAAACTATCTCTTTTCGTTTTATATATATTTTTCATTCTGTTTAAATGTCTTTCATATTCCTTCTGTTTGATAAAGGCTCCTAAGACTAATTGCGTCATAACGGGAACTGAACAAGTGAAATAAGAATAGTGCTTGTGATATAGATTTATTAAGCGGTCTGGTAAGACCATAAAGCTAACTCTTAAAGAAGGTGCAATACTCTTCGAAAAAGAGTTCATATAGATCACTCGATCATGGATATCTAAGCTCTTTAAAGCGGGGATAGGATTGCCTGAAAATCGAAACTCTGAATCGTAATCATCTTCTATAATATAACGTGACTCTTTTTTATATGCCCAGTTTAATAATTCCATCCTTCTAGCAATCGGTGTAACGATTCCTAAAGGAAACTGATGACTTGGTGTAACATGAATAATGTTACAATCACTTACAAGTTGTAAGTCTAAACCATAGTCATCTAACGGAACTGTTTTAGCTTTCGCTCCATAATCATGATATAAACGATAATTCTTCATATATCCTGGTTCTTCTACTCCAAAAATATTTTCTCTACCAAGTAATAACACCAATAAAGAAATTAGTTGTTCCGAGCCTGAACCAATAACAATTGAATCTGGGTTTGCTTCTATACCACGGTATTCGAAAAGTATTTCTGAAATTCTCTGTCTAAGAAAAGCAACGCCTTGATAATCGGTTTTATTTATATTCGCAGGATAAGTATATAAAGCAACTTCTTTTTCAATCTTCGCCCACTTTTCATAAGGGAAAGATAGCTCATCTACTTGATTTGTTTTAAAATCAAAGAGATACTTTTTAAGTTGTATATTTTTTGTAACTAAAGAAAGTTTATGTTTTAAAGGGATATTGGTAAGTCGTATAAATGGTAACACAAAAAAGCCTGATTTTGGTTTCGACAATATATATCCTTCTGCCATCAATTGATTATATGCAGTTTCAATTGTAATAACACTAACCTTTAAATGTAAGGCAAGTTTCCTTTTTGAAGGAAGCTTTTCATTGGCCACTAATTCGTCCTTTTCTATGGCTGTTTTTATATAAGTATATAACTGTTCATATAATGGTATTGAACTCTCTCTATCAAAAAACATCGTTAACATAACATCACCTCATCTGACCTTGTTAATTTGTTACAAACTGAACATTTAAAACATATCAGTTTATTGTATAATATAGTAAGATAAATGAATTGTCAAGGCACAAGGAGGAAATGATGAAAAACGAACGTTATGAATTAAACAAAGAATTAGCACAAATGCTTAAAGGTGGCGTTATTATGGACGTTACAAATGCGGAACAAGCTAAAATAGCTGAGGCTGCTGGAGCATGTGCTGTAATGGCATTAGAAAGAATTCCAGCTGATATTAGAGCTGCTGGTGGAGTTTCAAGAATGAGTGACCCAAAACTTATTAAAGAAATTCAAGCTGCAGTAACTATTCCTGTTATGGCTAAGGTAAGAATTGGTCATTTTGTGGAAGCACAAATACTAGAAGCGTTAGAAATTGATTATATTGACGAATCTGAAGTATTATCTCCAGCAGATAATATCTATCATATCAATAAAAACGAATTCAAAGTTCCTTTTGTATGTGGAGCTAAAAACTTAGGGGAAGCTTTAAGAAGAATCTCTGAAGGTGCTTCTATGATTAGAACCAAGGGAGAACCAGGTACAGGTGATGTTATTCAAGCCGTTGTACATATGCGTTTGATCCAAGGTGAAATGAGAGCTGTAAAGGCTTTAAGAGAAGACGAATTGTATAATAAGGCAAAAGAATTAGAAGTTCCAATAGATTTATTACAATATGTACACGAACATGGAAAACTTCCAGTTGTTAACTTCGCTGCTGGTGGAGTAGCTACTCCTGCAGATGCTGCATTAATGATGCAATTAGGTGCGGAAGGTGTATTTGTTGGATCTGGTATCTTTAAATCTGGTAACCCAGCACATAGAGCACAAGCTATTGTAAAAGCTGTAACGAATTTTAGAGATGCTAAGGTATTAGCTGAAGTAAGTGAAAACTTAGGAGAAGCTATGGTTGGTATTAACGAAGAAGAAATTAAGATTCTAATGAGAGAACGCGGAATCTAAAAATGAGGATTGGTGTTTTAGCATTACAAGGGGCTTTTGAAGAACATATCAATATGCTAAAAGAACTAAATGTAGATGCTTTTGAAATTAGACAAAAGAAAGACTTAGAACAAGAGATGGATGGCTTGATTTTACCTGGTGGTGAATCAACTACCATGTATAAACTACTAAATGATTTACATATGTTTGATTTGATCAAAGAAAAAATCGAACATGGTTTAGCTGTATTCGGTACCTGTGCTGGTTTACTTCTTCTTGCGAAGAAAGTAAACAATCACTCTACCTCATATATTCAAACGATGAATATTGTAGCGAAGAAAAATGCCTTTGGTAGACAACTTGGAAGTTTTAGAACTACTGGTAGTTTTGACTCTTTAATGGATGTTCCCTTCGTGTTTATTAGAGCTCCTTATATTGAGAGTGTTGGTGAAGACGTTACCGTCTTAGCCACTGTAGAAGGGTTAATTGTAGCCGCTAAAGAAAAAAATCAATTAGTAACTGCTTTTCATCCTGAACTTACTAAGGATTTAACAATACATAAATATTTCATCGATATGATAAAAGAGAATTTAGAATAGTTAAATGGGGAATATTTAGAATATTCCCTTTATTTGTAGCAAAATTTGTCTTAGCCACTTTAAAAACTAACAATTATTTGATATGATTTATATAATACATTTAATAATTTTATCAAAATAGGGGGATTTATGGACAAATTTAAAGAATTATGCAACAACGCTTAAGTGCTTTATAAAAATAATAAAAAATCATTTTTCAAAATTGCTACTAGAGGAGCATTTGCACTTTTGTACTTTATTAATCTTTTTATACCATTCTATTACGGAGTAGTATTCTCAACTAGAATTAGGGTAAATATTAGCGCTTTAAAAGGTACTTGGATATATTTACTAGTATTTTTAGTGCCCGTATTTGCTTATCTGTTCTTTGCATTAAGCAAAAAACTTGATCTAGCAAATAAAATATTTAAGATTCATACCATTTTAACTATCATTATGTTCTTCTGGTTTATATTACTATATTTAGTGGATACTTCTGGTGTTGCAATTAGGGGTCTTAGCCTTGGATTCTTTATGCAGGTAGTTTTAGTAGTTGGAATGTCTTTGTTATCATGGAGAGAAGATAAAATTATGGGTCTTATATACAAACTCTTTAAAGTTCCGGATATTGAAGAAGTTGAATATATAGAAGAAACTGAAAAGAAGGAATAAAAGAAAAAGGATAGAAATTCTACCCTCTTTATATTTAATCATATAATCTTATTACTCTTTTAGATACATTGCATAATAACTCATATGGAATCGTATTTAAAATCTCACACATGGATTCTAATGGTTTATGTAAACCAAAGACTTCAACTGCTTCTCCTATATGAATATCTAAATCATCAATCCGAACCACAATTGCATCCATACATACTCTACCAATAACTGGTAGTTTTTTATTTTTATAAACAAGATAATCTTTATTTGTTAATAAACGATTGTAGCCATCTGCATAACCTATCCCAATCGTTGCGATACGTTCTGTTCTTTTAGCTGTATAAACTCTGCCATAACTAACAGTATCTCCGGCAAGAATAGTCCTGATAGAAACAACTTTCCCGAAAACTTCCATCACCGGTAATAAGTCTATGACAGCTCTCGAATGAGGATAACCATATAAACCAATACCTAACCTGACCATATCTAAGTACTTATCAGGATGATTTATAATTGCACTACTATTCGAAACATGTTTTAAGCCAATAAATATATTTTCTTCATTCATTCTATCAATTAACAGTTGATACAAACCAAACTGTTGATTACAAAATAATTTATCTTCTTTATCGCTATTTGCGAAGTGAGTATATAATCCTTCATACTTTAAATATTCTAATTCCTGAATCTTTTTAATTTCATCTACTACAGACTCTAAATTCTCTTCTTTGTGAAAATAGATTCCAAATCTAGACATGCCAGTATCAACATTCACATGAACTCTAATTCTTTCTCCACAAGTATTTAATTCCCTTGCGTAATCTATTGAACAGACAGACTGTATTAAATTGTATTTAGATAAGTAACAGTGGTTCAATGGATTGGTTCTTCCAAAGATCAATATGTTCCCATTGATTCCTGCTTCTCTTAACTCAATGGCTTCTTTAAGACAAGCTACAGCAAAATACGTACAACCATTGGCTTCTAATCTTCTCGCACACTTCACAGCACCATGTCCATAAGCATCTGCTTTTACCACAGCTAACACGTTACTATTAGCAACTTGTTTCTTGATTTGATTATAATTATACAACAAATTATCTAAATGAATTAAAGCGTAACTTCTATCAATTTCCATAAAGACTCCTAACTATTTTAAGACTGTAATACCACCTAAATAAGGAACTAAAACTTTTGGAACTAATACAGAACCGTCTGCTTGTTGATTTTGTTCTAAGATAGCAGGTAAAAGTCTAGATGTTGCCAATCCTGAACCATTCAATGTGTGACAGAAATCTACTGTTCCATCTTCTTTTCTGTATCTGATTTTACCACGTCTTGCTTGGAATGCTCTTGAGTTTGAAACTGATGATACTTCTTTATAGATACCAATACTTGGTAACCAAACTTCTATATCAAAAGTTCTTGCCATTGCAAATGATACATCTCCAGCTGCTAATTTTGAAACTTGATAATGTAAACCAAGTTGTTTCATTAAGCCTTCCGCTTTCGCCATTAATTCGTCAAAAGCTTTATCGCTGTCTTCTGGTTTTGTATATTGTACCATTTCAACTTTATTGAACTGATATCCTCTGATCATACCTCTTTCTTCAGAACGGTAGCTTCCAGCTTCCTTTCTGTAACAAGGTGTATAAGCAAAATACTTTCTAGGTAATTCTTCATTCTTTAATATTTCATTGCGATGAATATTTATTAAAGCAGTTTCTGCAGTTGGTAAAATAAATTTATCTTCTCCTTCTAACCAGAAAACTTCATCTTTAAATTTTGGGAATTGACCAGCTGTAAGACCACTTTCATAATTCAATATATGTGGTAACAACATAAACTCATATCCATCTTTTAGATGTTCATCAATAAAGAAGTTTAATAAAGCCCATTCTAATCTAGCACCTAAATTTGTATACATCCAAGTACCTTTACCACTCATTTTAGCAGCTCGTTCATAATCAATGATTTTTAGACTAGTTGCTAAATCAACGTGATCCTTGATTTTAAAATCAAATGAAGGTTTTTCCTTATTCACAGAAATCACTTCATTTAATTCTTTTCCACCAGCTAATAAATCATCATCAGGTATATTCGGGATTTTATACAAGAATTCTTCAACCTGTGTCTCAATATCCTTTAATGTTAGTTCATCTTCATCAATTGCATTCTTAATAGTGTCAATTTCGTTGAACAATTCAGACGTGTCTTTTTTCTCACGTTTCAATTGACCTATTGACTTAGATAGTTTATTTCTTTTCGCTCTTACATCTTCAATTTTTTGAAGAAGAGAACTTCTCAATTCTTTTAATTCTAAGTATTCCGTAAAATCAATGTCATACTCTCTTTTCTTTAACGCTTCTTTTACTGCTTCCGGATCAGTTAAAATCCATTTTTCATCAATCATCTTTCTCACTCCTTTTTAAAAGAAAAGTCCTTTACAATTAAGTAAAGGACGAATTATCGTGGTACCACCTTAGTTCTAGTAAAACTAGCACTTATTCCTTTAACGCAGGAATACGGAGGTTATTAATCTCACTCTAGGGTAGATAGAATAGCTCTTATATCAGTTTTCACCAACACTGACTCTCTAAGATAAGTTACATATTCATTGGTCCTATCATTGTTTTTTTATCTATTGATATTATATTTTATATTTAGATAAGTGTCAAGGTATATAAGCATATTAAGCAAATTTCACTTAATTCCTTGGGTTTACTGCTTCTTCAAAGATAAAAGCTTCCAAGCCAGGCAACACAGAGCCAGTAAATAATTCATACTCCGTTACTTGATAGACAAGAAAACTAGCATAATCACTTGAAGCCAAATTATCAATATCTAAATTTGTGTATAAACTAATATAATATACTTTTGAACTATCTAGGTCTTTACTAAATTGATATACAGTATCACTTGTAATAGAACCTAAAAAGTAACAACTTTCTATTTTAGCATTACTCACTACCAAACCTATAAGTCCACTTCCATGTTTTGTATTATCAGTTACAGAAATTGTCGCATAAGCATAACTATTGATTAAAAAGTTATCTATATACTCTGAATAACCTTCCAATCCGTTCGTAACGGTTCCAAACAATCCACCTACATAATCACTTGAAGTAATACCTCCTTCAAATGATACAAATTCATAGGTTGTGTTTGTTGAATCAGCAACTAAACCACCACTAATACCTGTAGCGGTAATTGTAGTAGTGAAGACATGCGTGTTTGTGATATAAGAATAACTGGATTCTTTGGCTAAAGCGGCGCATTCAACGCCTGAAAAGCTAGAATCTGCAATAATAATACCATCAATATATGCGTTTTCAAGCAACCCAAAAATAGCACTAGACCCTTTTAGACCGGTAATCGTATAACCGTAAGGATTAATTAACATTCCTTTAAATCTTGAAATCATTGTAAAATCAAAATCACTAGGAAATTCAATGTCATCCGCTAAGTAAAGACTTCCATAAGTATTACTAAGTAATAATGTTTGGAATTCTAAATAATTATTAATTGGAATCATTCTATCGCTATCCATATCAATGTTAATAAAATAGCCAATCACGATATTAGCTACTCCTACTTTGCCATCATATAAAGTGGCTTTTACCAAACTAACTCCAGGATCTTTTCCTTTGACATTCCCCAAATAGTTTACAGTAACTACATCTTCATTTGTTACAAAGTATTCAATTGTATCGTATTCATATAGCTGTTCGATAATTTCATAGTCTATCGAAATTACTTGGTTTCTATTAATAAAATAATTATCGAATACAGCATAACTTGTTTCTTCTGTATAGGCACTATACTCTAGATTATTACAGGATACTAAAGTAAGCGATAGTAATCCAAGAACTGCTAATGTTATAAATTTTTTCATATTCTTCACCTTTTATTTTCTATAGTATTATAACATAATTAGAAGAAACTGAGACAAATTAATTCTTATATCACAAATAGTTCATGTAAAAGAAAAGTCTGATTTTCACCAGACTAACCTAATACAGAAATTGCTTCTTTAATCGTTTTTTCCATTGCTTCTTTTCCATATTTATCAATTTGTACTTTGTTTCTGTTTCCATGAACAATACAACCGGCTCCATTAATGCATCCACCTTTACAAGCCATACCTTCAATGAAGTTACCAATATCTATATTTTTTGATAGTTTAAGTAAGGCCATTTTAATTTCATCAAGACCATCACAAACAACTGGTCTGAAATCGAAATCTTCAATTTCATTTTCTATGATTGCTTGTTTAACGGCATCTGTTAAACCGCCACCTCTGGCAAATATCCTTCCGAAGTATGATGCGTTATCTAAGGGTTCTTCTTCTAATTCATTGAGATTGATATCCCTGCTGTCAAACAAAGCTTGAAGTTCTTCAAAAGTAATTACTGTATCCATTGTTCCAACTGCATCTGCTCTTTGCATTTCCATCTTTTTAGCAGTACATGGCCCAATAAATACCACTTTCGCGAATTCATCTGTACTTTTAATATATTGACCTAATAAAGCGGCAGGTGATAGATTATGTGAGATATCTTTATTGAATTCTGGGTAATGTTTGTTGATATAATCTACAAAAGCGGGACAACATGAACTTGTTAGAAAACCTTTTTTTACTAGTTCTTTTGTTTCAAGGTCTGCAACTTTATCCGCACCTAGTGCAACTTCGACTACTGAATGGAATCCTAATTCTTTAATTCCTTTTACGACTTGCCCTAGTTTTGCATAAGTAAACTGACTTGCAATCGATGGTGCTACTATTGCATAGACTTTATAGTTTTTGTTTTCTTCACTTTTTTTAATCATATCAATAACATCAATAATATATGATTTATCCATGATAGCTCCAAAAGGACACATATATACACAAGCTCCACATGATACACATTTTTCGTTATCTATCACTGCTTGATTATCTTTTCCCATTGAGATAGCTCCGACTTGACAACTCATCTCACAAGGTCTTCTGTTATGTCTAATTGCAGAATATGGGCAAGCTTTTGCACATAGACCACATTCAATACATTTATCTTTATCTATATATGCTCTTTGATGTTGATCAAAACGAATTGCGTCTTTTGGACAAACAGTTTCACATCTGTGTGCCAAACACCCACGGCAGGCATTAGTTACTTCATATCCACCTACAGGACATTCATCACAGGCAATATCTATTACTTGTATTACATTTGGATTTGATTTATCTCCACCAATTGCTAGTTTCACTCTTTCATTTACTATTACCTGTTCTTTATAGATACAACATCTAACAGTTGGTTTCTTACCAGAGATTATTTTTTTGGGGATATCTATAATATTATCGTATAAGGTACCATTCCAAGCTTCTTTAGAAACTTCTTTTAATACTCTATATTTCATTTCTTGAACTTTTGTATCAAATTTTCTCATCATCAATTCTCCTAGAAGTAACTCGTATTAATCCTTTTTCCCATTTTTCTTAAACATTCAGATAACTCATCTACTAACTGCATCTTAATATTAAAGTTAATTGGTAAATCTGGATTTTGGTGAGCAGGATTGATTGCTCTACCTACATAAAAGTCTATATCAGTTGCGTCTTCAAATAGCATTTTCGCGACTTGAGACGCTCCATCTTTTTTATAACACCATTGTTCATAAGAATCATTATTTGCTAAATAATCTTTGGCGTATTCTAATACTTTGTTAATCGTAATAACTCCCTCAGTCACTAAATCTACTCCGTCGATATAGGCTATCGGAGGAATGGAAGGATCTGTTGAATTTATTTCCGTAATCATTTCTTCTTTTAAATATCTAGCAGCTATTTGCGATGTGGTTCCTCCACATACAATATGCTTTCCAACTTTAGCGAAGAATAAACTCATCATTCTTTCTGTATCATCCATATGGGCAGGGGGACCTACTACTAGATTAAGTTGTTCTCTTTTTCTTATTTTAATGATACAAGCAGTTGTATCATCACCTGGCTTGTAATCATATAATTCATCACATTTATCTAATAGAATTTTAGTTAGTGTTTTTGCAGTATATCCTACATCATAGAATGTTTTCATATATTCAATGATGTTTTTTCTTTCCCAACCAAAGTTTAGATTCATTCCTACTCCAGCGTGGATACATCCATCACTCATGGCTATAAATATATCATTTTCTTCTATCGCTAGTCTTGAGTAGAAGATTCTTTTCCCTTCAATATTCATTTCGGTTTTAAAGAATTCATAACTTTTTGCATTCCTCAGTAAGATAACGTTTGGATTATCGTATTGAATCACTTCTGCTTCTAAGTTATCGATAATTCTAATTATTGTGAATGTGGAGTACGCTACATTTCTATCTTGGCAAACAGGTAAGGTATTCGCAATTGTTTTAACACATTCTGAAATACTCATTCCCTCAGAAATCATTGTTGAGATGATTTTTGATGTAAGGGTAGATAGGATATTTGCTTTCACACCACTACCTAAGCCGTCAGCTAATACAATGATTTGTGTGCCTTCCACTTGTTCAACTAATTCAATGTGGTCTCCACAAATATATTCTCCATACTTATTTAGGCTTTGATAACCAATATCAGCACATAAATCATTCATTCCTAATCGACTCCTTTAGTTTCGTTAATACAATTTTTGTTTCCGCAGCCGTTTCTCCTAATAAAGAAGCGATTTCTTGAACAATACGCATTTGTTTTTCTACTACTCTATCCGCAACTTCAATTGTCTTCTTAGAAGTTCTTTCTTTATATTCTCTTTCACGAATTTCTTCTGTAACATCTCTCATAATACACATGATGATACGGTAGTTTAGATCATGTATAACTGTTAGCTCAACATATTTTTCGTATTCAGCTAGATAAGTTCTTTTACCGTATATATTCTTAGAATTATCTCTTGCATTTATAAATGGTTTTGGGTCTAGTATTCTAATTACTTGATCCCCTAAGATATCTTTATCAGAACGTATGTTAATGATTTTTTTTGCCGCTTTATTAATTTGTTGAACTTCTAATTCTTCATTTAAAATAATAATACCAGTAGGTGTGTTATTTAGAATGTTGTTATAGAACGACTCTGCTTTTTCTTTTAAGAATGGCAAGCACATAGATAAATCGGCTTTTCCTTGATGTATCGCAATAGCTTTTTCTCTACAAGAGTTATATCCACATGAACCACAGTTTAATTCATCATCTTTTTTGGTTTTACCCATTTGTATTAGAATTTTCCTTATCGCTTCTTCTGAAGGCATTGTTTCTTCTTTTACAACTGGAATAAAGTATTTATCTAATTGGTTTTCTTTTAAACCGATTACCGAAAAATCAGTTTCTCCTGCATAATTGATTACTTCAAAATAGTCTCTAATTGGTGCTTTTTTGAATTTTTCCATTACTGGACCGCCAATACAGCTACCGACACAAGCGCTCATTTCAATAAAACAGTTATGTACGCCACCTTTTTCAATATCTCTTAATGCGTTGATACAGTTTTCTACTCCGTCAACTGATAGGTATTGTATATCTGATTCATATGTATTTAAGCTTTTTATAATTCCACCATTTGTTGGAAAGAATCTAGCTTTTGAATGAGATTCATGATCGATTTGTTCTGTTAAATCTATCGATTCTTTTTCAAACCATCTAGATAACTCTTCATAAGTAAGGACAGCATCTACTACTCCATTACTTTTTTGAGCTTCATCTTTTTTAGAAATACAAGGACCGATAAAGACAACTTTAGCATTTGGGTTTCTATTCTTTATATCTAATGCATGAGCATGCATTGGTGTTACGACTGGAGCTAAATATTTTAGTAAATTAGGATAATACTTCTCTAATAGCAAATTAACGGAATGACAGGCAGAAGTTATTAATATATCATGTTTCTTTTCTTTCATGATCTTTGCATATTCGTTTTTAACATAAGTCGCTCCAATAGCTGTTTCTTCTGCTGAGAAAAAACCAAGTTTCTGAAGTGCTTCTTCCATTTGTTTGATTCCGACACCTTTATAATTCGCAACAAATGAAGGGGCAAAGCTAACTACAACAGGATTAGCTCCTGCTAGTAATACTTTCACCATTTCAGTATCATCAACGACTTCTTTTGCATTTTGTGGACAAACAACATAACATTGTCCGCAAAGAATGCAATCATCGTTTATGATGCTTGCTTGATTACCAGAAAATCTAATTGATTTTACTGGACAATTTCTTATGCACTTATAACAATTTTTGCAATTTGATTTGTTTAATTTAATAATCTCTGCCATGTTCTTTCCTCCTAATTAAATTGTGTAAGGATAAAGTCGTTAAAAAACTTATTTGTGTTTGATGGTGTAAGTGAATAATCAGTTCCGTCAACTGTAACACATACTCCCTTTTGACAATTACCCATACAGAATGTTCCACTTAAATTGATTTCATCTTTTAAATTACTGCTAGCAATTAAATTTTGTAGATCTTCCACTACTTGACGACTTCCCTTTAAATGGCAACTACTTCCTATACATACTACTATTTTCATCATGTCCTCCTATATATCTTATTTATTTATCCATGATTTTAAAAACGCTATATTTGCTGGATTACTTTTTTGTAGACTCGATGCAGCAACAAGAGGTAACCATCTTTTAACTAAGTCTCTATCTGTATCAGTTTTCTCACAATACATTTCTAAATATTCAATTCCCAATTCATTCAAACCGTCCATTAAGAATATCAAATAGGTATTCGCAACGTCCGCTAGTGGGTCTCCTAATGAAGCATGTGACCAATCTAATATATACGCTAGATTATTATCTGAAATAATAATGTTAGACGGATTAA
The DNA here is from genome assembly GCA_016342455.1 of Mycoplasmatota bacterium. GTDB lineage: Bacteria > Bacillota_I > Bacilli_A > Izemoplasmatales > Hujiaoplasmataceae > 4572-104. The sequence continues at coordinate 23,905 of JAEIOE010000013.1, read as the reverse complement.
AATCCCCATGACATAAGCAATTCTTTTTAGGCATTGATTCTAAATTTAGTCTTAAAGCGTAACGTGTGGTTGCGATTAAGTCTGTAAGTTCTATCTTTCTTTGCATCTTAGAATTCAATTCATTTAGTAATGGTGGCTTTGTCTGATGCATATTGATTTGTAAGTCAACAAACTGATTGAGATAAAGTGATAGATTCTCAGGTTTTTCTTTCATTAATCTTGACAAGGTAACACCAGAGATAAATTCCGATACAATAGCCCACTTATTATCAATCATAGTTACCGATTCAATTTTTGGAATGTCAATATTTGTAAGTTCTACCCTTGCTTGATTTAAGGCTTCGTTTAGAACTTCATCTTTTTTTGTATCCTGATCAAAAACTTTAACAACTTTCTGACCTACTTTATAAATTGTCTTCGTAGTTCTAACTGCGATGATTTTTTCTAAGTTCATAGTTACCTCTTCTCTACAAAATGCAATTCATTACTCTTCGCCATTTTGATTGAAGTATCCGCTATTTTTTCTTTTCTGAAGATTAGAAATTCTTGTTCAGAATGATTTTCTTTTTTAGTGTTTTTTTGAAGTGTAGCTATCATTTGTTTCATTGCTTTTTTCATAATCATTACCTACCTTTTTATCTAATGTTGATTTTACGAGTACGGAAAGTGATGCAGCTAAGTTCTCATTTTGTATTACTACATGACTCGGAACGTTTAATCTAACAGATGTAAAGTTCCAAATTCCTACTATTCCACAGCGAATTAATTTTTCAGCTGTTGCTTGTGCTTCAGTACTTGGTACCGTTAGGATTCCAAACAATATTTCATTTTCTAAGCAATAGCTATCTAATTCTTTGATATCCTTTACAAAATCAGTTGTGTTAGAGATATCAAAAGCTTGAACGATATCAATTCCTAACTCAGAAAAACCAGCGTAATCATACAAGGCTTTCCCCAATTTACCAAAACCAACAATAATCGCTTTGGAAGCATGATTCATCCCCATGTATTTTTTGATAGCTTTAAAAAGATTTTTAGTTGAATATCCTATCTTTGGTCTTCCTTTACCAGAAACCAATGCTAAATCTTTTCTAACCTGTACTTCTCCAAGATTTAAACTCTTAGAAATGGTTGTACTAGAAATATTGCTTTCTTGTATTGAATTAAGAAAATGCACGTATATTGGTAGCCTTTCATATAGTTTTTTTGAGTTATAGTTTTGAATCACTTTAATCACCTCTTAACCATTAATAGTTTAACACCCTATATATACACTGTATAATATAAAAAAAGTATATCGATATAACTCTATCGATATACCTATAAAAAAAACGCTAAAACTTAGAATGTTAGCGTTTTTTATGTAGTATATTTCGTTTTGCTTTTGTAATTTCAGTAATAAATTTTAAATCTAATTCACTAAACTTATAATCTTTCCTAGATATTAAAACATCTTTATAAACTTTAGATTGACAAACACATCTTTTATAGACTAAATTATACATCTCTAATAATTCATCAGGAATTGGAGTTCCCCATAAATAAGTAGTGTGCACTTTATTTAAGAGATTAAATTGACTCGCTCTTTCAAAGACATAAATTCTTCGATTGATGTTATCAGGTAGCTCTTCTTTTTTGATTTCATTCATTGAAAGTGTTGGAACATAAGGATCAGAATGTGCAATTTCTATATATTTCTCTAAATCTTCTTTTGTTAAACATTCTTTACTTGCTAAAGGATGTTCTTTTGATAATAGAACAATATAACTGAATTCTGATATTAATTCACTCTTAAAGCCTTTATCTTCTAACATTGATTTGAAATAATCATCGTAGATATCTTGGTAGCGAATAATCCCTAGTTTATAATCTGATTGCAAGATGTTTCTTATCGCTTTTAAAGAGTTAGTCTCTTTATAGTAAATCTCAGCTTTCTTTTCTAAATCTAAGTTTTTAACAAACTCAGAAAAAGCGTGAGAAATATAACTAGATCTAGGAACAGAAATAGAAAACGATTGTTTATTTTCAGAAGCATCTGAATAAATCTTTTGAACTTCATCTATTTCTCTTAGTATCTTCTTTGCATAGATTAAGAACTCAGAGCCCTTTACTGTGAGACTCATTCCTTTAGAAGTACGATTAAAAATGATAATTCCTAAGGACTTTTCAAGTTCTTTAATCGCCCTGCTTAGATTAGGTTGACTCATAAACAGATTTTCAGCTGCTTTGTTAATTGATTTCGTTTTTTCTATTTCAATTGCATATCTTAAATGCATAATATTCATATTATCACCATAACTATTATAACATACACTAATACAAAAACCATGTAACTTTAATCTGTCACGTGGTTTGGCTTTATTTTGTATATTTCACTCTAGCGCATCTTTTATCGCTAGCAGTATTACTTTTGAACTATAAGTAGCTCCAGCTATGGCATCTACTTCAATAGATTGTTCAGTCATTACAGTAAAAAGAATTGCCTCAGCTGCTGCACCTTGACCATTGTTATGCTTTAATATATCAATGCTTATTATCTCATGGTCTTCAACTACCACTTCTAAAATAACAGATACCGGAAAAGAATCATACTCTCCCAAGTATTTTCCGTCTTCAACAGTACTTAAATCAACATCTTCTAAAGGCATTTGGGCTAAATAATTTAAGTCATCTTGAATTTGAACAATGAAGTAAGCTGATACAGCTGAAATGATTACAACAAAGATAAAAACGATCAATCCGATTCTCTTTGCTTTTGACATATTTTTCCTCCTAAATTAATTCTTTTGGATTTGCTAGATTTCTTATCCAGTTCCCTTTTCGATACCTAGCTAGTGCAAATCCCATCTTTGGAATTTCTAATAATTGCACGATCAAGAATAACATTGTAATTGGCAAATCAGTTACTCTAGATAAAATAAATATAATTGGGACTTGTATCGTCCACATATAACCAGAATCCATGATAAATGTAGATTTGATATCTCCACCCGCTCTTAATGTAAAATACATGGAGACATTAAAAGCAACAATTGGAATCGTAATTGCATTTACTCTGATATTAAAAGCAGCATAAGCTTTTGTTTCATCTAATACATTATAGATATCAATGACAAAATAACTAAGAATAAATAGTATAACTCCCATGCATACAGCAGTAACTAATGCTGCAAATATTAGTTTTTTGGAGTTCTCCTTCGCCAGTTCTAGTTTGTTTTCTCCTAGGGTATTACCAACCATAACAGCGATAGCTGTAGAGATACCCCCAAAGATAACAAAAACCAACTGACTAACTGCCTGAGTAATATTTGCGGCAGCATATGCATTATCTCCTCTTGTGGAATAAGCTTGTATAAATACAGTTTGACCAGTTGACCAAAGTACTTCATTTAGCATTAATGGAATGGCCATAATAATAATTGCTTTTAATACTATTGGATTAATTTTAAAGACATCTTTTATATTAGTGTTGAATACTTTTCCTCTTTTTAAAGCGAGCAATATAAACAGAGCAGCTTCTAAAACTCTAGAAATAAGTGTAGCGATAGCTGCACCTTCAATACCAAGAGCTGGAAAGCCAAAACTTCCGAAAATCAATAAATAATTTAAAAATGTATTTGTAATAATAGTAATTAAAGAAATCCTTAACAAAGATTTCGTGATTCCGATTTCTCTAAAAGTAAATGAGATCGAAACCGAGAAAGCCCAAGGAATCATGCTATACCTAACAATCCTTAGATAACTCATACCCCCAGTTACAACGGATGTGTTTTCCGTAAACAAAGAAATAAAGAAACTACCAAAGAAACTTAAGATAATGAATGATAAAAATACAACAACTAAAGACGCAATAATTTTAAAGCGAAATGTTTGTTGTAACTTATCAAAGTCTTTTGAACCATAATATTGAGCAGTATATACACCTGCTCCACTTAAAACGCCAAAAACAACTAATATTACAATGAAATATAGTTGATTAACTACAGCTACAGAATCAATAGCTAGCTCCCCTAAGGAACCGACCATTATATTGTCCACAAGCTGCACTGATGAAGTTATTAACTGTTGCACTACAATAGGTAGGGCAACAGCAATAAGTCTCTTATAAAAGGATTTATCTCCAATTAGGCTTTTCATATATACCTCTTTATTTACACGAACAATTATAACCTAATCTATCGCTTTTCACAAAAGAAAAAAAGGATAATTATCCTTTTCTTAGTTTTTTATATTTTTTTTCATGTAACTCCCAAAAATTTGAAACGATTTCTACTTGTAAGCCCTGTTCCGTTAAGAAACTGAAAAAGGCTTCTTCTAAGTTGGTATTCACACAAGCTCTTGAGAAAACGATTGATGTTTTTCCTTTATAAGAATTGACAGCTACTGCTGTTTTCACGGCTGAACCCATGTAAAACGAAAAAGATTCAATAAATGGTTCCATGGCTTTTGGTGTTTTGATCAAGCCAAAATTAGAAATAGTTATGGAAGTTGGTCTTCTTCCAAACGTGTTATAACCAATCTTCAAGAAAAAATACTTAACAAACAAAGGAATTAACTTAAATAGCATTTTTTCTTGCACTACACAAACTGTATCTAATTTGCTTTGGATTTTTTCTTCGCTATACTCTTCTTTAAAGTCTTGTTTTACTTTCGTTAAGATAGATTCAAAGTCGAGATTTGGTAAAGACTTATAACTAGTATGAAAGAAAAGAGAAAAATTGCTTAAAGTTTTAGATCCGTATTTACCCCTTAAATTTACTGGCACACAAACGTTCACAGGATATTTATCCAGTAATTTCTTATTTCCGGTTTTAATTGTTGCATAAGTTAACAAAGCAACGATATATTGCGTAATACTAGCAGAGGACTTGTAAGCTAGTGCTTTCAGTTCAGCTGAATCAATAAAGGAATTGATTACTCCACTACCGAATTTCTTAAATAGTTTTCTTTTATTAAAATAAGCCTTCGGTAGTTTCGGTGGATTAAGTGGACCTCCACTATAGTTTTTGATAAAACTATCCTCTTGTTCTGCAGGGTCAATTTCTGAATCTAGTAAAATAACAGATTCATCTGGGAACACATCTTTTCCAATAAGCTCTAAATACCTGTAAATAATAGCGTTTAAAAAGACTAATGCACCTCCGCCATCTGTTAACACGTGGTTTATCTCTAAAGAGATTCTTTTATTGTAATACAAGAATCGAAACTGATATTTTCTGTTTCTATGCTCGTGTATTTTTTCACAAGCATAGTTTGTTTCTTTCTCTAAAACTGGATCTTGTAGGTTTTCTTCAAAGTAATACCAGAAAAACCCTCTTTTTAGTGTCACAAAAAAAGATGGAAAACGATTCCTAGATTCAGTTATTGCTTGATACAGTATTTCAGGATCAACTACTTCTGTTAAAATAGCTGAAAGTCTAAATACATAAGTATATCTATCCGAGATTAAAATCGGATAGATTTTCGCACTGTTATCAAGTTTGTACCATTTTAAAGCCTTGTTTTCCATATAAACACCTTTTTATATTATAGCATTTTAATGTCATGTTTTTGTGAAAACCAAAAACATATATATCATTTTGAATAAAAATACCGAGATATCCGGAGATATTTCGGTATTATGTCAATTGAATAAACTATTCTGGTTGATTAAATCTTGATCTTTTTTCATCTTCAACTTTTTTTCTGTAGTAAACATTAAATGTAGTAAAAGTTTTTTCAAATTGACTTACATAATAAATTAAGTAAGCTTGGCTTAGTAGACTAATAGCTAATGAAATATAGAAAGTAAATCTTATTGTAGTAAAACCAGCAAGTAATGGACCAAATTGATCTTCAAATTCAGATGGAATCAACGTTTCTATATTTTGGAACACTAATAAAAATATTAAAGATCCTAAAATGGCAATAACAAAGATAACAACCAAATAGTTGAAAATCTTTTTAGCACTTGGTACTGTATCATACGCACTTTTAAAAGAAGTAGATGTTTGTACAAAAAAGCTTTTGAAAATACCAATTATGTAGAAAGCTAGCGCATAAAATCCGGCTGCTATTAAACCAAACAATAGAATTGTAGGAGCTATTATTAATCCTAGTAAAATCATAAACCCAACGAAAATAGCCGAAACAATTAGTAATACTTTTAATATTTTAAAATAAGTAATTATCGTATTAAATCCAGAGTCCACTTGAAGAAAATCTTTCTTTTTTGACCCCGTATAAAGTCTATAAAATCCTAGCGGAACGAATATTCCCAAAACGATACTCACTAAAAGACTAAATATTTCTGAAAATATATTTTCATCTTCGATTCCAATTGCGCTAATTGAACTAAAGATACTAAAAATAAAACCTATCCAGAGTCCAAAAACGACAATTCCTGTTAATGTTGAGGTAAAGAATTTATATATTTCTTCTCTCTTCTCATCAACTAAGTTTTGATTAGTCGAATCAAAGCTTTTTCCTTTGCCCATTTTTTCTTCATAAATATCTTCAAACGCATCCATAATATTCTCCCTATTTATTGCTTTACATATCTCTTCAATTGAATGTAAAACTATTTAATCTAGTGTTTATTATAATACTATATATATTGATTGAAAAGTTGATATCAATTAAATCACAAAATCTTTTTTTGTTTTAATAAAATAATACCGAGATATCAAACGATATCTCGGTATTTTACTGTATTGTATAAATTATTCAGTTTGATTTTCTTTATTTCTTTTCACTTCTTCAATTTTTTTTCTGTAGTACATATTAAATGTAGTAAATGTTTTTTCAAATTGACTTACATAATAAATTAAGTAAGCTTGGCTTAAAAGACTAATAGCTAATGAAATGTAAAAAGTAAATCTTATTGTATCTAAATTAGCTAGGATTGGTCCGAATTGATCTTCAAAGCCAGCTGGAATCAACGTTTCTATATTTTGGAACAGTAATAAAAATATTAAAGATCCTAAAATGGTAATAACAAAGATAACAACCAAATAGTTGAAAACCTTTTTAGCACTTGTTACTGTATCGTATCCACTATTAAAAGATACATTCATTTGTGAAAAGAAGTCCTTAAAGATAGCTATAATATAAAAAGCTAAGGCGAAGATCAAAGCTGGTACAACCATAAATAACAGGATTGCAGGCGACATAAACATTCCTATCAATGCCATAATACCAACAAATACAGAAACAATAATTAAAACTACTTTCATTATTTTAAAATTCATAACTAACCAATCAAAGCCTGAGGTAACTTGTTCAACATCCTTCTTTTTAGAACCATTATAAAGTTTGTAAAACCCTATAGGAACAATTACTCCTAAAAAGATATTTAATAACAGCGTAAATACTTCAGAAAAAGCATTTCCACCTTCTGCTCCAAATGAACTAATTGAACTGAAGATACCATAAATAAAACTTATCCATAGTCCAATAACGACGATAAGTGTTAACGTTGAAGTTAAGAATTTATAAATTTCTTCTCTCTTCTCATCTAATAAGCTTTGATTCCCGTAATCCAAACTTTTTCCTTTACCCATTTTTTCTTCATAAATATTGTCAAACGCATCCATAATACTCCCCCTTTAATATTTTTAGTTTTACAATTTTATTCATTTTAATGTAAAACTATTTTATCTAGTGTTTATTATAACACTTTATATATTGTTTTAAAAGATGATATCATTTAAATCACAAAATATTTTTACTACCAAATTAATAATCATATACAATGCATATATGCTTCATATTTACTATATATTTATCTTAAAAATCTTCCTGTTGTATAATTTTTTTCAGGCATTCGATAAGATTGTTCCTTGAATGCGTTTCTAAAACATTGAATAATTTTGACTGTCTCTTCATATGATTCATCAGTAAAATCTAATCTAATTCTATTTACGCCCATATTAAAGGCTCTATCCAAATACTTAATTAAGTTTAATGGGCGATAATGAAGGATTCTAAGGTTGCAAAATCCATCTCTCACTAATTTATGTTGATTGTCGTTTGTATCATATAAAGAATAATCTGATTGTTGACACAAACTACAATTTTCTTTATAAACTCCTTCTGATTTAGTTATCGGACAATACTTTGTTAGCATAAGGTCTGCTTTACCATAGACGATTAATTCAATATTCGGTAAGAATTGATAATTATTAAAGAAGTTCTTAATTAGCTTAAAACTATTATCAACACTACTTTCTAGTGACAAAGTGATAGCTGATACATTCTTATTTACAAGGCTAGCTAAACTAAGTGAATTAGTAACATTAAAAGTTGAATCAGAGATGATTTCTTTGTCTTTAGCAAATTGAATTCCACCTATATCTCTAATAACAAGTTTTAAATCTAATTTGTATTTGTTTGAATTACTCCAGATACGATTCATAAACTTAGCACCTGATTCTTCAACTGATACTTTTAAGTTTTCCGCTATATATAAATCTTCTATACCTAATGATTTAGCAGCTCTTAGTTGTTCTTCCGTTTCTACTTTTACTACTATTACTTGTTTGTCAAATTCTTTTTCTTTTAAATCAAACAATTTAAATTTAACAATTTTTTTATCTGGACTATTAAAAATTTCTGTTTCTATTAATTCTAAAGCATCTCTTCTAAGGTTATTGAAGATAATATTTGGAATAAATCCAATTCCATCTGTTTGCACTTCAAATTCGCTCAATTCATAGAAGGTAGAACCAAACTTATCAAATGAACTTAGAATTTTTTCTTTTGATTGGCTTGCTTTCTTAGCTAATTCAATGATGTAATCAGATTCTATAACTATTTCTTTTGAATTCGTTGATTTTAGCGTAAGTTGGACAGCGTTACCGACAAAACACTCTAGTTTTCCGGTAAGTTTAATTAATTTAAAGTTTTCTTGCAGATAAGGATTTAAACTATCCTCTAAAGATCTATCTAGTGTTTTCATTACTATAGAATCAACTTCTACGCTCTTTGGTAAATCAATGGTAATAATATCATCTTTATAAGCGACTAAAACTGTTTCACCATTCTTTACTATCTTATCTACTTGTCCACCTAAATCTGTTTCTCCAAGTATACGGATTCCATCATGTAAAGATAGTTTATCAAATAATTGAATTTCAGTTTTACCTCTTTCAAAAGATATTACTTTACCTACTTTAACTCCTTGATGGTTTGGTCTAAATGAATTATTTATTTTAAATGGTTCTTCTTTTAATATATATCCTTTTGTATAATCTCTATTAAAAACTGATTCTAATTCATGAATTCTCTCTTGTACAGAGGAAAACGCTTCATTATTAAAGTAGGCATCAATTGCTTCTCGATAAGCTCTTACCGTAGCGATAACATACTCAGGTTTTTTCATTCTTCCTTCAATTTTTAATGACTTCAATCCACTTTCAATAACCATTGAAAGATTTTCAATTGTCATTAAATCTTTAGTTGATAAAAGATAACTTTCTTCTTCAATAAGTTCTTCTTCTTTATATAGTTTATAAGGTAAACGACAAGGTTGCGCACACTCTCCACGGTTTCCAGATCTTCCACCATTCATTGAACTGAACAAGCAGTTTCCTGAATAAGACACACAAAGAGCTCCATGAATGAAAGCTTCTAAATCAATGTCAACTTCTTGGTTCATTTTACTTATGGTATCTATGCTTGTTTCTCTCGCTAAGATAACACGCGCTACTCCTAAGTCTTTTAAGTATTTTAACTGTTCAATATTATAAGTATTCATTTGAGTAGATGCATGTATTTCTGTGTCAGGATATCGTAACACAAATTGTTCAACAAGACCCAAGTCTTGGACGATAATCGCATCTACTTTGTTCATGACTAAATAATCAGAATAATCAAATAACTCCTGAATTTCTGACTCAAATATTATTGTGTTAATCGTTACATAAACCAACACATTTCTAAGATGAGCATATTTAATCAAATCAACTATTTCTTCTTTTGAGAAATTATTGGCATATTTTCTAGCACCATAATTTTTACCAGAAATGTATACAGCATTTGCCCCCGCATTTATCGCACCTATAAAAGCTTCTCTGCTTCCTGCAGGTGCAAGTAATTCAATTCTTTTTTTCATATTATCACTCTTTTCACGCTAATAATTATACCATAGTTTAATAATAGTGGGTAAAATAAAAACTATATACTCGATTTGTAGTAAACAGTCTATCTTTTATTATATTTTGAACTAGAAGTTTTATTTGACCGAATATTCAAAAGTAAGATTTTCATCTAGCTTTTCAGCTATATGTCTAACTTTTAATATAATCTTTTCAATTAAGCTATCTTCAACAATCATCTCTAAATTACGCTTTTGATTATCTATAGCTACTTTGCTAACTCCATCTAAATCATAGAGTCCGATAGATATCTTAGGTAACACTTCAGTTCCTCTAAGATTATTAAATGAGAATGTTATTTTCATATTATTTATATTGTATTAAAATACAATATCTCCTTTCCTAGTCATTAGATTTACCTTTTATGTGTGATAAGCCTTGAGATAAGACATTTATTACATGGTCATCCTCCAAGGAATAAAATACTTCTTTCCCCTGTCTTCTGAATTTAACCAATTCTTTGTATCTTAATGTTTTAAGTTGATGAGATATTGCTGAAATAGACATTCCAAGAAGATTTGATAGATCACAAACACACATTTCTTTAATAGATAGTGCGGACAATATTCTTATTCGAGTTAAATCGGCAAATCCTTTGTAGAACTCCGCTAATTTCTCCAAGTCATTCGTTTCTGGAAAAATAGCCTTAACATCTGCCACTGACTGATTATGAATAGCTTCTTTGCTACAAATTTCAATATTACTATTTTTATACATAAATCCCCTTTCATTTGAACGTTTGCTCAATTATTCAATTATTATACACAAGATAGTTTGATTTGTCAAACTAAAAAAAGTAGAATCGAGACAGATTCTACTTTTATATAATAAATATACTTTATTTTAAGCCTTTAAATAAAGGCTTTTTTAAACACTTCTATTCTTTCTTTTATACACTGTTGAACGTATTGAGATTTCATTACTATTTCAAAGCCATGAATAGCACCAGTTCTCTCTATAATTTCTGATTTTACAGCTGCCTTTTTTAAGAGGTTATGAAAGTTAAGGCCTTCATCATGAAGACAGTCAAACTCAGCTACTTCAATATATGTGTTAGGGAAATATTCAAAAGAGTTTAATTCAGATATAGATGCATAGCCTTTGTTTAAACCATAACCGTTTTTTAGATATGTTTTCCACATTTTTGCATTTAATGGAGCATTCCATATTGGTGTATCTTGAAAGCATTCCATAGATTTTGTGTTTTGACGACTATCTGTTACCGGATAAATCATCATTTGAAAACAACTAACTGGTTTCATGCGATCATGCGCCATAGCATTTACAGCAGCAACCATAGCTCCACCGGCTGAATCCCCAGCTAGGGCAATTTTAGATGGGTTTATCTTTAGTTCTTTTGCATTATCTAACACCCACATATAAGCTCTATAGCAATCTTCTACTCCTACTGGGAAAACATATTTGGGGCCTAATCTATAATCAACATAAACAATTTTACAATCAATATCTAAAACATAGTTCATCATTAGGTTTTTATAGTGAGGGGATCCTTGAGAAACAAAGCCACCTCCGTGAAAAAAGACAATACAAGGAGCATTCTCTTCTTGATTTTCTTTTTCAAATAATTTAATCTTAATTAAGTCATTTTGAAAACCTAGAATTTTCAAAGTTGTTAATTTAATACCTTTCATTTTAGGTATTATATTAAACATCAACTTTAAAAAGCCATTGAATAATGGTAATAGTGGCGTGAAAATTGGCGGATTTGTCATTTTAATTTTTTTAAAGTCTTCATGAATTTGATAGTTAGACATATTTTTCCTCACAGTATTTTAGATTTAATTAATTATATCACTAAAAGAATAGTGATTCATTAGCTATTCAAAAAAAAGATACTCAAACGAATGAATCGTTTAGGTATCTTTAATATTTTAATTATTTAGCTAAAGCCCCCATTGGGTCCCAAGGTTTTAAAACTACAGGAGCTTGTTCCCAAGCTGCAAGTTGTTTTTTGCTTAAATATTTCTTGTTGATAACTGCTTGATAAACAAAACAATCAAACCAAGCATCACTTGCTAAGAAATATCCTTTATCTCCTGATTTATCTCCCCAACTGTTTTCTATCTTCCATCTCTTTGGAGTCGATTCATCTAAATGAACTGCAGTTAAAAGCATTGCGTGATTCATAGCCCCTTGAGCATAGTATAATTGATCTTCTTTTGACATTTCAAAAGACATACCTAACATTTCTTCATAATCAAATTGTTCTGTATCCCAAACACCTTTGGTTCTATCTCCAAAACGTCCAACGTCTGATCCAAACCAAACAACTTCTTTATCTAATAATTGTTTTAAAACAAGCTCTTTTAAATCTTTCATATCTAAATTGATATATTTTATATCTCTACCATCAATAACATTACCTAAATAGGCAACTGTATAAGTTTTCATAAAAGGTTTGTCTTTTGTAGGTGAATTAATAATAGACACATAATCTTTTAATATATCACCTACATGGTCTTTATAAAAAGATTGAGGTGTTAGAGCTTTAATAACCTTATATTCATCTTTTGATATATATTCAAAATCAAATCCTTGTGGTGGATTACCGAAGGTAGTAACTAGTAAGGTATATAGTTCATCTAATGTTTTTTCTTTTAATGCTTTAATTTCATTTTCTTTACTATTAGCCGCTAACGTTCTTGCATCAGCGGCATATTTACGAAGTTTAACATTAATTAATCTATTCATAAATCTAGTAGCACTTGATGAAGTCGTTTCAGTCATTGCTTCTTTAGGTACTACACCATATTTTTCAACTAATGAAACAAACATATCCCATTGCCCACCATCTTGAATGCCTAGTTTTAAGATGTGTTGCAATGTTCTATCATCATAATGTACCGTTAGAAAATCATCCATCGTTTCTATAAAATAATTTATTTTCTCAAACTTATCCCAAAAAGCTGTATAGTTTTGTGATAGTTCAAATGTTTTTAAATCGTACTTATTAGCAATTATTTCTCTTAAGGCATTCAGTCCCGCAAAGATCCAACATCTACCACTTGCAGCTTGGTTTGTTACTGGTAATGTTTTGATTTCATTAGAAAATTTAAATTGGTTTGATAAACTTCGTTCTTGAACATCAAATATATCCTCTAATTTATTTTTCACTAACACTCTAGATAATGCTTTTTGTACTGGCTTTTTGCTAAAACTTTCATTTAATTGATTAATATCTTTTAAAGTTATTGCTTTCATGTTTTATTCTCCTTCTTATTTTTATACTATTTTATCTTTTCTATAATATACATATGGTATTCACAGTCTGCCTCAACATATTTTGCATAACCATCATGAATGACTGTAAATGTATGTTCGTTCTTAGCTACTAAAGATTTAATGTATTCCTCATTCTTCTTTGATTTTAATAATAAATTACAAAACAAACTGCCAGCTTTCATTTCTTGAAGTATTTTAATATATAAATTGGTTTCCTTGACTTTATCTTTTGAATAGAAATGAAGCATAGAATCAAGTAGAATAATGTCGTACTCATGTATTCTTTCATAGGTATATACGTCACTAACTTCTGCATTTACATTAAGTGAAAGTTTTTGTGCTTCTTCTAGCATTTGTTTAATACCAACAATTGATAAATCTACTCCCATTACCTCATATCCTAGCTTAGCTATCTCTATAGTATCTCTTCCTTGTCCACATCCCAAATCTAACACTTTACCTTTGTTAGGATAATCTCTAAAAAAAGATATTAGTTCTTGATAAGAATTACCGAAATAGTTCTTGTCCTTATAATGTTTATCATAACTCGCCATTTTATCAACCTACCTATTGTTAAATTATAACTAATTTTAACATGTTTTCATAATAAAATAGCGCATTTTACTCTATTTTTATACCAATATCCACTTAACAATAATCCATGTAATCAATAGCGACCAAATCAGAATAATTGGAATTGCAAAATACCATTTTGTTGGTGCACCGTTTTCCCATATCTTTTGAGCCCTTGGTTCATAAGATTCCCAAATGGATTTTGGAATCAAATGAATACATATATATATAAGAATTGGTAGAATAATTAGATCATCTAAATATCCTAATATAGGAATAAAATCAGGAATCAAGTCAATTGGAGATAATGCATATCCTATAATTAGTCCAGCAACTATTTTTGCTGGCCATGGAGTTTCTTTTGAAATTAGGGCTATGTATACTTGAGTAGTCTTTATTTTTATTTGTTTAATTCTTTCTTTTATCGTCATTTTTTAACCTCTATTTATACTTAGTATATTATGTCATAATGAAACTCTGTTCAAAAAGCATAACAATCCACTATCTGTTTTGTTTAAGAAATAGAAATTGTTCCAGACATACTTGTTAGGTAAGCCTCTACATTAACTACCCAACTATCTGTTGAATATAAAGATGTACCAATATTATGATAAAGTGAGACCGATATAGTACTATAGTAGCCTAGGTTTTCATATATAATATGTGTAAAATAGACTTTGTAATCTGTAAATTCAATATTACTGTAATTGTCCGTTGTGTAACCGATTTGAACATAAACGTAACCAGAAACAGTTACATTTTTAGACTGATTCGAATTATTAGCAATAAACCTTGGTATATATGTGAATGTTAATTGTTCTCTAATTATGCTTGTATAGCTGTTTTGATTTATGTTATTTAATTTAATTGAAAAACCAAAGTAATTTCCCCAATTTGAGGCATTTATATTTATATTTGTGACATTTTGAACGGAGATAAACAGCGCCGTATAAACTTGATTTTGAGTTACATTCTGAATATCCGGGCTCCATCCAATAAATATATATCTGTAATCATAAGTTTCTTCTCTTACTGGCGTTTGACCACTATAATATGGAATTGAACCATAACTAACATTGTTATCTATTTCTAATATACTACCATCATAGTTTTTCCATGTGATCACATATTCTGTTGATTCTGTAGTGGTTGCAAGTGCATCTGTAGTTATTACAAGCGCTTCTGAAGTGAGTATGTCACAAGCTGATAAAGTAAAAACAAAAATTAAAAGCATGAATAAAGTTGCAACTCTTTTAATATTACAATTCATAATAGCCTCCAGTATTGATATTATAATTCTATCATGAAAAAGTTGTTAATAAAAGGTTCTTCTTTATTATTGCTTACTAAAAATCTAAGATTATTTTATGTAGATATTAGTTATCCATAAAAATAAAAAAAAGTTTCATTCATCAGAGTGGTATTGTTAGTATACCGTATCTCGGAGTTTTAGAAACTTTTTGTTTTATATGTGTTACATGACCTGTTTTAATACAATTTAGCAACACTAGCACACTTTATAGCACTCTTGTTAAGGTTTTTGCATCTTTTCCCTTTCCGCTTTTCTAACATTACGCAAAAGATTTTTTCGAAAATTGAATAATTGTATCATCTTTCAAGAAATATATAAAAGAATAAATATAATGTACATCTTGGTTTTCAATTATTTCACCATCAATATTATTTTGATTAACAAAGTCTTCTTCAAATCTTATTACAAGTAATCCGTAGTCGTAATCAATCTCAGTTATATCAAGGTCTAAATCAATTGTCATATTATATTCAACCTTTGAAAATATAGTCATGCCAGGATAACAGCGATAAACATCAGAGCCTAAATCTTCTCCCTCATAAGAAACCTCAAAAAATTCAATAAACTCCGTTGGATTATCAAAATTGCCTGAATAGCTCCCATCTATGGTATAAACAGATATTCTATGGCCTAATACAAGATTATTTTCATTAAAGTTTTCTATATAATCATGACCGTAGCTTACATGAAGTAAAATAGTTTCTTTTACATCATACTCTTCTTCATCTAGTTGAATTTGAATATAGCCAGGAAACTCATAACCACTAGTAATTCCACCTCCCATAGAAATGCCATTAGAACAGCTTACTAAAAAGAGACTTAAAAATAATGTGCAAATCATTAACATTTTTCTTTTCAAAATCAACATCTCCTAATCAGTATGTTTTAGTAATTCAATTGATGAAGAATTATCTATTTCTCAATTTCAATTATTTTAGTATATAACTTAAGCGGATAAATACCATCATGGCTTTCACCTATAATCATTCGAGACATATCTTCACCTTTAGTTATTCTAGTGATTCCAGACTTAACAAATATATCAACATATTCCTGGTAGGTTTCCTTTGAAGTCATCAATCCTACAGTTTGCAAATGATTCTTATGTGGACGAAGCTCTTTTATAATTTGTTTTTTTGGCAACATTTTAATCCAGATACTTCTAAACAACATAGATAACTCTAGTTTAGAATCATCTGAAGTGATAACACTGATGCCATCTTGTTGCCAAATATGTTTATGCGTTAGGTGTTGTTCTAGTTTTTCGTTATATAATTCTAAGGCATTTTTACTTTTCATAACAAAGGGAATTGGTTTATGTGATTTATTAACTCCTACGAATATGTTAAAAAATCTATCAGCAAATTTATCTAGTTCAACTCTTGATTCAGTATCAACAAAAATTCCTTGTGCTGAGGAACATAATACTTGATTGGTCATAGCCATATGGTGAGCCATTCCTACTAATTCTTCATCTGGTGCATCAAGACTTGCATATCCAAATGATAACTTATGTCCCCATTCGATAATTTTAGTAGTTACAGATGTCATTGATCTCGCCGCTTTAACAGCGACATCTCCACCCCAAACAATGATTGCATCTGATATTTCAGCAAATATTTTTAGTGTGTCTAATTCAGTAGATGGCACATCAAATACATAAATATATGAACTTAGTTTTGGTTCAATCTTGATTAGTTCAGATAATAATTGAACAGATACACCTCTATCTCCAGAAGGTAATTTTAAAATATTGATATTACCAGCTAATAATCCTTCAATAACAGAGTATGCAGGTAGTGCATCGACATTACCAGCAGCTATATGAAATAAAATGCCTAGAGGATGTACTTCTCTACTGTTTTGATCGTTTAGTGGTTCTAAGTCTAGATAATCTTTGCCTAGTTCTATTTCTACTTTTCTATTTAATGCTTCTTCTTCAAACATTGGAATATTACTTATGAAAAATTCATAAGGAATATCGAATTCTTCTAATAGTGGAATGATTAACTCATCAAAATCACCATTCTTGAATTTTTGAGCCAGTTTATCACAGGCTAAAATAACTTCCTGAACTTTTAAAGAGTCGCCAACTTGAAGCGTCTTATAACAGTCTTCTCTCAGTGTGCCCAATTTTTCTTTCTGATAGTGATTATCTAAGATTTCTCCTTGATATAAAATCATTTGGTCCTCCTACTTACTAAGTAAATCATCTGCACCTTGTGCACATGTTGTAATATCTTTGATACCTACTCGTCCAATAATTTCTAACCATGGAGATAATTCACCGCATTCGCAGCCTTCATAATGAAGAACGCCTAAATCATCTGTCATAACAGATAATAGCGGTGTGCCTTCCATCATAGGTGTTAATAAATTAATAAGTCCCATTTGCCCTTTTGGCACTGGTTTAAAGGTATCCGGATCTCTAATAATAACTCTTGCATATGCTGGTACATGAAAATGATGGTAGTCGCAATCTGTATATAATATAGGATGTTCAACTGCGCCAAAGAATTCAACACAATTCTTTTCTTCTATGCCTAACACTTCATGAACTAGTTGATAAAATTCATTTTTGTCAACTTTTTCTGCATAAAACTGTTTCCAGCCACCACCTATAGTAACTTTGGAACCTTTTGCCATCTGTAGTTTAATACCCTCTGCTTTCATTTCTTTTAACAAGAAATAGGTATATGCTGGAAATCCAATTGTTCGAATTGGTGTTCTCTGCTGAGATGCTTTAATAAAGGCAGCTTTCATATAATCTAGATCTACTTGATAGCCATTTTCTTTAGACCATCTGATTGCATAGACTCGTTTTTTTGCTGGTGCAACATAAGTGAAACCATAAGCCGTTTTCATAATCCCTGCTTCACTGTGTTTTGTTGGTTGATATCCAAAAATCAAATATGTAACTGGTCTAATTGACCATAGTTTGTGATAGGAAAAGATTCTTTTAATCATTTTAAATCCGCGCCATAAATCACCAATACTCATAGCAATCTTACTTTTAAATCCAGAAGACGTTCCTGAGGAAGTCGCTTTAATAGGCATTTTCCATAAAGGTTTAGAGAATAATTCATGATGTTTAAAGTAAAGTGTAGGTAAAAAAGGTAAGTTTATTAAATCATCCATACAAGCAATAGACTTCGGATCAAAGTTTGCTTCATCTAATATTCTTTTATAATCAGGACATTGTTTATAATGATGCATTGCATTTTCTCTCATTGCTTGACAAAAAACATCATTAGACTTCTCTAAATCATAAGGTTTTCTTGTGTTAAATAACTTTCGTACATACTTTCTTTTCATGATTTCTCCCAATTGATCTATAATTAAAATATTTTTCGTTACTATTTGTATATCTTGCAAAACAATATTCTTTTAATAGTTATTACGAATATTTATCTAATCGTATTTGAATTGTTGCGGATATTTTAAACACTTGTCACGACTGACTATTAAAAATAATATTACATGATTTATAATTATTTTTATTATAACATAAATTCACAAACGATTCATGTAGTTTAGGCAAAAACAACGTCATTTAAATTAAAAATAGGCTTGACACTAGTGTATCAAACCTATGTTTCTTATATGTCTTGTCATTACTATGTTTATCATATTTTTCACTAAAAAAATAGCGTGTTTTACTCTGGAGTATGCTAAGTTTATTGTTTGTGCACTGAAAGCTTACAGCTTTAAGCACAATCGTATACATTAATTAATATTGTATTGAAATCAGAATGATTTTATGCCGATAGATTTATTGCATTTTTTATGAATGTTCTAACGAGCATATCTTTTACTCAAAGTGGTATCAGTGTTATATTTTCTATTCATATACTATTATAACCACCGTTTAACCCCAAACCAATCCAGAATCAAACGCTGTATCACCTAATCATTTATGTTTCAAGAATTCATGCTTGATTTTTTCGTAATCCATTAATACAATATATATTATCACTTAACAAAATCAAAATACTTCTATCCATCATAGCTCCTTTTAATAAAATGGTTGAGGTTCAATGCAATCTCACTCTATATTTGAATATCTAGTCTTTTAACATCCCAATAGGTATGATATATATGCCATCTTCACGTTGATAAGCATATTCTGTTGCAGAAATGATTGCTAAAAAGGAAGGTTCTTCCATTTTCTTTGCATCGACTTTTTCAGCAAATTTATTTAATTTATCCGCTGCATCATCAAACATATGAGAACCCATTTTAACTTGTACTGCTCCCCATCTACCATCTTGCAGCTGTATGATTGCATCAATTTCTAAACCTGTTTTATCTTTATAACGGTAGACTTCTCCATCTAAAACTTCCGCATATATTCTTAAATCTCGAATAACCAAGGCCTCAAAGAATAATCCGAACGTTTCAAAGTCTTTTAATAACTTAGCGCTGGTTAGTTTTAGAACACTTGAACCTATAGAAGGATCAATAAAAAATCTAGCAGGTGTGCTTCTAATAACAGTTTTACTTCTTAAGTTAGGATTCCAAGCCTTCAAATCCTCAATGATATATAATTTATTAAGCACATCCAAATAGTCTACTAATGTATTTTCAGCTGTAGATGTTTCCATTGAATCGAGATCAATTAATATTTTTTTATTTGTTGTTTCTGACGCTGTGTATCTAGCTAAAGATTCTAATATTTTTCGAGCCCTATTTTCGTTATATTTTTTTGTAGTAACCTTGTTTATATCTTCTTTGATAAGGGCATCTATATAAGAATGCATTCTTCTAATTGATTGCTGTTCAGAATCCTTCATACCCTCTGGCCAACCGCCTTTAATAATCCAAATCGCATAATCTTGTACAGTAACACCACACTTTTTATATGTTATTTTATTATTCGAAAATAGTTTTTGTAAAGATATTTCACCAGATGATACACCAGATTCATACAAGCTCATCGGTCTAAGCGTTAAACGGCTAATTCTTCCCGCTCCAGAGTGAGCAGTTTCTTCAAGATTGGCTGCAGAAGATCCGGTTAATATGAAAAAGCCTCTACCATCCAAATGATCCACTTCGTGTCTGATAACATCCCATATTTCTGGAATGAGTTGCCATTCATCAATCAACTTGGGATAAGGTAAGGATAAAAATTCATCCTTGTTAAGTTGTAACATTGTTTTATAATCACTAACATTTAATGGATTAAGACAAATACTTGATTTTGAAAATCGTTCAGATAATGTTGTCTTTCCACAAAATTTGGGACCAACTAGTGCGACAGCTTTAAATGTATCTAGATACTCTTTTAGTGTCTTTTCTAATATTCTTTGTTTATACATATTATCGACCTCTTGATTATATTATAGCACAATTAATTAAAAAGGCAATATATTATTGAGGTTTTTGTCTTTATATAATTGATGTTTATGGCTTAGTGATGAATATATTTCAATTGTATTTCAAAATTATCATTAATCAATGTTCTTACAGCATTAAAGCGTAATCGTGTAAATGGTTGGGTAATCGTGTAAATGGTTGGGTAATCGTGTAAATAGTTAGGTAATCTTTAAAAGGTTGAACGTAAAAAACAAAAAAGTCCTACCAAAGTTCTACTTTTAACTTCTGCATGGCTCATTGAATTTGGAATATAGCGAGAAATACCCCTATCTGCACAAAAAAAGGCTCGATACCTATGTATCAAACCAATGCTTCTTATATGTCTTGTCACCCCTAGTAATTTTTACATAACCCTAGAAAAAGTTGCGCACCCTTTCTTTTCGATGCATATAATACCGTAAATCGCTGTTCAAAAACCATATCACCAATTTTTATTTAATGATATATTTTGCATTCTTTGCCTTTAACCAAGTATTTTCACAAGAAGATTCGCCTAATTTCAATACATCATTTTCATATCTCGAAAAATATATAAAATTCTCACAAAAGAAAATTGAAGGATTTTCAAACAATGAATCATAATTTAATGATGTAGGAACAAGATTTAATCTTTCGATGTGTTCAAAGATTAATTCAATTATCTTGCCTTTGTTGCATTGACTTTCAAATATCATTTTCACTTCAGCTAGTGTATCGAATGGATGTAGTGAATTACTTTCATGGTCTCTGGTACTACCACTTTCATAATGTATCTCTTTGAGAACCGAATCATAAAAAGAAGAAGCCTTTTCTTTAAACATTATTATATCTTCATTATTTTCTATATTTATATAATCATTCATCATAAATTTCCCTCCAATTAACTATTACAAACACTTAGTTAAATTTCTATTTATCTTGATTATGGCTTAACCATCTCGCAATATCAAAAACTCTAATTCCACCTATGTCATAGTCATCATGCCTTGTATTTGCTATTAAAATCTTCGGATAGGCATCATTAATTTGTTTTAATGGTGTCAATTCCCTTTCAAGGGTTTCTTCTCTAGAAATATTATCTGATACTTGAATATATAATTTTTCAGTTCCTCTGATTGCAACAAAATCAATTTCCTTTTGATATAGTTTTCCAACATAAATATCGAATCCTCTTCGTATTAATTCCAAAGCAACAATATTTTCGTAAAGTCTTCCATAATCAAAATATCTTTTACCAAGTTTGGCAAATCGAAATCCTTGATCTACTAAATAGTACTTCTCATTTGTCTTTAAATAACCATTCCCGCGAATATCAAACCTCTTGATTTTGTAGAATACAAACCCCTCACACAGATAGGAGATATAATTCCCTACCGTTTTATGGTCAATTGCTATGCCATCTTCATTGAGTCTGTTCGTTATTTTACTTGGTGTGGTAAGATTTGAGATATTGTCTAAAAGAAATGCCACGATATTCTCCATTGCTACTTTATCAGTCACACCATTTTTCTTCATGATGTCTTTTAAAATGACGACATCCAAGACATTGGCAATATAATCAGATTTTTGTTTATCTGTATCATAAAGATAACTTCCAGCAAATCCACCTTCAATGGTATATTTGTCAAAAGCATCATTTATATTGTTGTAACCATAATATTCACAATACTCTGAAAATGAAAACGGTAATACCTCTATCTCAAAGTATCTGCCAGTGAAAAGTGTTGCTAAATCGCTTGATAACAAAAATGCATTAGATCCCGTAATATAGATATCAAACTCTTTTGATTCATAAAGATCATTTACAGCTAATTCAAATTTATCACACATTTGAACTTCATCGATGAATACATAATTATTCACATTGGGCAAATGTCTTTCTCTAATATAATTGTTTAATTTTTTATACTCTTTAATCTCATCAAATGTAATCCGATTAAAATCTACTAGAATGATATTTGCATCTTTTTCAATACTCTTGAGCACCTTTATGTATTCACTCAACAACATTGACTTCCCAGCTCGTCTTACACCTGTTATGATTTTTATATCTGGTTTATTTTTTAATGATAGTAATTCATTCAAGTATTGTTTTCTTTCTATAATTTTCATTATCATCACCACACATATTATACCACTACATTCCCATAACTTCAATATTTTTATTTTTTAGGGAATTTGATAATTACTATATTATAATTCCCGAAACCAAATATTCTTTTATGTTTAGGGAATATTCTGTATTAAATTATGATTTTATCTATAATCGTTAAATTGTTAGGTAATCGCGTAAATTGTTGGGCAATCGTTTAAATTGTTAGGTAATCGTTAAAA
Organism: Mycoplasmatota bacterium; assembly: GCA_016342455.1. Lineage (GTDB taxonomy): Bacteria > Bacillota_I > Bacilli_A > Izemoplasmatales > Hujiaoplasmataceae > 4572-104. The sequence continues at coordinate 952 of JAEIOE010000013.1, read as the reverse complement.
GGTTAAACTATTAAACCGAAAAAAACCTACAAAAGTATTGAATTGTCCCTCTACAGAACATATGGAAATTTGCAGATAGGGGAATATCTCCCTTTCTGCATGAAAAAAAGGCCTGATACTTTTGTTAAAATGGAACCTATATTTTTTATACCGTTTGTATAACTATTAATTGAAACTTACATATTATATATGAATTTCATGACTTATATAACTATTAGAAATATTTTAAAACTATTTATTATGTTCTATCGTTTTTTAGCCATTTTAAGATAGACATTTCACTTTCTGGTTTTTCTCCACCAATACTTAAATGATATAATTTAGCAGCAAATTCAGCGTAACCCTGACCTTGTGATGTAATAAATGGTCCATCGATTTCAACAACTGAATTTGATATTTTGCATTCGGAAAAATAACCATATATAGGATCATCACTTTTTAAGCCTGATGTTCCCGCTGTGCATATTCTACCCTTTAGAAAACCTAGACCAGCAAGTAATTCAGCTCCTCCACATATACCGGCAATTTTCCCACCGTTTTCTACACACTCTTTTATCCACTTTTTTAATGGTTCATTTTTAAATAAAGGCAGACTATTTCCACCTGGGATGATTAATAGATCCACACTTTTTGGTGAAACTTCATTCATTTGAAACTCTGGAATAAACGTTTGACCTTCATAGCTTTGGTAGTTCTTTTTTTCTAATGAAAAATGAATAATTTTTTCATCTCTTAATAAAAACAAAGCTAGAGCAATTTCAAATTCAACAAAATCGTCATAGTAAAACAAAGCAATATTCATAATGTTGTCCTTCTTTTCTATATAATACGTATCATACATGTGTTGTCATTACTAAGTTTATCATGATTTTCACAAAAAAATAGCGTGTTTTACTCTGGAGTTATACCAAGTTTACTTTTTGTGCACTAGAAGCTTACAGCTTTAAGCACA
>JAEIOE010000097.1 GCA_016342455.1 Mycoplasmatota bacterium | reverse complement strand
TTTTTGTTTGATTTTAAAGAAAGAACCTGTAGTTCTTAAAAATCTTCTCAGATTTCTAATTCTTTACAGGCTCTTTTAATATGTTAATTATTTACTACTCATTCTTATGTACTACTACTTGAGGGAATGGAATTTCTATATTGTTCTTATCAAATAAAACTTTAACACTTTTGTTCAATTCTCGAATGGTGTACAATCGATCAATTTCAGTAGACCACGCAACGATTCTAATAGTGATACCTGATTCTCCAAATTTTTCTATACCGTCATAAAATGGTCCTTTTTTAATTGTTTTTATATCTTCCTTCATGAATTTAATGTTTTCTTTCATGAATTTTTCAAATTTTTCTATATCTTCATTATATGAAATATCTATTTCACAAATAGCTTGAGACAAAGCATTAGATGAGTTTATCGCTCCTCTGATGTCAGAATTATTGATCATTTTGACATCACCGTTCACATCTTCAAACTTTGTAATTCTTAAACCAAGTTCTTTTACAACGCCTCTAAAATCATTAATTTGAATAACATCTCCTACTGCAAATTGTTTTTCAAAGATAATGAATAGACCAGCAAAGACATCTTCTATTAGACTCTGAGCACCAAATGAAATAGCTAAACCAATAATACCAGCACCTGCAAGTAATGTAGGCGTTTGAACTCCCCAAGCTGATAGAATTAAAAATATAGCTGCTATTACTGAGATGTATTGAATGGAATTCATAATCAATTTACCAACAGTCTCAGATCTATGTCCTCTTTTAATAAAGATTGAGATGATGATAACTAGTAACTTATACAATATCCAAATAAAGATGATAACTGCCACTGATTCTAATACGATAACATAATTATTTTTAAAGAAATCTATTATGTTAAAAAACTTTCCGATCGAATTATCAATAATTAAGGCGAATTGTGTTCCTGGAAAAATAATTGGAGCCATTACTGCAACAAGAATAAATACTACAATTACTGTCGTTACCGTAATAATCCTAATTTTATCTTCTTTTGATTTGTTTTTAAAATTTAATTTCATCCTAATACCTCCTCAGTATAATCTAATTTTTCTAATATTACTTTGTAATAAAATTGCGATGAATCTGAAATTCCTATGTCAATAATCATTTCTTCTAAAACTGGTAAAGAGATTGTAAAACTTATATATAGTTGATCTCCATCTTCTATAAAATCATAAGACATGGACTCATATTGCCAAGTTCCAAATTCTGTTACTTCCCAAACGGTATAATATGCATCTGTAAATCTCGCTTCTGGGTCACTTAAATTAATTGTTACTTCAATATATGTTTCATTATCAATGACTTGGTAATCTACTGAAAAGTTAGTCAGTGTAACAAAATCAAATGAATTAACATTTACTTCAACCCGTTTTAATGTAATCGGGTCTTGATATTTTGCAAGCAGTGCTACGCTATACTCTTGATCCATTAATAAGTCTGTAAATTCTACAGTTACACCACCGTGATGCATTCCTAAATCTTCGCTTTCATCATGTATAATTGATTTTCTTTGTACAATATAATCGTTTATCATTAAAAGTGCTTCATACTCTATATCCATTTCCTCACTTTGTTCTAACCAAATTGAAAATTCAGCTGTGGTATTACTAACTTCCATTGGACTTAAGGAAGCATATACTTGGTATGGAGTTAAAAAACTCATTTCATCTAGAATAACTGTATTATCTTCTTGAGTAACCGCCTCTAAATAAACAAATACTTCCATATTGCTATTTGCATCGTCAATAATAAAACTTGAATCATCGAAGGATAGCGCTTCAGTTGTATAGTTGAATACTTCAACTTCTCCATTATATTTATAACCATATCTTACTTGGATACTTTTATACTCGTTAAAGACATCATTTACTAAGTACTCTAATTGGTAAACATAATTCCATTCACCCTCTTCAATTAGTTCGGATGACAACAATACCCCTCCAGCTACTGGAGCTGTATATATTGTTTGAGAATCTAACACTTCTAAGCCAAAACCTTTATCAGCTAATACTTTTAGTTTGTACTCCGTATCATCTTGTAAATCTAGAAATTTTCCAAAGTTATTACCTAAAACTAAAGTAGTCTCATAGGCTTCAAATTGGTTTTCTAAAGTCACAATTAAAGTGTCTTCTATTATTGCACTATCACTATCAGTCACATTGATTGAATAAATTATTGCATTATTAAAAGCCCTTAAAGATTGAATTTCAGCTTTAGGACTCTTTGGTGTAACTACAACAATCACTACTACTGCAGTTACAGTTATTAAGAAAGACGAAAAAATAGATTTCAAGGCTTGAAATCTAGATAGTTTTTTTTGTTTTTCTTCATACTTGTTGAGACGAGACATTTCATCACCCCCAAATCCATATATAAATTTTATGATAAAGTAAGTTCTTATTCAATAACTTATGCAAAAATTGCAAAAAAAAAACCGGAATATCCGGTTTTTATACTTTTCTTGCACATACAGCAACAATATTTGGTCCTGTATGAATTCCTAAAACTGGTGTAATCGCAACTAAGTCAATTCTTTTAACATTTAAATCGTTTTCTACTTTTCTTTCAAGTTCTTTCGCTTGCTCAATATCAATGCCGTAATGAATTGTTAATTCAATTTCATCGTCACCTGCGAATTCCATTAATTTCTTTTTCATTGTAATATAAGTTCTCTTCATTCCGAAGCCTTTTGAAATGGTATAGTATAATCCATCATCATTTACTGAGATAATTGGTTTGACATGCAATATGTCTCCTATTGTACCTTCAACGAAGCCGATTCTTCCGCCTCTTCTTAAATACTTTAATGTTTCAACAGTAAAGAATGATACACTTTTATTAAAACGTAAATCATCAAGAATTTCCATTATTTCTTGAATAGCTGTACCTTTTTTAATTTGTTTCAATGCTTCCTTAACTATATATCCTTCAGCCATGCCTAAGGTTTTAGTATCATGAAGGTGCATATTGATGCCCTCTACTTCTAAATTGGCATTTCTAAAAGCGTTATAAGTTCCTGATAATCCACTTGATATTGTTATCGTTAGAATATCTGTATAACCTTCCGCTTTAAAATATTCGACAGCCTCAAGATAGTCTTCAATTTTTGGAAGACTGGTTGAAATATGTTTTGTTTTTAATTCTTCATATACTTCATCTGCTGACTTTTCTACTACATCTCTAAAATATACTTCATCTATATTTATCTGTAATGGTGCAAGTTTAAGATTAGGTATTGATTCAAAATATTCTAAAGATAAATTGCTTCCTGAATCTGTAATTACTCCTATTTTCATAATGGTGTTTCCCTTCATATGTTTTTTTATATGTAAAGCATATCAATAATTACTATGTCTGTCAAGGTAATTGCTTAAAACATCATATAAATAACACAATTTATGTACCATTTATGTGTTTTTAGAAGATAGCAATCGAGTAGAGGCTAAGTTTTAATAACTTTCGCCCCTCTCACACCACCGTACATACGGTTCACGTATACGGCGGT
>JAEIOE010000096.1 GCA_016342455.1 Mycoplasmatota bacterium | reverse complement strand
TAAGTGTTTTTGGCCGATATATCAGTTCTTAGCTTGAAGTTATCACATAACAACTGCGTAAGTCAGGTTATATCATAACCATTCTCAAAGATTGATGTATCATTTTCGACACTAAACCAATATAGTCCAGTACTCGACGTATAAGTGACCGCTAAAGTTTGTCTTATACCGAACAAATCCTCATCATAAAGCGTGACTTTCATGCCTACAGCAGGGTGTATGCCGTTTTGAGTATCAGTAAATTTTACATATCCATAAACATTAATAATATTGGAAGATGTAGTGGACATTGTAATTCCATTTACACTTGGCGTTTGTTCCGTTACCTCTTCGATATTTGTATGTCTTTTATACCCATACACAATTTGATTATATTCATCATCTTTGACTTGATTATTTTTATATTGATAAATAAAAAATTCTCTTTTTGCTTGAGTGATACTTACCTTACTAATAAAATCGATACTTTCAGTCGAGTAAATATACACAAAATATTCATATCTTACTTCATGAGTATAAGCTATAATTTTCATCTCAAATTCACCAAGAGTTATAGTGCTAAAACTTAAATCAAAATTACCTTCAATTGTTCTAAGTTTATTCTCTTCTAAGTTTATATTTTCGGCTTCCACTTCTATATAGTATTCTTGATTACTCATCTTATTTCTTATTTCAAAAGGAATATTTATCTTTTCACCTTTTTTGAAATAAGAATCTTGAAAATCAGTATAAATACAATCTTGCTCCATTAATCTAAGTGAGGATTCTATTTCTTCTTTAGTGGGTGAATCACTCATATTTTCAAAAGCTAATACTTTGATATTCATTAAAAATAGTACTGTTAGAACTAAACCTAAAATCATAATTTTTTTCATTTTCTTATCCTTTACCCTCACACATTAGATTGTTTGAAGGTATTTACCTTTCATTAAATAATCATATTAAAAAAAGTAAAACTTGCTATTTTGGTTATTAGATGGTTTTATTTCAGTCTATTGTGTAGTTCATACATTAACCTGAAAAACATTCTAACCTATGTCCGCAAATATTAGAACGGATTATCTAAAGTAAAGTTTAATACACCGTCAACATTTGTAAAATAAACCACTTGATATACAGTTGGAAGAACTTCTTCCTGTTCAGGGAAAAACTCCCCCTTATTTAAAACAAAATAAAGTTTTCCTTTCTCATAAGGAATATCCTCAGAAATTATAGATAATTCAAACGATTTAGGAAACTCAGGTATATCGAATATATTTGATAAATCTACATCGCATTTATATTCATTAGTTACAAAATCTTCAATAACGCTTTCATATAGTAAAGTATATTCCCCATTGTTTCTGTAGTGATTATATGGAGATTCAGATACAAATACAGCAACTGTAAATGTTCCGTACCATAATTCATATTGTTGTTCATCGTAAATATGTCCGTACTCAAATAACACTGGAATGGATTGGTTTTCTTCAGCAATTGGATCCTCTATTGTAAATGCAACAACTCCATTAAAGTCCAATGAATCCCCTCCTGCTATGGTATACCCTACTTTAATTGCCTCGTTCTGATTATTGCCTATATCACACCCATATATAGTAGACAAAACCAGTAAAAGTACTATTATTAACATATTTTTTTTCATGACAGCCTTCTTTCTTTCATAAGATATTTGTAGTTTGTAAGCCACACGCTTATAAATTCATAATTAAAAAAACAGAATAGTAATGTGCATTCTTCAACGTTTGTAAAATCATTAGTCGTCTTTGATTTGGCGCGCCACAATATGTCGTTCTCTATAATAAATTATATCAGTTGAATATATATTGTCAACAGAGTATCATATATTAATGAAAATTGCTTTTGATTGATACTACTAATGTTTAGAAATATTTTTAAAATTAGACCTAAGAGATAAAAAGAAACGAATTAGTAAATATTAAAAATAGAGAGATTGATCTAGAAAATTGTAGTATTTACCTGAACCATACAAAGAATAATAGACCTTGATTAGTCTTTTATAATAATAGAGGAACTGAGTTAATGAAAAAATATATCGAACTGAAGCCAGAAAGAGAATACTTTTTCCATAATTTTAAGAAAAATGAGGCTTTAACTGATGAAAATGTAAGTAGCATATTCAAATATGTAAAGAAAACATTAAAGCTATATCAATACACCCCTCATATGCTACGACATACCATGGCTACGCTATTAGTAGAAAACAACGCACCAATTCTCAGCATACAAAATTTACTGGGCCATGCGAGCAGTAAAACAACAGATATCTATTTACATATGTCTGTCCAGAAAAGTAAAAAAGATTTTAATATGTATTTTCCAAGTTCAATATAAAAGAGTAGAATTTTCTACTCTTTTTATCATTTATTTGGTTCTTCTTCCAATGAAAACTTTCCATTTTTAGTGTTTTTTTGATACTCATCTACCATATTATAAACTATAATTATTACTGTTAGGTAAGCTGTAAAAACGGGGAATTTCTCCAAACGTATAGCCATTATAATATTTATTGTTAGTAAGCAAATTAGTAAAGTAGCTTTATTAAATATAATATAAATTCTTTTTTTCACTAAATAAAGAATCATGTATGCTAAAGAAAAAACAATAAGCAATTGCAAAGTCCATATTAAATATGACCATATATTATTTATATCCGCTAAGTTTAAAGTTGTTAAATAGTGTATACAATCTCCTATTCCAACATATATCATTCCACAGATAATACCTATAAAATATCTAGCCTTATAACTTAGATTAATGCCAATATTTTTGTTTTTTTTCTTCTTCTTCACTTTCTTCAACTTCGCCTTCATATTTTTTTTTATCTCTGTCACTCTCATCGGGGACTTTATCTGCATTATCATATTGTTCTAAATGCATATTGACTTTCATCATTTTACCCAATAAATTGATAACTCTAAATTTATCTTTAATTGTATACTTTTCTAAATTATCGATAATATCTTCAGTGACTCTTTTAAAAACATTTCTCAATCTATTATCAAAACTCATTTTATTCCTCCTCAAACTGATATAATATAAATGACAAACTTGAAAATTAATTATATTTCACTCTAGATAATGCAAAAAATATTAATGTGACTATTATTGAGCCTATTAAAATAAAATATGTTCTACCGTTTGGACTTGTATTTGGAGAAATTAAAGCAAATATCATATATAGAATAAATCCGACTCCAAAGATAGTAAGTATTGTAAACAACCCTTTCATAATATAGCTTCCGCTCCTTATAGAAAAAATTTCAACAATTAAATAAATGATATTATGTCTGTTGAATATCAAAAAATATATATTATATTATATTATATTATATTATATTATATCATAAAATAAACAACAAGTAAATTTGCTGTTAATTTTTTTGGTTGAATGTCAAGGATAGGGGTTCAACTAAATAAAAAGAAAAAAGAGGTGTTATTCCAAAGTTTGGAATAATGCCTCCCGAGTTTGACAGTGAAATATTAATGAAGTAATCTTTATGGCTTGAAAGAGCCATTTTTTTTACACATTCGATT
>JAEIOE010000012.1 GCA_016342455.1 Mycoplasmatota bacterium | reverse complement strand
ATAATAAAAAGAGATGATATTCCACTTATAAAGCGGATATTGTCTCTTTTACTCTTTTATAACTATAAAACTCAGGTGATAGGTGCCATTGTTGTAACTGGGTTAGAAGTCGTTGCTGTTGTAACAGCTTGTGTTGTTGTAATTTGTTCCGTTGTTTCTTGAGTTGTAATAATTTGTTCTGTTGTTTGTATTATGTTTGATGTTATTCTGCTAGTAGTTGTGGTAGCTTTGTCACAACTTAAAAACGCAATTCCAACAAACAAAAATACAAAAAAAGCAATAAATTTCTTCATTTTCTTTCTCTCTTTTCTGTATTCTAATCTAAAAACGGCGAAAGTGCATTTTATTTCCTTATCTATATTAGCACAAATAGTATTATAAAAATATATTGCTTTCAATTTTTTTTAATTTTTTTTAAATCTCCATAGTATCTAGAAAAAACTTGCTTAATATATTATAATAACTAAATAACACATCGACTAATCTTTTAATGATATAATATATAAGAAGGAAGTGAGTTTATGCAAGCTTTTCTAGAAATACTATTAATATTGACGGCATTCTTGTCAGTAATACCAGTAGTAAACATGTTCCGCAATCATGATAATAAGTATAGATGTTTAAAGTTTCTGATTTATTCAGCTGCTTTTTGGACGATACTAATCTTTGTGGAACGATCTTCTACTAATGCATTTGTTTCTTATTATGCAAATATGTTAGGCTATCCTCTAAAGTTCTTATTAGCATTTTTTACAATGTGTACTATCCTACAATACGTAGGTCTAAAATTACCAAAGCAAATTCTTTATGGAGCTTTGATCCTCTTAACAATAGAATTAGTTATTGCAGTCACTAACTCAACTACTTCTTGGTTCCTAGAATTAGGTTTATCTCAATTCAATACTTTTGATGATTTATATACAGCTAGCAAGGGAGCGTTATTCTTTCCTCACTTAATAATTATATATAGTATTGTAATTACAGCCCTATGGTTTATGTTTAGCTTCTTAGCGAAACATAGAGATACAAGACAGTATAAAGCTGTAACGAGAATGTTAGTTATTTGTGTTGTTGTTGTATTAACATTCAACGCGTCACAATTATTATTTTTTGAAAGCAATGTAGACTTAACATATATTTCACTCGTTGTTGTGTCATTCATCTTATATATAGTAATCTATAGTAAAGATATGGTATTTAACTTAAAAGCCTCAGGAAGAGGTGAAATTCTTTCTAATATGAGAGAAATGTACATCTTAACTGATAGAGATAAGAGAATCATTGAAATTAGTCCATTATTACTAGAAAAATATAACATCTTATTTGATGATATCATCGGTCAAAAATTCGAAACCTTAGAAACGACTTTAAAAGAAAAAGTAGTTTTATATAGCGAACATAAGATTGTGGAAGAGGAAAATGAATCAAAAGATCATTATCATCTTCGTGAAAAAGAATTTAAACTAAAAGGTATGGATGACTTTGGTTATATGATTTTATTGTATGATGAAACTCAAGTGTATTCATTACTTCGAGAATTGAATCGTTTAAGCAATTATGATTCAATGACCGGTCTAAATAATCGTAATTACATTGAACAAAAAATTGAAAAAGTTAAAAGCACAAAAAACTTAGGAGTTCTCTCACTTGACTTAAATGCCTTAAAAACAAATAATGACTATTTGGGACATGAACGCGGAGATTACTTACTTAAAAGTTTAGCAAATAAAATGAAAGCTGTATTTGCAGATGTTGTTGAAAAGAGTATGGCTAGAATTGGTGGGGATGAATTCTTAGTTCTTATCCCTAACGCAACTGAAAAACTTCTAGAAAAGAAAAAACAAGAGCTTTTAAAAGCGTGTGACAACAAAGCTATCGAAAAAGTTGTTTCTGTATCTATTGGTACTTCTATTGATCTAGAAGGTAAGAAATCTATTTATGAGTTAATTAAAGAAGCTGATAAGGGTATGTATGAGATGAAGAAACTTCGTTCTAAAGCCTATTCTGATGAAATTATTAAATACATTGAAATGCAAGGTAAATACATTAGATAATATCGAAACACATAAAAAGGCGATTTTTAAATTTATCGCCTTTTTTTATTGTTAAGTTATTTTTATGCAGGGATTACAGAACCATTATATGTTTCATTGATATAGTCTTTTACTGCATCAGAATTCAGCGCCGCGATTAAAGCTTTTATTTTATCTAGTTCTAGGTCTGCTTCATTTAAGGCTAAGATATTAACATATGGATTATCCACTGTAGATTCTAAGAATATAGCTGTATCAATCGGGTTAATTCCGCCTTCTAAGGCATAATTAGAATTTATAACATAAAGGTCAGCTTCTTGATTAGAATAAGCAGAAAACATGAAGTCAGGCGCTACATTCGCTTGGAATACTAGGTTTAATGGGTTTTGGGCGATTGCTTCTTCAATAATGATATCTGATGATAAGACATCAAAAGTATCTACTAAAGTAATCAGTCCAGCATCTTCAAATAGTTTTAAAATTCTACCGTGGTCCGCGGTTGAATTAGAGATTAAAACAGTATCTCCATCTTGAACTTGATCTAAGGATGTATAGTCGTTTGAATAGATACCAATAGGTTCTATATGTACATAAGCTCCAATTACTAATGGTTTATCAGAATTCTCTGAATTGTAGAGATTTAAGAACGGAACATGTTGAAAGAAGTTAGCATCTGCGTCTCCTGCAGCTACAGAAGGATTAGGGAAGTAGTAATCTGAAGTTATTGTAACTTCTAATTGATAACCTTGTTCTTCTAACTCTGCTCTTACTACTTCTAGAATCTCTCCATGAGGTATCGAAGTTGCGATAACTCTAATAGTTGTTTCGGAAGCATTATTGCATCCAGTTATTGTAAGTATCGCAATAATTGCGATAATAATATTTAATAATTTTTTCATTTTTTTATCTCCTAATTATGATTTATTTTTCTTGCGATAAAATCGCCAGTTATTTGAATGATAAACACAATAAATAAAATCGTGAATATCGATAGATACATCAATTGGTCATTATTGCCAAACTTACCATATTCATAGGCTAAGTAAGCTAATCCTCCCGCTCCGATTACGGCCGCGGCGGACATGAAGCCAACTAAGGTAACTAAAGTTAAAGTATAACCTGTTACTAAAGAGCTCATCGCTTCTTTAAAAACAATATATACGATAGTTTTTGTAGAAGCTCCTAATGAATTAGCAGCTTCTAATGTTTCTCTTGGAACTTCTTTCAAGGCCATATGAACGACTCTCGCAAAGAATGGTGATGCGCTTATGATAAGTGCAGGTAACGCTGCTTTGGCTCCAAGCATGGTTCCCATAATGCTTCTTGTAAAAGGAATTAGTAATATTAATAAAATGATAAATGGTATAGACCTAGCAACATCATTTACCGTCGCTAAAACTCTATGAAACACTTTAGTTGAAAGGCTGTTTTTCATGATGGAATTTTCTTCTGATGCATAAAGGAAAAACCCGATAATTAGCCCTATCACTAAAACAAAAAGTCCAGTTCCAAAGACTAAGAAAAGCGTCTCTTGAAGCGCTTCAAAAAATAAGTCCCAAAATATATGATCACCCATGTCTATTCACCTCAATTCCCTTTGATTTTAAAAAAGTTATAGCATTATCTATTTGTTTTCCAAATAGTTGAACATATAGATATCCTATATATTCTTCTTGAATAGAAATACTTTTAGCTTGAATAATATTTAAATCAATATCAAAATGTTTAACTGTATCTGATATGATAGTCTCATTATTATTCTTTTCACTATAAATTAATTCATAAACATCCCTTTGAGGAAGTGATACATCATAAACAATAGATTTAATCAATTGTTTTGTTTTGGGATGAACCGGTCTCACAAACAAGTCTTTTGTTGAACTATCTTCAATTATCTTACCCGAATCCATTACGATGATTCGCTTACACAAATCTTTAGCTACTTCAATTTGATGGGTAATGAATACTATTGTTATATTGGTTTTAGATTGAATCTTTCTAAGGAGTTTAACAATTTCAGAAGCAGTCACTTGATCTAGTGATGAGGTTGCTTCATCGCACAATAAGATACTAGGCTTATTCGCTAAGGCTCTCGCTATCGCGACACGTTGTCTTTGTCCACCAGATAAATCTTTTGGATAAGCTTTTAACTTATCATTTAAACCAACTAAGTCTATCACTTCATGAATTCTATCTTTTATTTCTTCTTTTTTGTAGTTAGCTATTTTTAAAGCTAGTTTAATATTGTCTTCCACTGTCATTGATGATAATAAATTGAAATGTTGGAAAACCATACCAATAGCGTAGCGCATTCGATTTAAATCTTTCTGTCTTAAATTGTGAATTGCTCTTCCGTTCACAAATACTTGACCCTTGCTTGGTTTCACTAATCCATTCATCATTCTGATTAATGTAGACTTACCAGCCCCAGATAAACCAACAATTCCAAGTATTTCGTTTTCTTCAATCAAAAGATTAACATCAGTTAAGACATCTTGTTCGATTTTATTAATCTTATATGATTTAGAAACGTTTTTGATTTCAATCATTGAATTCACTCCTTTGCAATAAAAAAAGCTCTTATCAAACGATAAGAACTCATTGGTTTCCAATTTTACCCATCGTTTATAGCTTTACCACCGTGTATTAGATACCGGTTGGTAGACGGTCATAGAGCTATATCTCTCTCGTCTTCTTAATAGTTTTTATTCAATTGCAAGTATTGTAACATGCTTTTAAGCTTTTTTTACACACTATTTTATGAAAGCGTTTCAATTTGTCCTAAAAACGACAGTTTGAGCGCAAATTTAAATATATGCTTTGTTATTGCATCTGTTTGAAAGTATAATAGATATATAAGTTTAGTAGGAGCGTAGTTGACAATGGTGTTTTATATTATAGGCTATATTATTTTAATAGCAATTGGCTTACTTTGTTTACTATGGCCAAATGTTGTTTTACGTCTTCAAGATGAATTAGAGGGGAAAAATAGAAAAAGAGAATTCTCTAAAGCAGCTATACTTATTACAAGAGCGGGTGGCCTCATGATACTACTTACGGTGGTTTATCTTATCATCTTTATTTACCCTCTAATAAAACAATAATTTTTCTATCTTTTACATTGTGCTCTTTTGCTATCTTTTTCTTCTATTTCATTCATTTTGATGCAATTTAAAAAATTATAATGTTTTATATAAATATAAAACTATTATTAGAAGAAAGTTTGAAAACACTTACATTTTTTCTTGACATAAATTTTTTAACAGGTTATAATTATGACAATAAGTGTGTTACTGACAATGCAGGCATGAACTTTGAACGAGCTTTTTCGTTTCGGTTCATGTTTTTTTTATATTGTCTTTTAAAAAAGAAAAATATACATACAAAAAAAAGAAAAGAGAGGACACAATTTTTATGAGAAAAGTTTTTGCTGAATTACAAAAGATTGGTAAGGCTTTAATGCTGCCTGTAGCTACACTACCGATCGCTGCTTTATTAATGCGTTTGGGTGCTGGCGACTTACTTAACATTCCTGTAATGGCTGCGGCTGGGACTGTTATATTTGCTAACTTACCTATTATTTTCGGTATTGGAGTTGCTATTGGACTATCGAAAGATGGACATGGTGCTGCTGCATTATCAGGAGCTGTTGCATACTTCGTTATTACAGAAGTTACAGCAACTATGGACCCTACTATCAACATGGGAGTTTTATCAGGAATCATCGGTGGTTACTTAGCTGCTAAAATGTACAATCAATTTAGTAACATTAAAGTACCTCAAGTTTTAGGATTCTTTGGAGGAAAAAGATTCGTACCAATCGTCACTGGAGTTGCTGCTTTAATTCTTGGTATTGTATTTGGTTGGGTTTGGCCACCAATACAAAATGCTATTCAAGCCTTTGGTGAATTTTTAACAGGTGCTGGTGCTGTTGGTGTTGGTATTTATGGTACATTCAATGCATTATTATTACCTACCGGATTACATCATATCCTTAATAGCCTTGTATGGTTTGTATTTGGAGACTTTACAAACGCTGCTGGTGAAGTTGTATCAGGTGACTTATTCAGATACTTCGCTGGAGATCCAACTGCTGGAAACTTCATGGCTGGATTCTACCCTGTATTTATGTTTGGTATGTTAGGTGCTGCTTTAGCAATGTACAGAACTTCAAAACCTGAAAACAGAAAGAAAATTGGTGGATTACTATTAGGTGCTGCAGGTACATTTGCTTTAACTGGTATTGGTGAACCATTATTATTCTTATTCATATTCACTGCACCGATCTTATTCGTTGCTCATGCTTTACTACAAGGTTCTGCATTAGCCGTTACTACTCTTTTAGGAGTAAAACATGGATTTGGATTCTCTGCTGGTCTAATTGACTATGTATTAAACTTTGGTTTATCAACTAAGGGTTGGTTAATTATCCCTATCGGTATTGTTTACTTTGCACTATATTATTTCTTATTTACATTCTTAATTAAGAAATTCAACTTAAAAACTCCTGGTAGAGAAGACGAAGTTGATGATGAAGAAATCGAATTTACAGGTGCTCCTGACGAAATCGCATTAAAATATGTTGAATTCTTAGGTGGAAAAGAAAATATTCAAGTTTGTGATTCTTGTATTACTAGACTTAGATTACAACTACAAGATCCTACAAAATTAAACGAAGCTGGACTAAAGAAATTAGGTAGTTCAGGTGTATTTAAAATGAAAAATTCAGTTCAAGTAGTTGTGGGAACACACGCTGAATTTATCGCACAAGATATTAATAAAGTTTTAAAAATGAAATAGAGTTCATGCGGTATTTTAGGGCGTTTAATTACGCCCTAAAAATTCGCAAACTAAAGGAGAAAATCATGTCTGCAAAATTATACTACAATGAAATATCAAAATTAATAGAAAAGATCGAAGCTACTCAATACGATACCATGTTAAAAGTAGCTAACATCTTCGCAAAAAAAGTAAAAGAAGATAAACTTATCCATTTCTTCGGTACAGGTCATTCACATATGATTGGTATTGAAATGTTTGTTAGAGCAGGTGGTTTGGCTAACGTTAATGCAATGTTAGATGAAACTATCACTACTGCTGCTGGCGCTGAAAAAGGTTCTTATATGGAAAAAGTGGATGGCTTAGCTGACATCATTTATAATCAATATGCCATTGATAAAGATGATGTAATGGTAATCATCTCTAATTCAGGAAGAAACTCAGTACCCGTACAAATGGCTATGAGAGCTAAAAAAGAAGGTTTAACAGTTATTGCAATTACATCATACGATCACTCTAAATCATGTGCATCAAGAGATAAATCAGATAAGAAATTATTTGAGTTAGCTGATATTGTCTTAGACAACTGCTGTCCTGCAGGAGATGCATTAATTAATTTTGGTGAAGTAAAATCAGGACCTGGATCAACTATAGCAGGTTGCTTTATCGTTGATTCAATACTTGAAGAAACTCTAGACATACTACATAAAAAAAATTATCCATTGCCTATATTCGTTAGTCAAAATTCAGATAATTTCAATAACGATCACCTTTATGAAAAATATCGTCCTAGAGTGAAACACATGTAAAGAAGGTATATAATATGGAAGTAATTATCGTAAACACTGCATTAGAATTAGCGAGTGAAGCTGCGAAGTTTATCAAGAATGAGATTAATACAAAACCAAATCTTGTTTTAGGTTTAGCAACAGGAGATACTCCTTTAATGACTTATGATAAACTAGTAGAATTTTATCAAGCTGGATTAGTAGATTTTTCAAAAGTAAGAACTTTTAATCTAGACGAATATGTTGGTTTACATAAAAGCGATTTAAACTCATACTATTATTATATGCATCATAATTTTTTTGATAAAATCAATATTCAAGAAGAAAACATTCATTTACTTGATGGTTTTTCAGAAGATTTTAATCAATTAGCTAAAAATTATGATAAACTAATCTATGAAAACAAAGGAATTGATTTACAACTATTGGGTATTGGTATCAATGGTCACATCGGTTTTAATGAACCAGATGTGAAACTAGAAATCAATACGCATGTTACAGGTTTAACAGAAGAAACCTTAAATCAGAACAGTAAATTCTTCCCTAATATAGAACAAATGCCAAAACAAGCTATCACTATGGGCTTAGGAACTATCATGAGAGCAAAAAAAATATTACTAATTGCTACCGGTGCAAGAAAAGCGGAGATTATGGCAAGATTTTTAGAAGACTCTTCCATATCAACAAGCACTCCTGCTTCTACTCTTTTATTACATCAAAACCTTACTATTATGATGGACTTAGAAGCAGCAAGACTATATCTTAAAGAAAAGAAGATGACTATTAATGAGAACAATAATCAAGAATACAAGAATATTATTAGAAGATTCAGTACTATATGATCATCAAGTTGTTTTAAATGGTAATTTGATTGAAAGAATCATTTCTAATGAAGAAACAGTAAAAGACATTGATGAAGTAATCGATGGAGAAAATTTATACTTATCACCAGGATTTATTGATATACATAATCATGGTAATTCTGGCTTTGATACAATGGATGCTTCTTTAGAAGGCTTAGAAAGTATTGCTAAATACCATTTAAGCAATGGTGTAACATCTTTTTTAGCCGCTACTATGACAAATCCAAAAGAAAAAATTATAAAAGCAGCTAAAAATGTAGCTGAATATATTAAAGTACAAACCAATAATCAATCAAGACTTTTAGGAATCTATCTAGAAGGGCCATATTTTAATACTATTAAAAAAGGCGCTCAACCAGGAGATGACATAAAAGATCCTGATATTGAAGAATTAAAAGAATTTATAGATGCATCAAACAATACAATTAAAGTGGTTTCTTTGGCTCCTGAACTTAATGGTGCTAAAGAAATGATTAAATACTTAAGAAAAAATTCTATTAAAGTTGCTATTGGCCATTCTAATTCAGAATTTACTAGTGCAAATGAAGCAATCAATCTAGGCGCTACTATTTCTACTCACTTATATAATGGAATGAGAGCTTTTACACATAGAGAACCTGGAATCATAGGCGCATGTTTAACAAACAGTCTATTGAGAACAGAAATAATAGCTGATGGTATCCATTTACATAAAACTGCAATCGATATTGCTAAACTTTGTAAAGGAACTGACAATGTTATTCTAATCTCAGACGCTATGAGAGCTGCAGGTCTTCCTGATGGTAAATATGAACTAGGTGGCCAAGCAGTTATATCTGAAGGTGGTTCTGCTAGACTATTAAATGGAGCTTTAGCTGGTTCAACCCTTAATCTTAACTTAGCAGTTAAGAATATGGTTAATCTGTTTGATACTTCTTTAGTAGATGCAGTAAAAATGGCTTCTATCAATCCAGCAAAAGCAATTGGATATGAAGGTGTAATCGGCAGTATCTGTGCTGGTAAATATGCAGACCTACTTCTGTTCGATGAAGTTGTAAATATAAAACATATTATCAAGGATGGAAAATTACTAAAGTAAAGAATGGGGTTAGAACTATGGTGAAACAAACAGTAGAATACACAAATAATATATCTTTTCATATAAGACCAATTGGTACTTTCACAAATGAAGTTAAAAAAACAGATAGTTCTGTAACTGTAACAAAGAATGAACTAACTGTTCCTGGAAACAAAGCAATGCAATTATTAAGACTTTGTATTGTTAAAGGGGATTTTGTTACAATTGAAGTAAATGGTCCAGATGAAGAAGCATTGTTAGAAAGACTAGTTAAAATCCTTTTAGGTGGTGAATAATCTTGGAAAAATACATCGGTAAATCTATAGTTTTAGGTCTTGGTTTTGGTGAAATCACTAAAATCAAGCCTTTAGACTTGAAAAACCAACATATTATTTTATCAGACCAACAAGTTATTGATGAGCTAGCCAAGGCCAATAACATTTATAAGTACTCCGTAAAAGATTTAGAAAATGAAATTGTTGAAAACAAGGCTATCTTGAATGAAGAAACCTTGGCTATCATCAATGGCCATATAATCTTAATTGAAGACGAAGAAATTACTGACCGTATTAA
This sequence comes from Mycoplasmatota bacterium, assembly GCA_016342455.1. Classification (GTDB taxonomy): domain Bacteria; phylum Bacillota_I; class Bacilli_A; order Izemoplasmatales; family Hujiaoplasmataceae; genus 4572-104. Next base: position 38,312 of record JAEIOE010000012.1, on the reverse strand, counting down.
TGAAATAATCCAAGAGTTAAAGGTTGATTTTGTAGCAGCTTGTTTAAAAACACAAGCGGAATTCATTGAGATTTTCGATGCTATGGAAGATCCTTATATAAAAGAAAGAATAGCAGATATTAAAGATATCTGCCATCGCTTTATAAAGTTATACCAAAACGTTGATTCCAAAGAATTATCAGGGATTGTACTAGCAATTGAAATTACTCCTTCTGACATACTAAACTTCGAAGCAAACAAAGTCTTAGGTATTATATCAGAAAGAAACACTTCTAACTGTCACGCAGCTATTCTTGCAAGAACCTTAGACATTCCATTTGTTACTGCAATAGATGGTATTTATGCTGCAACGGACGATGCTGATCTTGCTTTAATTGATGCAGATATGTCTTCTGTAATTATTAATCCTAATAAAGTAGTTTTCGAAACTTTCAAAACAAAACATCAAGAGTATTTAACTTCAAAAGTTGAATTAAAGAAATATATTGGAAAAGATGCTGTATTTAAGGATAACAAGAAATTTGATGTAGGGGTAAATATAGGTAATCTAGCAGATTGTTCTATCGCTTTAGAAGTGAAAGCCAATTCTGTAGGCCTATTTAGATCTGAATACCTATATATGGATTTAGAAGATTTCCCTAGTGTTGATTACTTATATAATAAATACTTAGAAATGACTAAAGATATTCCTGGTGAAATCACAATTAGAACCTTAGATGTCGGTGGCGATAAATCTATTAACTATTTTAACATTGCTAAAGAAGCGAATCCATACCTTGGATATCGAGCAATACGATATTGTCTTGATCATCCTGAGGTATTGATTACTCAATTTAAAGCTATCTTAAAACTAAGTGCAAGCAAAGAAGTTAAAATAATGATTCCAATGATTACTAAATTGGATGAAGTGTTAGATGCAAAAAAAATATTAAAGCAATCTATGCTTGAATTAGAGAAAGAAAAGATTGATTTTGATTCAAAAATCAAGTTAGGAATCATGATTGAAACACCAGCAAGTGTTTTAATCAGTGATATCTTAGCAAAACATTTAGATTTCTTTTCAATTGGAACGAATGACTTATTACAATATACAATGGCGGCTGACAGAAATAATCAATCTGTAGAAGCAAATTATAATCCATATTCTCAAGCATTCATTAATATGATAGACATTACTATACAATCTGCTAAAAGACATAATATACCAGTTAGTGTATGTGGAGAAATTGCAGCAAATAAGGATTTCTTAGCTATACTTGTCGGTTTGGGTATCGAAAAAATATCTGTAACTCCAAGTGCTTTATTACAAGTAAAAAAAGTTCTAGCAAATACAACTTTCGAAGAATGCAAAAAGTTAGTCGACAAAGTAAAAAAACTAGAGAGCGAAAAAGACATAGAAGCATATGTTTTGTCAGGTAAATACTAATGCCAAAAAGAAGATATTTTATTGAAAGAGTATTGAATAACAACTCTATTCTTATCAAGGGAACCAATAATCATACCAAAATTTTAACAGGTAAAGGTATTGGCTTTAATCAAAAAGCAAATACATTTACTGAAATAGAGGATTACTTAATTGAGAAATCCTTCTTTAATTATGATGAAACGCTTAAGAATCAACTAATTGACTTAATTACAAACTTTGATGAAAACATCATTCAAGTTTCAAATCAAATTATTACCTTAGCAGAGAAAAAATTTGGAGAATTAAATACTCATGTATATATCAGTTTAACAGACCATCTAAGCTTTGCTCTGGATCGTTTGAAAAACAACCAAATAATCACAAACCCCTTCCAATCATCTATTCAACTACTTCTTTTTGAAGAATATGAGATTGCATTACAGGCAAGGGAAATCATAGAAGAAAAATTTTCTGTATTAATTCCTGATGAAGAGGTAGGTTTCATCGCTTTCCATTTAAACGCTGCTAGAGAAAACATTAAAGTGAATTATGTAGTTCAAGAAATGCGTATCTATAAAGCAATTATTCAAATGATTGAAACAGAATTTAAGATTGAATTAGAATCAACTAAATGCGCTGATTTATACTTAATTATTCAAGCCTACGTAAAACAAAAAGCATTACCATTACAATTTTTAATTGAAAATGTAAAATTAAAGCAATATTCAACGGGTTCAAAAAAGTACAATTTATTAAAAAAAATTGTTGACTACATAGAAAATCAAACAGATAGAGCCTTAACTAATAAACAAAAATTAGTACTTACAGCTTATATCGAATATATTATATAGAAAAGGAAATACATTATGAGTAAATATACAGAAATATACGCACCAGTTGGTGGGAAAACTAAAGATGTTACAAAATTATCGGATCCAGTATTCGCTCAGAAAATGGTTGGTGATGGTGTAGCTATCTATCCTAATGACTCAATCATTAAGGCTCCATGTAATGGGATATTAAATCATGTATTTGGAACAAACCACGCCTTTACCATACTTACAAAAGAAAATATTGAAATCCTTGTTCATATTGGAATTGATACTGTCGAATTAGATGGAAAAGGATTTATTAGAATCATTGAAGATATTTCAAAGCCTGTTACTGCTGGACAAGATTTAATAAAGATAGATTTAGATTACATCAGGAGTCAAGGTAAAGAACTTGATGTTATCGTTATCGTGTCTGATTCGGATAGTTCTTTCAAATTTAAGAAGAAATTAAATAAAGATTTAAATGCAAATGATTTATTGTTTAAATTTTTAGTAAAATAAAAAGCGAAAATATCTTCGCTTTTTTTTTAGGTATTTTTTAATTAACTACTCGCATGAGCCTTTTTCATTTCATCATGTATTTTATCCCAACGTATTCCTAAATAACGCATATGGTCCATAGATTCAATATAGTCATGCAGAATAGAGAGATCATGTATTTGCATAATGACTCTAGTTCCATTCATGTCAGTAAAGAAACGAAATGACTCTTCCTTAAAAACTTTATCTGGAAAGATTGATAAAAAAGTGTCTCTTAAGTTACCAATACTAAATACTGTCCTAGGTTTGTTGTAATCGATACAATCTACTACTTCTAAGACTCCTGTAAATCTTAATGCTCTTGGTAAGGTTTTTAAATTTGCTTGACTAATATCCATGTTGTCCTCCTGTAAGACCTATATTTCTGATGTTACCTATATTATATAGAATTTTTAAACAAGAAAACAGTGCATAAATGTCACATTTGCAAATAAAGGGCTAAATATAGGTAATTACTTCTGATTTTAGGTCTAAAAAATATTTAAAAAACTTTATATAACTTTTTGCTTTACTCATTTCGCGACATATTATGTCACTTATGTCGCGGAATAGTTGCTCTATTCCAAAAAAAACACCCCATATCTAGATAATAGACTTGAGGTGTCCTATTTAATTCGGTTAAAACTTTATTTGATTGCTTAAACTATTAATATAAGTTTCTTGCTCTTCAGGACTTTTTGAATGATAACTTAATCCTGAATTCATAATCACATATTGCAATAAAATACCTAGGATAATCACATTCAATGAACTAGCTAAGGGTTCATTATGTATTTTTTGATATTCTTGTAAAGTATTTGTTAGTTTTTCTGACATTCTAGCTATATAATTCATTTCCTTAGGGATTCTTCCTTGTAAGGATTCTTCAATAAACATTCTTACTAAATCAATATTTTTAGAAATAGAAGATAATCTATTATGCAAAAACTTACGAACAAATTCTTCTAAGGATAGTGTAAAGTCGGCTTCAAATACATCTAAGAGCTCATGGCCTAAAGCAAATTTTAAAGTCATTTCAAATAAGTTTTGTTTTGACTTGAATTTACGAAATAAAGTCATTTCAGACACTTTCGCTGTTTCTGCTATTAACCTAGTAGAAGCTCCTAAATATCCTAATTCCTTAAATACTTTTGTACTAGCTATTATTATTTTTTCTTCTGTATTCATACAAACCTCTTTTAATTACTAGCTACTACTTTCGCTGACTTCCCTAGGATGCCTAATAAGGCTGGCAATACAACGATAGAACTGATTAGTGCTAATGATATATTTATTAGTGTCATTATACCAAAATTAGATAAAATTTGAAAGTCTGAAAACACTAATGCAGAAAATCCACCGATTGTTGTGATACCTGAAACAATAATTGGTTTAGACATATGACCAATCGCATCGGATATACTTTCTAAATGATTTCCTGTTTCTTTTTTTAATTCATAATAACGCATCAGGATCAAAATGGTAAATTCAGTCCCAATACCTATAATTAACGCTCCTATGGTTGAAGTTAAAGGTGTATAATCAAAACCTAAAAGATACATGATTCCACCACTCCAGCCAATGATAAATACAATTGGTAAGATAGCTATTAGTGCTTTGAACAAGTTTCTGTATATTAACAATAAAGCTCCAAACACTAAAGCGATACTAATCAAGGAAATAATTAATCTATCTGAAGTCATTGCTACTAACATTTCTTGTTCGACAATACTTTGTCCTGTAACCGTAATTTCCATATTCATATCTAGATTATCTAATGATACACTCAAATCATCTAAAAACTGAACAAATTCAGCATCATCCATGTTTGCTAAAGAAACATTAATGATTCCAATATTTTCTTCACTGGATTGTAGTAATGCTAATTGTTCACTTGGAAGTTGATTGTAAAAAGTTTCAAAATTTGCTTCATTCCAAGCGGAATTTGAAAGCATATCTAACATCGTAGTTACCGAACCAAGTCTTACAATGCTATCACTATATTCTGTATTCAACATATCTGAAATAGTTTTGACTTCAAAAATAGTAGCGTAACTATCGATTTCATCTGATTGATACATTAGTACAATAGCATCTGTTGAACCAACAAGGTCTCTTAGTTCATGAATATCTGCTAAGGCTTCACTATCTTGAGGCATGAATGTTTCCATGTCTGTTTCTACTCCTACCTTTTGATCAAAAAAGAAACCTATTCCTGCAAGTATGAAAGCAACTATGATAATGACATATTTAAATTTTAGTACTCCCTTTGTAAATTTCTTCATTACTAAAAAATATTTTGACGTTGCTTTCTTCGTTACTAACTTATCACTTTTATCTGAAAGTTTTGTTCTTACAACAAGAATTGGTAATAAAACAAATAATGCTAGTAGGAATGCTATTACAATTCCTATTGTTAACATCATTCCAAAATCTTGAATCATTGGTACTTTTGATTTAAATAGACTAAGTAGTCCTAATGACGTAGCTACTAATGATATCAGTACTGCAGGAGCTAGTTTGTATATAGTTGTTTTTAATGGTTTATTCATTATTTGACACCTCTTGTTAATTCTTCTGTATATCGATTATGAAATTGAATAGAGTAATCAATACCCAATCCAATTAAAACAGGGAAGACAGCCATAGAAACCATCGTTAACGGTATACTCGCAATACCCATAACACCTATGGTTCCTACTACTGCTATTAATACAATAAACAGTGGTAATAATCTAAAAGGTACAGGGAATAATACTAGAAGGATAACAACCATGATGATAAGCGATGTAATCATCATTGTTTTCATACTGTCCATCATCGATGATTTAATATCATAGTTTAAAACTGGTTTACCTGATATTAAACTATCGGAAAAAGCAGTGTTTGCTAAGGTATTTTCTATTTCAGCTAGAATTACTTCAATTTCTTCATTGCTAGTTCCTTCTTCTAATGAAATATTAACAAAAATATGGCTATCATCTATAAAGTAAGTTTCTAACATTGGATTCATATTTACACCATCTGAATAGATGATTGTATTCAATGTAGATGCCTCTGTTGGAAATGTAGATGTAAACATATTGAAGTTATCCGCTAACATAGAAACAGTTTCACTCATAGCAAAAAGATTCGTTCCTAAACTTGTTAAATTTAATTCTATTTGGGACATAGAAGTTAACATAGTAGTTAATTGTGTTAACAAACTTTGTAAGCCAATTGCAGTTTGAGCGGTTCCTGTACTGAAATTACCAGATAGTAAAGTCATTTGACTATATAAGTTATTTACTTGAGATAAGACTGTAATCGTTCTAGTGAGTTCGTTGTATTCTGTTTCATCTACTATTGGATCTAATGTAGCTCTTGTAGCAGTTAATAAAGTTATTTCGTCTTCCACGTTTAAAGACATGTTATCCATTAGTAATATTTCATTGTCTAACCCTGTTGATATATTGTTTTGGGAAGCAATGATGGTCTCTAATGATTCAATTAGTGTATCAGAATCCATTTCAGGCATATTTTCACTCATCAATGCAATGTTCTCCGATAAAGCAGCTAAATTAGTAGCTATTCCATCTAAGGCGTTTTGATAATTTGTAAGACTCATGCTAGTTGCGTAGTTGATAACACTTACTGGACTATTTACATAGAATACTCCATCTAGATCTTTTAAGTTGTTATTTAAATCATTTACAACGGATAAGGTATCCATTGATAATAAGTCTGCTCTATCAGTAGATTCAATAATCACCATAATAGGATCAGCACCAAATGTAGTTTGGTATGTGTTATTGTCAATATAGGTATCACTCGATGGATCAATCATCGTTTCATTACCAGTACTTAGGTTAATGTTTGCGATTCCTGTAGCTGCCAATGCAACAGCAATGGCAATCACAAATAGCACTTTAAATGGCCATTTGTATAATATTTTACTTAATAATTTCTTCATGTTTCCTCCTTGTATGTTAGTGCTCACTATCACAGTATACTAGCAGGGCTTCTCTTTGTCAATGAATTTAATTTATTAATCGAAAATAAGTTTTATAAAGAAAATAAAAAACCACCTCAAAAAGGTGGTTTAATTCATTATATTAATCCTTATAAAATTCTTTATACACAACTTTAATTGCTTTTTCATAGTCAACATTACTAACACCTATGATAATCGATATTTCTGTTGAGGCTTGAGCAATTATTTTAATATTGATATTATGATTCCCAAGTGTAGTAAATATTCTACCAGCTACACCAGGTATATGAGTCATATTCCTACTAACAATCGCTACTAAAGCTATATCATCTTCTAAAGATAAGTCAATGACTCCTTCTATTTCTCTCACTTCATTAATCAGGTCAAAGTAATAGTCTTTAATATCTTCTGTTTTTACAATCATAGAGAAGGTATCAATACCAGTTGGGATATGTTCTATGTTAATCTTATATCTAATAAATAGATTCAGTACGTTTTTTAATACTAGAATTAGTTGTTTTGAACTATCCTTTGTGATATTAAAGGAAGTAAAGTTCTTTAAACCAGAAATACCTGTAAGCAATTCGTTTGCTTCAGCGAACTTATCTGAAATCAGTGTTCCTGAACTTTCTGGATTAAAGGTATTTTTAATCTTTAAAGGAATTCCCATATTCGCTAAGGGTAAAATCGTTTCTTGATTTAAAACATTCGCTCCTCTATAAGATAACTCTCTTAATTCAGAATAAGTAATACTATGAATTAACTTGGGATTATCTACCAATTTAGGGTCCGCTGCGTAGATTCCATCTACATCAGTCCAGTTCTCATATAAATCAGCTTTTGACACTTTAGCTAGGATAGAGCCAGTAATATCTGATCCTCCTCTTGAAAATAATCTAATTTTATCATTCGGTGTTTTTGCATAAAAACCAGGAACAATTATTTTCTTATGTTTTTTCAAGACGTTTTTAAGTTGTGTTTCAGTTGTTTCATAATCAACCGTACCGTCATAATGAAGCATGATAATATCTTTTGCATCAACAAACTGATATCCAAGATACTCTTCTAAAAGCTTCGCAGTAAAATATTCTCCTCTACTGACTAAATAATCCTTAGAAATGTCTTTTGTTAATTCTTTTTTTAAGTTCTCGATTTCTTTTTCAATGTCATAACTTAAAGATAGATCATTTTTGATATCTAAAAATCTATCTGTTATTGTTTTTAAAATATGATTATAATCAATACCATATTCTATATGTGCATATAATAGATATAGTAAATCCGTTAATTTTGATTCATGTGCCTTGTCTTTACCAATCGCTGACGTCACCAGGATTTCTCTGCTTGTGTCAGCTTCTAAAATACTTTTAATTTTTCTGATTTGTGAGGCATTCGCTACGGAACTACCACCAAATTTAGCAACTTTTTGCATGATCGATCAATCCTTTCAGTATTTGAACAGCGTTAGAAGCTGCGCCTTTTCTTACATTATCGGCGACACAATACAGCAACACTGTGAATTTGTCTATTAAGTCTCTTCTAATTCTTCCAACATAGACCATATCATTTCCAGTTGAAGCAATGGATGTTGGATAGATTTGTTTTGTTGGCTCATCTAATACAACAATTCCTTCAAAATTAGCTAACACTTTTCTCAAATCAGTTAAGTCAAATTCTTTATTAAGTTTTGCAGAAATACTCACACCATGTGAATATTTTACAGGAACTCTAATACAAGTAGCCGACACTTTTAAATCTTCTTTATGAAGTATCCTTCTTGTTTCATTTACCATTTTATGTTCTTCTTTGGTGAAACCATCTTCTAAAAAGTCATCTATTTGAGGAATACAGGTTTCTTTTATATCATAGGGATAAAAATCAGTCGATTTCTCTAAAGCTTCTATTCCTTTATAACCAGAACCAGATACTGCTTGGTAGGTGTTATATCTAACCTCTAAGACTCCATACGCTTTATCTAAGGCACTTAATGGTAATACTGATTGGATAGTAGAGCAATTCGGGTTCGCAATCAAGGAAACGTTTAACGCATCCGCTAGATTCACTTCAGGAACAACTAAAGGTATCGTTACATCTTGTCTAAATGCACTGGAATTATCAATCACGATAGCTCCTTCTTTGGTAGCTTGTAAGGCAACTATTTTAGAAACGGATGCTCCAGCAGAAAACAAGGCATAATCAATGCCTCTAAAACTTCCTTCTTTTACTACATCTACTAAGTATTCTTTATCTTTAAAGAGAATCTTTTTTCCTAAAGATCTAGGAGAAGCAAATAATCTTAATTCATTGATAGGGATATTGTATTCAGCTAATACTTTTAGGAAGGTCTGTCCTACAAGGCCAGTCGCTCCTAAAATAGCTATATTATATTTCTTCATAGACATCATCTTCTATTCTCGCTAGGATTAATGCACCTGTCTTTTGTAGTGATGCATAGCTTAGGTATTCTGTTTTTTCTATCAATCCATTTTTAAGGATAAAGAATGGATATTTTTTTAATTCCTTGTTTATTGGATAGTTATTCTCAAAGCTTTGTATGTAATCTGTTTTCTCTGTTTGTTTTATTAAATCATATACAACAGCGGAAGCGGTTGGATATCTACCGGCACCTTGACCGATAAATGATTGTTTTAAATGATACTGTCCATAGATATCAATGATATTTTCTTCATAGTTAATGTAGCTATAGAAACTGTCTTTTTTGATTACAACAGGTTCTAAGTGTATCATGATTTGATTATTCACTAATTCAGAGGTCGCGATATATTTAAGCGCCAAGTTTTTTGATTTAATGTAATCAATAAAGGCTGAAGAAACATTGCTAAGCGGCACTCTTATGATATCAGATTCATCAATATATTGATGATAAGAAAGCATAGATAATATATTAATTTTTCTTAGTAAATCAAGTCCTTCCATATCATCATTAGAATTCGCTTCTAAGTATCCTAATTTAAATGCTTCTTCTAAGGCTTTTTCTAATGAGTAATCTTCGATAAATATTTTTGAAAGGATAAAATTGCTTGAGCCATTGATAATCCCTTGAATTTTATGAATCTTGTTTATTCTAGAAATAGTTAAAAGTGGATCTAAGATATTAATCGCTCCACCAACAGCTGCTTCATATCTTAAAGAAACATTGTTTTTGTTAGCGAGTTCTGTTAATTCTTTAAAATAAGCTGAAATAAGCGCTTTATTAGCGGTGACTACATTCTTTTTATGATTTAGTGCTTGCAAAACAAAGCTATAGGCAATGCCTTTACCACCAATTAATTCAACAACTGTATCTACTTCTGAATCATTTAAGATTTCGTCTATGTCTTTCGCTACTAATGCATCAATACCTTGAAGTTTTGACTTATCTAGTTCTAAAACATATTTTACTTGAAGAACAGATTGATCCATCGTTACTAAATCATAAACGCCTCTTCCTACTACACCTAAACCAATAATCGCTATTTTCATTAGAACTCCTTTAAAGTTGTGCCTTTTCCTATTTTTACTGATTTTAATTCATCTGCTGTATCACTTACCCCTAATAAAACAGAGAAGTTTTCTTCATCAGCAATAAAGAACATAGTTGGTCCTGAACCACTAATCAAAGCTACAATGTTGTTTTCTAAAGCAAGCGACTTTAGTTCCTGATAATTCGGAATAAATTCAGCGCGGTACTGCTCATGATATTTGTCCTCTGTAAATTTTTGAATCAAAGAGATTTCACCAAATTCTAAGGCTTTTGGTAAATGAATGATTCTACTTAAATTATGAACTGCATCTACCATATCAATCTTTTTAGGCAATACCGACCTTAATTCTTCAGTACTACCTTGAATGTTTGGTATTCGAATACAAAACCTTAACTTCTTAGAAATTCTTAGGTTATCAAAGTAATAATCGTTTTCTTCTTTGATAATACTTACCAAGCCACCAAACATACAAGCATACACATTATCAGGGTGCCCCTCATAATCCGCTGCCCATTTGGCTATTTCTTCTTTTGTAAGTTTTAAATTATTATAATGATTCGCTGCTATCGCTCCAGCTATGATACAACTAGCCGAAGAACCTAGGCCTCTCGATACAGGAATATTTTTATCTTCTAAAGTCACCGATATTTTTGCGATAGTTCTATCTGTTTTCCCATGTGCTTTGGCACAGGCAATATATGCATTTAATACTAAATTGTCTTTATTGAATTCCTCTTCAAAGCCATACAACTCAAATGTTTTTGTAAGTGTGAGATTAAATACATATCTATTATATATATTTAAAGACATACCTAAACAATCAAACCCTACACCAAGGTTTGACGTTGTGGCAGGTGTTATCACTCTAAGCATCTAGTTTACCTATTATCTTTCTAATTAATTTTGAAGCATTTGTTGTAGATACTGCTTCTTTTTCTACAGTATGTGTTAAGACTTGATTCATTCTTTGATCTATTGCATAGTTCGTTGCTTTTTCTAAACAGTTTAGCTTATTTGTTAAGCCCCCTAAACAGTTCAAGTCCAAAGCCTTAATTACTGCATCACTAAATTTATAAGGGCTCGCAGTGGATACCACTAACATCGCTTTGAAGTCTTTCGATTCTTCTCTATATTTATTCGCAACACATTTCGCTACTGCCGTATGTGGATCTATTAAGTAGTTGTCCTCTTCATAAACAGTCTTAATTGTTTCATAGGTTTCTGCTTCTGATGCATAATATGCCTTGATGCTTTCATTATCGAATATTTCATTTATTTCTATACAAGAATCATTCTTTAACTGTTCCATCTTTTCTTTGACTACTTTGCTATCTTTACTTAATAAGTCAAAAAGATAGCGCTCAAAATTAGATGAAATAATAATATCCATTGAAGGTGAAATTGTTTTATGAAGTTCTCTAGCTATGCGATACTTTCCTTCATTAAACAGTTCTGATAATACCTTGTTTGAGTTGGAAGCTACGATTAGCTTATCAATTGGTAAACCCATACTCTTGGCGATATATGCAGAATAGATATTCCCAAAGTTACCAGTGGGAACACAAACATTTAAAGGCTCACCATATTGAATCTTAGCCTGTCTTACTAAGTCAAAATAGGCGTAGAAATAATATATCGTTTGCGGTAGGATTCTACCTATATTTATCGAGTTTGCAGAACTGAGTGTTACGTTCTTTGGTTTAACTGATAAAAAGATTTCTTTAACTATTCTTTGGCAGTCATCAAAGTTTCCTATTACAGGAACTACAATGTTTTTGTCACTGACGTATTGATTCATCTGCAGTTCTTGAAACTCACTAACTCCATTCGTAGGATAAAGAACAATAACAGATACATCCGCTTGATCCTTAAAACCTTCAAGTGTTGCAGAACCGGTATCACCACTTGTAGCTGTGAGAATAATTGTATCCTTTGTAACATTATTGATCAGCTTAGCTTCGCTCATTAAGTTTGGTAGACAAGACAAGGCTAAGTCTTTAAAAGCAAAGGTATTCCCGTTAAAAAGATTTAAGTAAAAATTATCTCCTACTGCTAACACATCCACAATATTGCCTTGAAACTTAGAAGCGTTATAAGATTTATCAATTACAGAAATCAATTGATTTTCTGTATAATCACTTAAAAATTCCTTAAATACTTTTAGGGCTAATTCTTGGTAAGTCAGGTCGATAAATTCTTTGCGAAAAAAGTCTTTGTTAAACGCATCAAAGACAAATAATCCACCATCATCCGCTAATCCCTTAAGAATTGCAAGACTTGGTTTTATGAACTTGTTTCCTCTTGTACTCTTTAACATATAATCACCTATAACTATTATAACAATTCCTTTATCGCTTTGGCAGCTTTTTTTACACCAGATGTTTCTTTTCCTGGAATTCCAAGTTTGGTATATAGTTCTCCAATAACAACTTTTGACTTAAATAACTTTTTAAATACATCATGAATAATTGTTTCTGTTTCTTTTTCAAACTGAACACAACCAAATGGATTAGAGAAATAACTACTCACTAAACCAACTTCCGCAGTAGTTCCTTTGGCTTTTCTTTTCCCTTCAATAAATACGGGAACTGCTTCCTCTATATTGCTAAAATAACGAATTGACTCATCAGCGTCCTCATAATTATTCGCAGAGAAAACATAATCGATTTTATGCTCTTTGACAATAAAATCATGGCTAGAAACTGGCAAGATTACTCTTGCGTTTAATCTTTCTGGATTTAAGAATATTGCTCGGTCAAGCTCCTTATAAGCATAACCTGTTTCTAAATCATCCAAACGAATAAAAGCTCCTATTTCAGTTCCTATTGCATAAACTGTTTTATCTCTGACATAGAATACTCCCATGTCATCAAAAACAATATTCATTTCTTTAATCTTAGCGTCCGCAACGAAGCGAAGTGCTTCTAGTGTTTCTGATTTACCAGCACCAGAGTCTCCTATAATAACGATATTCTTTTCTTCATTATTATCTAAAACAATATTAACCATCGCTCCATGGATTGGAAGACGATTATGTTTAATCATATAGACATTATGTAATGTTAAGATCATTTTTTTCATATAGCCAAAATAATCATTTTCATCTAGTCTTGAAACATAACCTACATAAATATCATTTTCTTCATCGATATAGAAGGTTTTGTCATCTTCGGTTTCATAATTACCATAAACATAGATTAAGTCTGGTTTTCTTCCTTTGCAGTATTCATCCATTGCTGGTTCAAATAAGTTAGATAAACCAATGCCATGATGCAATAAGGTTCTATGGAAATAAATAAGCGCATAGGTTACACCAACTTTTATTGGATAACAGATCCAATGTCTTTTTGTAAGGTTTAGATTAGTTATTGGATTATGATCTATTTGTTGGAATACACCTTTACGACTATTTGAAAAAGAATGACCAATAAATGGAGTTCTCATCATTATTGCATTAATAATATCAATGTTATTTAACACTTCATATCCCTTCGGTAAATCATTTAGTGAAGGTGATACGATAAAGCCTGCATTAAATCCAGCTGGAGTTTGCCTATAGACGTTAATTGGTCCATTATTTAGTTTAGATGTAATTATTCTATATAAAGAAATGACATTATCTAAGAAAATATCAGTATACTCAATTAACGTATGATTATTTGTTACATTAGCTGTTAATTTTCTTTGAATGATTCCATACCTTTCATAGTTTCTCCAAAAATCGAAAAGTCTTTCAGTAAAAAACAGTAATTCTGTTTGAAAGTTTAATAGTTTATTCAAAGAATCTTTTACTAGTACTGACTCATGAAATGTGTATATAAGTAATAGTTTATATAATTCAATGATGTCATAAGCGTTGTCTAATTCAGTTTTAATTTTAAATAGCTGACGATTAGATGATTTATCTATCGAATCATAAAAATGTTTATAAACTAATTTAAATCCCTTAGAATTTAAAATCTCAAGCTTAGATTTACACAAACTTGTAGTTAAATTAATAAGTATTGAGTTATCATTCATATAGAATGGTTTAATAATATTCATAGTAGCTCCCTCTTTTTTGTCAATTTAAATATATTTATATATATTTATAAAATTGTTACTATTATTTCATTTTAACAGAGATATTACAAGGGTCTTATTGAAAAACATAGTGCTTTAGCCAATGTAAACATTTTCATTGTATTTTTTATGTGAGAAAAAAGACAGATTCTTTTAGAAAATGTCTTTATCAGTTACTTTTTAATTTTTATTCCATCAGTTAATACTCCAAATCATGTTGGTTGATATTCTTAGTCGACCGCTAAACTAACATAGGTTATACTGCTTGGATAGTAGATTGCTTCTTTATAAGTCATTAACTCATATTCAACAAAGTTCTTTCTAAAGAATTTATCATAATGTGTAAATACAATTGTTCTTTCAAAAGAAGTCGACTTCTTTTCATAGAGAACATTAATCAGTTTTATCGCAGAATTGCTTACAGTAAATCCTGTCTCTTCGATAAATTTATTTACGCTAAACTTTCCAACTCGCTGATTATATTGAGAAGTTGCATCGGAGTATGATATGTCACCTTTACTAAATACCACAACTTCATTTAAGAATTCATCAGTAATTGATGAGAAATTTGTTTCATTAGCTACATCAAATAAAACCGTTCTTTCTATTGTTTCATCTAAGTTATCTTGATACATTACTAATGAATCATCCTCTTCTACGATAATATACTTTTCAATAACAATATTAAATGTCGCAGATGCTTGTGGTGGAATTGGGTCTATATAACGATAGTAATACAAGTACATTTTTTCAATATCTATTTTTATCTCTGTAAACTCCACATAGCTAATTGCCTCAGGCTCTTCTTGATAATATTCCTTCTCTAAGTCTATCGCTATCAGTGTTTTTGATTCATTATAAGTTGAAAAGTCAATTACTTGCTGAAGTAATTCTTCTCTATTGTTATCAAATGTGACTGTTGTATATATTAAAAAAGCTACCGTAAAAAATCCAATCCCTATTAATGTTTTTTTCAAAAGAATTACCTCCAATATTTATATAATATTTATATAATATTTATGAATAAATATATTAATATAACATAATTTTAGCATATTCATTATCTTTAGTAAACTCCACCAACAACTTTTTCTCCTTTTTAAATTCAGAAAAGAGAGATAAGTACTTGGAAACAGTTTGATTTCATCTTAAAAAAACAATAAATATACAAAACTTACTAAAAACTGACATCCTGAGAATAAAAATTTGTTAAAGCACCTAATATAGATAGTAAAGTTATGTTATAATATTTTTTGTATGGAGGTAATTTTATGGACCAGTGGTTTAATCAGTTATTTGATATAATCGGTAGACAAATTGAATCTAAAAAAGTTGATATGTTACTACCTGAAATTTATAGTGAGTTAGATATCGTGGCGAGAAAAGAAAATATCATCGAATTGCACGAAATCTATGAATTTGTTAATGAAGTGAATCCGGTGAAAACTCAAGACCCAGATTATAACAAATTAGCTCATGACAAACTAAAAAAAGAAATCCTAAAAAGACATGTTATGCTAAGAGATATGTCTATTTTATCTCATGACCTAGAAGAACTGCTACAAACACATAACACAAAAGCAATAAACAAGTTCATTAACAATTGGAAAGAAAGCAAGTTTGTCTTCAATTATTTAGAAGAAATAGTCTTTAATTCTAAGAAGCCTAAAAAAGCAGCGAGACCTGAAGATGTACAAAGGACTGTAAAAATAAATATACCTAAAAAAATAATTGAACCAGTTTTAGATGTCGAAAAAGAAAAACCAGTTCCTAAGCCAAAGGCAGTTGTTAAAGAAGCTCCAAAAAAAGAAGTGAAACCAGATCCATTGCCAAGGCCTAAGATTGAACCTAAAAAAGAAGTAATACATGAGGCATTTCTTGAACCAGAAATAGAACCTAAAAAAGAGGTTTTCATTGAACCTGTTAAAGAACCTGAGCCTGAAATAAAAGAGATTGTTGAAACAAAAGTTGTTGAAGAAAAGACTATAAAAGTCATTTCAAAACCAATCATACAAAAAAAACCTGAACCGATAAAAAAACAGCGAAAAGAAAAAAAAGAAAAAGTTATAGAAAGCTTCCCTACCAAGAAAGTAAGTAAAAGTTCCTTTATTGAACCAGATGAAGTAATAATTAAACCTAAATTTGACAGAGACTTACCCACGCCGAACGATCAGACAGAGACGCAAGACCCCACATTAGAGAAACCGGCTGAAGTACATGTTGAAAGAGATCCTTATGAAAAAATTTTCAATTGTGTATCTATACTCTCTTCAAAATACTCTATGCTTGTTAATGTGGAGATGTTAAAAAAACTTACTAATCCAAAACCGAATTTTTCAAGATTCTTATTACAATTTATCGATGAACAAGATCGAAACGCTAGATTTTTCATTGAATTAATTAAAGTCTTAACAGAATACAATTTAGAAGATATTGTCAGCCAAATCATTGAAAAATCCTTTAAAATTAAGAAACTCCTTACTTTTAATATCGGATTATTTAATATAGAAGATTTTCAAACAAAATCTGAACTACTTGATATTGTCAAAAATCAAGATTTTGATTTTATCAAAATGTCACTTTATGAAAGATCATTAAGACAATTTATCGATAGTCTTCAAGCGAAAGATACTACTACGGAAGATATTAAGAAAAGAACCTTAGAAATTTCTAGATTTGCCCCATTATTAATACAAACATTCTATTCAGCAGATGCTTTAAGTTTCTTTAAAATTAACTTGCTAGATAAAAATGATCGAATTGTTGAACCAGGACAAATATCTCAATTATACTGGGCAATGATGCTATCAACCGCAGTCACTGTATACGTCATTCGAACAAAGCACTCAGATTACATCGACAGTATGAATTGTGTAGCTGATTTTGCAAATCAACTAATCAAAGAATCTAGTAATTCTTCTATTCGTTTAGCAACCAAAATACTCGCTTCAAACTATATTAGAAGAATCTATAAAATGGCTACTGACTTACCTGATTACGCTGAATGGTGGGACAGATATAAGGATGATTTATTAGATACAAAACGTAAAGCACTTGCTTTATTAAACCCAATGGATTAATGATTAAAAAGGAGAAATGTATGTATAAATTACTGAGAACATCATTTGTAACCGATAAAATGGAATTAAAGAGAAACAACATTAAATTAGGAAATTTTAAGTTAAGTCCTGTGATAAAAAGAAAGACTGGAAAGATTAAAGATAAACTATACTTCACTGCTTTATCTTTAACCATTACAAGTACAGAGGAACATCCTTTCCCTGTAGACATAAAAGTTCTTTTTAGAGCCGTATTTGAATTTAGTGAAATTGATAATGAGGAAGAAATCGACCAGTTTTTAAAATTAGATGCAGTTCGTACGATGTTTCCTTATTTAAGAACAATTACTACGAATCTATCTGTTACAGCGATGATGCCACCGATTATTTTACCAATCATTGATACTGATAAATTATTTGTGGAAAAGAATCAATCGATTTTAATTAATTAAAGAAAAAAAGGCAGATTATTAAATCTGTCTTTTTATATGCTTATATTCTTTAATATTCAGCTAATTTATATGTTTCTGGATTTATAATGTAATCAATTTCAAGGTTAGATCTATAATTTATATAATAATAACCACTTGCTAGTATTTCATATAAATCTTCTGGAGCTTCTTCCATTTCTACTACTTGGTATTCAGAGTTATAGAGAATTAATTCAATTTCTCCATTGTCAAATAAATAGGCAGGGTATAACTTATAAGTTCCTGCTTCAAAATAGTAACGATAGTAATTATCAGAATTCCGATTTAAAAATAGTGTTTCACTAAAGTCTTCTTCAAAAGTGTACATTCCTGAATATCTATCTATCGCTCCCACTATTTTATAGGCTGCGTAATTAATATTCTCTTTAAGAACTGTCCCTAATATTTTTACTTTTTGTACTAAAGTCATACTTAAATAGAAATCACTTTGATCAAATATCCTAACTGCAGGCATATCGATTGTTACAAACAAATCATATCCTTGGTAATCAAACTGATAGATTACTTCTATAAATATCTTAGATAAGTCAAATACTTGTCCTGCCATACCTTGTACTTCTCTAAGTAAATCTGGATTAAATCTAGCTAAAAGCTCTATGGACATCATCGCTCTGTAATAGTTTTCTGTTATTTTTGTATAGCTTACTGAATCAGGTGCTAACAAATCTGTATTACCTTCTTTATATACTTGTTCGATTAACTCTCTGTTATTAGTATATGCTTCTGTTTGAGTCATCAAACTACTATCTAAGAAGCCATTTGACATATTGTAGCCCGTTATCTCTCCATCGTGCTCATCAATCACAAAAATTTGAGGTTCCTCTTCTAAATAAGATACTTCAGTATAGTTATATATATTTTCATAATCTAAAACCATTCTTGTATTAACAGTTTGTTCCATTGAAATATCGCTTAAAGAGTTCCCTCCGCTATAAGCAAAGACTTGTGCATCCATAACTAACTCGAGTCCATTTGCATTCGAATAGGGATTATCAAAGTTTGCTAGTTTAGACCTTAATTCTGTTAGAACATAGGAATCCGTTGTTGTTTCTTCTGTTGTTACTTCAGTGGTAGTGGTAACTAGTGTAGTCGTTTCTGTTTTAGAACATGCTAAAAAAGAAAACAGTAATAAGAACAGTAACATACATTGTTTTGCTTTAATAAACATCTTCTTCTCCATTCTCTATATGGTGATTAACTTATAGTATTTTTTCTAAGTGTATATCCTGTGGTTCAAGATCATATAACTCTTGATTTATTATTTTAGCTAAAGAACAATTCATTCGCTTGTAAAATTTTTGTGTTTCAATATCTGGATGAGATGAAATATATAGTTTCGTTGCTCCTAACTTTTTCGCATAAACTTGAATAAGCTGAAATAAAGTTTTCCCTATACCCAAACGTCTATGTTTATTAGAAACATGTATAAGCCCTAAATTGATATATTCTTCCAAAAAAACTTTGTTTTCTAAGGTGCAAAAGCCAACAACTAAGTCATCGATACATGCAAGGAGTAACACACCGCCTTTAGCGACAATGCCTTTCCCCTCACGAGCTATCTCAATAAGTTTTTTATCAGACCAGTCATTAAAGAAATGCTCCGCTTTTTCTTTAAGCACTCTATTATCAATATACTTTATTTTCTTTGTTTCTTGGTGGCGCTCAAAACCAAAAAGTATTTCATCATGAATTTCTTCTTCTTTCATAATTTTGTAAATGATATTCATAAAACCTCCAGTTAAATCTTAATTCCATTATACCATAGTTATTTTAGTTATGATATAATACTAAGAGAGGTATTTATTATGAGTAAAGCTAACTATTTAGACTATTTAAGAAGCAATAAATTTAGAACGCTTCCTATATTTACCTACCCATTCGCAAGTTCACTTGGAATTAATCCATATGACTTAACTGTGAATGCACTTAAACATGCTCAAGTAGTTAAATATATTGACGGTATCTCTGACTTTGGTTTCGCAGTTGGCTTAATGGATTTATCACTTGAAGCCGAGGGTTTTGGAGTTTCTTTAGGCAATGATGGTATGAACTTACCTGCTATCGGACCAGGAATCATAAAAACAGTTGCGGATGCTCATAAACTAACCATTCCAAATGTAGATCACTATAGAACAAAAATGTACATTGATGCAATGCGTAATATAAAAACAGTAGTTCACGACAAACCATTACTCGCAACTGTAATCAGTCCCTTTTCTTTAGCGGGTATATTACTGGGTTCTTATGAAACTGTAGAACACATAAAAGATAACCATGAAATTATCTATACAACCTTAGAAAAAGCAACCACTTATTTAAGAGAGTATTACCGAAGATTATTAGAAGCTGGAGTGGATGGTTTTTTAATTTGTGATTCCATGACTGGGATTCTAAATCATTCCAATTTCGATCAGTTTTCTACAATATTTATCAACCGATTAACCGATGAATTTGATGAAGAAATTTATGTAGTATACCATAACTGTGGAGATGTATCTGACACGATTGAAAACATCAAAAATATTCACGCTGACATCTTCCATTTCGGAGACTGTAACGACTTAGATTCTATTCTAA
Organism: Mycoplasmatota bacterium; assembly: GCA_016342455.1. Taxonomy (GTDB): domain Bacteria; phylum Bacillota_I; class Bacilli_A; order Izemoplasmatales; family Hujiaoplasmataceae; genus 4572-104. Next base: position 17,908 of record JAEIOE010000012.1, on the reverse strand, counting down.
AAACATTTCCGAAAAACAAACTAGTTATGGGAAACATTAGTCCAATAAAAGTGTTTAATAAGAAAAGTCGTAAAGGAGTGGAAAGAGCCACACATAGCCTTTTGAAAAAACACGCTACTTGTAATAATTTTCTAATTTCTCCCGGTTGTGATTTACCGAGTACGATTCCTTATGGAAAGGTAGTTGCCTACCTAAAAGCAGTTGACAAATTTTATAATAAATAGAACACTTCCTTTAAGAAAGTGTTCTTTTTTCTATGCTTTCTGACAGTCCTCACAGATGCCATAAAACTCGATTTTATGCCCCTTAATTTGAAAGCCAGATTTCTCTTCTAATTCCAATTCATATTTATCGATTGGACAACTATAGATTGGAACAATTTTATTGCAGTTTTCACAGATCAAAAAATGATGATGTTTCTCTCTGTTATATTCATACATTGCATTCTTTTCGTTTTCTAAATTAATACGATTTAAGATTTTTGTTTCTACTAGTTTATCAACTGTTCGATAAACAGTAGATAGATTAATCTTAATTTTTTTCTTCAATAATTCTTCTCGAATATTATAAGCAGTTAATAGTTCTTTTGATTCACTGAGAAGTTCTATAATACTTAAACGATATTTTGTGTTTTTTAATCCTGCGTTTAGGATTTTATCAATAAAATTTTCTTTTTGCATGATTTACCTACTGTAAAACTTTATTCTTAAAGAATATTCGTTTTTGAATTAAGTATACCGACAAATAAACAATAAAAGCAAACACTACTATTACAGCTCCAGATGGATAACCAGTTAAATAAGATATAACCAATCCTAGCAAAGTAAACAATAAACCAAATCCAATTGCCAAAATCATTCTAATATGAAATCTTCTTGATATTAAAGAAGCAGTCGCAGCTGGTATGGATAACATAGCAATCACTAAAATAATTCCAACTACACGTATTAATACTACTACTGATAACGCGATAAGTATCATTAATATGTTTTCCATTGTTTTTGTTTTTCTTCCTTTTATTTTCATAAATTCAGGATCAAATAAATGAGCTTTCCAATCATGATAGTATGCAATTATAATAATAGCTACAATTACAGTAATACTTAACATCATTACTAAATTAAGTGTTGTAACTGATAGGATATTCCCAAATAAATAACTAGTTACATCCGGTGGATATCCTGGCATAAAACTAATAAAGAGAATACCTAGAGACATACCTAATGACCAAAACATCGCAATCATTACGTCCTTATGTCCTGTTGTACGGTTATTAATGATACCAATTCCAAGAGCTGCCAATATTGAAAATATAAAAGCTCCTATGATTGGTTCAAAGCCTAATAAATATCCAAGTCCCACACCACCGTATGAGGTATGAGCAATACCACCAGTCATCATCACTAGTTTTTTCTCAACAATAATAACACCAATCAACCCAGAAATGATAGAAACTAAGAAACTAGCAATAATTGCGTATCTTAGAAATTGATATTCCAGAATAGCTTCTAACATTATAATTTACCTCCTGGTTGTTCTGTTGGATTCAAATATGCGAATTTATATACTTCAAATGGATCCCCACAAGATTTTATATTCTTTTCAAGCCAAATTAGTTTTTTAGCTTGTTTTGTTATTTCTTTCACATGATGTGTAATAATAACAATCGTCATATTTTCATTTAAGGACTTTATCAAGCTATAAATTTGTTTTTGTGAGTTCATATCCACTAAAGATGTCGGCTCATCTAATAACAATATATCAGGATTCGAAGCTAGCGCTCTCGCTATTAGCATTTTTTGAAACTCACCACCAGATAACTCAGATATATGTCTATGTTGGATATCTAATAAGCCAACTGTAGAAAGTACCCCTTCTACTTCTTGAATGTCTTTTTCTGAATATTTATGAAATATAGCCATATTTATAGGTAATTTAGCTGATAATATCACTTCTTTAACTGTTATTGGAAATTTTCTATTTAATTCGTTGATTTGCGGTACATAACCTATTTTAACATTTGATTTTTTTAAAGAAGTTTCTTTAAATGTAATTGTTCCCTTATAAGGTTTCACTAAGCCTAAAATCGTTTTTAACAAGGTAGACTTACCACCACCATTGGGACCAATGATGCCTATATAGTCTCCTTCTTCAATTGTGAAATTCAAATCTCTTAAGGCTTCAATATTCCCGTATTTTACGGATACATCTTCTATTTTAATTAATTCGCTCAACGTAATGCCTCCCTAATCAAGTTTGCCATTACTACTATATTATTAATGTAATCAGCTGATAAAGGATCTAATTCAACAATTGTTGCATCAATTTCATCAGCAAATGATTCTACTTGAGAAGAGTCTATTTCTACTTGATAGAAAACATATTCGATGTTGTAAAGATTCGCTAAGTCAATTATTTCTGTTAAATGTTGAGCAGTCGCTTCTTTTCCGTCTTCTTCTAAAGAATTCATTTCAAGACCGAATTCGGCTGCGAAATATTGATAAGATGGATGGAACACAATAAACTTATTCATTGTGATATCTTCAAATATCGCTTCTATTGTAGCTAATGCAGCAGTTAATTGAGCAATATATGTTGTTGAATTTGCTGTATAAGTTGTTTCATTTGTTGGATCAATCTCTATTAGTTTCTCAGCTATGGTTTCCACCATAATGATCACTCTAGATATCGATAGCCAAATATGAGGGTCACGTCCGCCACCACTAAAGGTTAAGTCCTCATAAGTATCATTTACAATATCTTCCAGACTCACTACTTCAATGCTATCTAAGCCAGGAATGATATTGTTTACCTCTGCAGGAACCCCTATCGTAAAATACAAAGCAGCGTCACTTAACTCAGCCATGGTCTTTGCGCTGGGCTCATAATTGCCTGGAGAATATCCTGGTGGTATAATTGTAATGATTTCTACTAAATCTCCTGCGACTGCTTCTACAAAAGCCGCTTGTGGTACTATCGTTACAGCGATGATTGGTTTATCTGATTCTGTTATTTGGTTACCACATGCATATAATCCAACAGATAAAGTCACTGCTAAAAATATAATTATAATTCTTTTCATTATTTTCTCCTCGCTCAAATGCGAATCATTCGCATTTACACACTTATTATAATATAGTCTTACAAAATAAACAATGAATTTGCCCTATTTATTTGAAAACAAAGAATTTAATCACTTTCATTCGATTTAACCTTGACTTTCTATTCGATACATTCTATAATTTGTCTCGTAAAAAAAAACTTCATCCATGATTTAGAGGTAGCGATGCAGATTAGTACTAAGTGGAGTCGACAGACTATGAAACTTACGAAAGGCACCCATCGCCGAACACATTAACAGGTATGTTAGTAGTGTGGGGTTACAGGTAAGACTTGTAACACTCCTATCAAAACGATAGTGGCGCTAAACAAGATCTTAGATATCTTGAGCGTACATATGGACGCTTTTTTTTATTGCAAAAAATATATCTAGGAGGATTTAGAAATGAGAAGATTTTTATTATTAATGATGGTTATATTCTCTGGTGTACTGGCTGTGTCTTGTTCATCAAATGAAAATATGCCAACAGATGAAGACAACTACGACGCTATCATAGAGAGAGGGTATATCGTAGTTGGTATGGAATGTGCTTATGCTCCATTTAATTGGACTGTAAGTGAGAGTGCTGCATTTGAAGGTGCTGTATCAATTGAAGGTACAAATAACCTAGCAGATGGTTATGATGTTATGGTTGCTCAAGCAATCGCTGACGGATTAGGTGTAGATTTGGTAATTCAAGCTGTTGAATGGGGTGGATTAATTCCTTCATTAGCTGACACAGGAGAAATTGATTTGATAATCGCTGGTATGAGTCCTACTGCTGAGAGAGCACAAACTGTTGCTTTTTCAAACAGTTATTATCAATCAACTCACGTTGTAGTACTTAGAACTGACTCTGATTTTGCAGATGCTGAATCAATTGAAGATTTCACAGCTGCTTCAGTTGTAGCTCAGTTATCAACTATCTATGATGGATTAGTTGATCAAATGACTGGTGCTACACATGAAAATCCACTTGAAGATGTACCGACAATTATTACAGGTATTTCTGCAGGCACTTATGATGCTACTATATTAGAACTACCAGTAGCTTTAGCAGTTATTGAATCAAATCCAGAATTAACGTATATTCAATTTACTGAAGGGAATGGATTTGAAGTATCATTTGAGGATTCAGCTGTCTCAATCGCTTTAAGACAAAGCGAAACAACTTTATTAGCTGAAATAAATGAAATATTGGCGACAATTACAACTGAAACTAGAGAAACATTAATGTTAGAAGCGATTAGTCGTCAACCTTAATCATGTTAAAATTCGTTAAAAGAGTTTTAGTCTTTATCATTGCTTTTGGAATCATAATAGCAATCCAGTCACGCGATGACATTTACGCAAGTGAAGTAAATACCGACAACGAAACTATTATGGAAGCTATCGAGGAGTTAAGGTTTTATAGTTCTTACAACTACCAAACCTTAACTGAAGATAAATTAAGTCAATTAATCGTAGACTTCTACTTACCAGTAAGGTATGGTGATGTCTTAATTGATTGGCAATTGGAATCAGAGTATGTTGAATTAGGCACTGAAACGGAAACTATAGAGATTAACTCTATAACCGGGTATGTAGAAGTTGAAGTCCTAAAAGTAACGATATTGGAAGTTCCCTCTGTCTTTAAAGGAGATCAAGTATTTGAACTCTTAGCTAGCTTTGAATATTTAGATGAATCTGTTGAATATTCTTACTTTGGAACCTTAGTTCCACAAATCTCTGCCGACTTCTTAGGCGGCGCAACTTACACATTGATTCGTTATTTTTCACTCTTCGTAGAAGGTGCTTTACTAACGATAGGTATTTCATTAGTGGGTACGGTTATTGGATTTGTCTTAGCTTTATTCATCGTAACTGGAAAAACGCTTAACATTAAAGATTTCGAAAGCAAAGCTTCAAAGATAACGAAACAAGTTATCAAAAAGGTATCTAGTCTTTACGTAATCATATTTAGAGGTACACCAATGATTGTACAAGCCAGTTTCTTCTGGTTTGGACTTGGATTATTTGGTAATGCGCTATTATGTGGGTTATTCGTCGTCTCATTAAACACAGCTGCTTATATAGCAGAAATCATCAGGGGTGGTATTCAATCTGTTGATTCAGGTCAAACAGAGGCTTCCAAAAGCTTAGGTATGACAGGTTCTCAAACAATGCGATACATCATCTTCCCACAAGCTATTAAAAATTCTTTACCAGCAATTGGTAATGAGTTTGTAATCAATATCAAAGATACTGCAGTATTATCTGTAATAGGTATATTTGAATTGTTTAACCAAACAAGAAAAATAGCTGGAATGCACTATAGACAATTAGAAGCTTACTTAATTGTAGCGCTAATATATTTATTCTTAACATATACAGTAAGTAGTATTTTAAGGCAAGTTGAAAAACGGTTGGATATGCCTTTAAAAGAACTACCTAGTTCAAATTAGGTGAATTTATGGAAAACATATTACAAATAAATAATCTTCATAAATACTTTGGTGAATTAGAAGTATTAAAAGGTATTGACCTATCTGTGTCTAAAGGAGAAATTATCTCTGTTATCGGTTCTTCTGGTTCCGGTAAATCGACGCTCTTACGCTGTATCAACTTCTTAGAAACACCAAACAATGGTGAGATTATCTTTAAAGGTAAGAATTATGTTACCAACCAAAATGACTTACAAGAGTTGAGAAAAAGAATATCTATGGTATTTCAATCATTTAATTTGTTTAATAATTTATCCGTTATTAACAATCTATGTTTAACGCCTGTAAAGGTTTTGAAGAAAGAGAAAAAAGAAACTTTCGTAAAAGCATTAGAAGTGTTGGATTTAGTAGGAATGAAAGATTTTGCATACAAATCAACTAAATTACTATCAGGTGGACAAAAACAACGTGTGGCAATAGCGAGAAGTTTGATGATGGACCCAGAGATTATATTATTCGACGAACCAACAAGTGCATTAGACCCTGAGATGGTCGGTGAAGTATTAGATGTTATGAAGGATTTAGCCAAGACTGGGATTACGATGTTAATCGTAACTCATGAAATGCAGTTTGCAAAAGAGATTAGTAATCGAGTTATCTTTATGCACGAAGGTATTGTTCATGAAAGTGGATTACCTTCAGAGATTCTAAATAACCCAAAAGAAGAAAGAACGAAACTATTTTTAAAACGATTTTTATAAAGTTAAATCCGCAACGTCACTGTTGCGGTTTTTTATTGCTAAAAAAAGAAATCGGATGAATACTCAGTTTCTTGTTTAAAAACAAGTTTTAGAGTTTCATCCGAAGTCTTTATATATATATTTTTATGAAAAAGGCTATTTTTGTAATTCTTTTATTAATTCAGGTATTATTTTATTTACATCTCCAACAATTCCTACATCTGACACTTCAAATATAGCTGCTTGTGGATTTCTATTTATAGAGATTACTAAATTTGAATCTTCCATACCACTCACATGTTGAATGGCTCCTGAGATACCACAAGCAAGATATAAGTCTGGTCTAACTGTCTTACCAGTTTGTCCAACTTGTCTATCCTTGTCTATCCAACCCATATCAACTACTGCTCTTGAACCAGATACCTCACCAGTTAGAATATCAGCTAGTTTATAGATATCTTCCATTTTTTCTTTTGAACCAATACCACGTCCAGCTGAAATCAATACAGTAGCGTCTTCAATCTTAATTAGTTTCTTTGCTTCTTTGACTGTTTCTAGTATTTCTACATTCATATCTGCTTTTGTTAAAGAAGCATCTACTTTAATTACTTCAAATGTTTTTGATGTATCCCTAGTAGGTTTAATCATAACTCCAGGTCTTACAGTAGACATTTGAGGACGATGGTCAGGGCAAACGATAGTAGCCATTAAGTTTCCACCAAATGCAGGTCTTGTCATTAATAGATTGTTTGTTTCCAAGTCGATATCTAAACTTGTACAATCCGCTGTTAATCCTGTATGTAATCTAGATGATACTCTAGGTGCTAAATCTCTACCTAAAGCTGTAGCACCTACAAGTACTACTTCTGGTTTTGTTACATTAATTACTTTCGTTAATGATTTTGTATAGCTTTCGTTTATATAGTTTTCTAAGATAGGATTATCTACTACATAAACTTTTTTCGCACCGAAATATCCAATTTCGTTACTTTGGTTTTCAATATCATTTCCAATGATACAAGCGTATAAGTCTCCATTTAATTTGTCAGCTAAGGTTTTTCCGATTCCAAGTAATTCGATAGATACATTTTCGATAGCTCCATGTCTTTGTTCTACATATACTAATACATTTTTATTGTTTTTCATCATGGGCCTCCTACAAAATATAGTTTTCTTTTAATTTGTCAGCTATAATTCTAGCTGCTTCTTTTGGTGGAACATCAAATACCTTACCTGCGGTTTTAACACCTTTTGTATATGACTTCTTCACTTTAGTTGGAGAACCTTTTAAACCTAATACTAATGGATCAAATCCAAGTGTTGAATTATCCCATAATTCTACTAAATCAGCTTTATATGCATTGTAGATTCTAGATACTCTCATATATCTAGCTTCATTTATTTCTTTTAATACCGTTAATAAACAGGGAGTTTTTACTCTGATGCTTTGGTACCCATCTTCAAACATTCTTTTTACTACTAAAGATTCATTTGATTCTAATTTAATATCACTAACATAAGCAACGCTAGGTAAATTTAAGTGTTCAGCGATTTGTGGACCTACTTGTGCTGTATCTCCATCAATTGCTTGTCGACCACAAATTACTAAGTCTGGACTTAATAATTCAACGGCTTTTGATAATACAAGGCTAGTAACCCATGTGTCCGCTCCAGCAAAGGCTCTATCTGATAAAAGTATTGCTCTATCAACACCCATCGCTAAACATTCTCTTAAAGCATTGTCTGCTTGTTTAGGTCCCATTGATAATGCGATTACTTCAGCATTATTCTTATCTTTAATTCTTAAAGCAGCTTCTAATCCACTTAAATCGTCTGGGTTAATAATTGATTTAACCCCTTCACGAATCATCGTTCCTGTTTTTTGATCAATTCTTACTTCTGAAGTGTCTGGAACTTGTTTTACACATACTATTATTTTCATCATTACACCTACTTCAATAAACTTGCAGAAATAACCATTTTTTGGACTTCTGAAGTTCCTTCATATATTTCCGTGATTTTAGCATCACGCATCATTCTTTCAATTGGATATTCTCTAGAATAACCATAACCCCCATGTAACTGAACCGCTTTAGAAGTAACTTCCATTGCGACTTCAGAACAATATAGTTTAGCCATAGCTGCATCTGATGAGATAGGTTCTTTTAAATCCTTCTTATAAGCAGCTCTGTATAAAAGCATTCTACCAGCATCAATTTTAGTTGCCATATTTGCAAGTTCAAATTGTGTGTTCTGAAAAGCTGAGATTGGTCTACCAAATTGTTTACGTTCTTTGACATATTTAATCGTTTCATTTAATGCACCTTCAGCAATACCAATTGCTTGAGCAGCAATACCGATTCTACCGCCATCTAAGGTCTTCATCGCTATTTTAAATCCGTATCCTAATTTTCCTAAGATATTTTCTTTTGGTACACGCACGTTATCAAAAATTAATTCACAAGTAGATGAACCTCTAATTCCCATTTTCTTTTCTTTTGGTCCAACCGTGAAACCTTTTGAGTCTGCGTCAACTATAAAAGCTGTAATCCCTCTTGTACCAGCTGCTTTATCTGTCATTGCCATAATAATATAAACATCTGCGTAACCCGCATTTGTAATAAAGATTTTTGAACCATTAATAATGAAATCATCACCATCTGGTAAAGCTACTGTCTCTTGTCTAGAAGCATCTGTACCTGCGTTTGGTTCTGTTAAGGCAAAAGCTCCGAGCTTTTCTCCTTTTGCTAATGGCACTAAATATTTTTGTTTTTGTTCTTCTGTACCATACTCGTATATTGGTGCACAGCACAAACTAGTATGAGCTGATAATACAACTCCCGTAGTTGCACAAGCTTTAGAAATTTCTTCTACCGCTAAAATATAACCCATATAGTCTCCGCCTTCTCCACCGTATTCGGTAGGGATAGGAATACCCATGATTCCTGCCGCAACCATTTTTTCTAAGGTTTCAACTGGGAATCTTTCTTGATCATCAATTTCCGCTGCAAATGGATACACTTCTTTTTCCGTAAATTCTGTTAACATTTGTTTTAAAAGATCGTGTTCCTTCTTAAATCCGAACTCCATAAAATCATCTCCACATTCTATATATCCTTAATGAAAGTTTCACTCTCAAAATATGAATATTTATTCACCTATATAATAACGCTTTTATATTATCTTTGCAAGGATTTTTAACGAAAACTTTTTTACGTTATTTTTTTAGTGAAAATGTAATGTAAAAAGCGACCATTTTTGAATGGTCGCTTTGGTATATATAGTGTTTTAGTACTGATTCATGATTTTTTCAGCAAAGCCAATTAAATCCTTAATTACTAATTTAGTTCCGTCATCTAAGATTACATAGCCATTAAACTTACCAAATACTTGATGTCCGTAATTCTTTATGATTAATAGGTTCGTATGATCTACTCTATCGAGCATTGGTGTCATTGTTAGTTTCATTCGTTTATCATTAGATTGAAACTTCCAGGGTTTTAACATATCTGCTTCATCTATGATAAATTCAATATGTTTAAACTTATGAGCAACCCCATCATAAAATATCATATTCTCAGAGGCAGCGGATGTATCTCCAAAACCATAACCTATATTGAAACCAAATCTTTTTCCTTTTACAAGTCCGGATAGACTTCCCCAGTACCAAGTATTCTTATAAGTCCAAACACCTCTTCCCCAATCTAAAACGGAAAAGTGTTTGCTTTTATCAAAGATATACTCTTTTTCCCCTATTTGTACTGTTCCACTAGTTGGCATACAATTAATCTTTTGATTGTAATAGAATGCTTTCTTGTTTTCTTTCCAAGGTGTCGCTATCAGCATTCGATCATCCTTATAATCAATTAGTGTCAAGTCAGCGATTAAATCTACTCCTTTTGTAAAGTTTTTTACAGATACCTTTATCACTTTACTATCTTTATTTACAATAAATTGAAAACTATTTGATTTATCTATTACTACTGTGTTACCAGAATCCGAAAAATTAGGTAGTTTAAATCTACCGAAAACAAAAGGTTTCATGATTGTTTTTTTAGTTTCTTTCCCTGTCTTAAAATCCAGAAAACTAGCGGTACACATTCCCAAATATCCTAAATCAGCTACCGTAAAAGAAAAGGCAAAGTCATCATTAATACAAGCGTAGTAATCCCATTCCTTAATTCTCCACTTACTAGCTTTTATCATCTTACGATTATAATCAAAAACCGGTTTTAACGCATATCCTGGTTCAGATAGTGAACCATGCTCATCTAAAAGCGGCTGAATTCTTTTTACAATGTGCTCCATTTACATCAACTCCTTACTATTCATTATACTCATTTATATCGTTTTTAAAAGAAAACAATAAAAAAGAGCTTAAATAAGCTCTTCTAAATTTAGTCTCTAGGTTTTCTGTGTTCTGGCTGTCTTGGATGTTCTGGACGATCATCATCTTCATGTCTTTTTGGACGAGATTGTTCTAAAACCTTATTCAACCTTTTAATAATTTCGTATGCTTTTCCTAAGTCTTCTAAATCTTCTTTAGAAAAATGTTCAAATCTCTTTTCCAAATATTTATCAAATTCTTCATTTAGTTCTTCAACCAACGCTTTTCCTTTTTCTGTTAACTCAAGTGATTTTCTTCTTCTATCTTCTGGATCTTCTGATTTAGTAATCAATTCTTTCACTTCTAACAATTCAACAACATAGGAGAATGAACTTTTTTCTAATTTTAAATGTCTTCCATAAAACTTAAAAGGCATATTAGGTTCTTTCTCTAAAGATTTCAATAAAGCAACTTCACTAGGGTTTACTCTAATATGAGTACTTGGTTTAAAACCTTTTCTTAGATCTTTGTGGAACTTTTCAAATTCCATATAATTCATTTTTTTCATTTTTAAATTCCTCCTTATAGTTCGAATTCGAACATATTATACAACGAAGAAAAATATTTGTCAATAGTTATTGTACGATTTCGAACTATTTTTCAAATAATAAAAAAGAGGTTATAAAAACCTCTTCAATTTATTTTGATTTTGTAGCTAATTTTACTGCTTCATAAGCTCCGTTGTAGCGTTTCATTTTATGTAACTTTAAGATATTGTTATTCATTGATTGTAGAACATCTTTTTGATTAATCAATGTATTTAGCATACCTTCTATTTCTTGTAATGTATCACATTCAAATGTACCATCACCAATTTCACTAGAGTGCAAGGCTCCATAAGCTTCATGGCCACCTACTCTTTTAGTAAAAAATTTAGGAATTGGATAATATGCAAGTTCAGAAGGCTTTGTAGCTAAAACATCCATATATCTCATAATTAAATTCGTAGAGTATACAGCTTCAAATATATCTTCATGATAGATTGCATAAATACCTTTATCTAATGCATCCACATTTTTAACCATTTCTTTATAACTACTATAATCATTAAAGACCTTTTCTGTTAAAGAATCTAGAACTGTTATACTATTTGTAAGATATTTCCAAACATTTAAATGATCTCCAAAATTTAAAAATAACTGTACTTTACCATCTTTAATATATGGTAATAAATACTCAATCATTCCCTTAAATATTTCTTTACCTGCCCCGGCTCCACCTACCGGTAACAGAATTCTTAAGGCTGTACCCTTTTCTAGTCTAGCAAGTCTATTTGCAGTATCTAATTCTATGTTGCTCACTAATTCATCATCGATATAGTAACCCGTTTCGAAAAGGCTACCTTCAGGCATTTCCTTTAATTTAGTTTTTGAGAAACCGTGCAACATTTTATAACCTAAATAGGCAAAAGGAGTTTGTACTGTATGAATACTTCCCTCTGATAAATGCAGTGCCATTGGCCAGTTATCTGGAATGACATTTACTACCTTTGTAAGCCCTGCATGCACAGCTGCTTGTGTTGGCCATACATGTGTTCCAATATATGGTATGTCTTTTGGAAAGTCATTTAATAAAGGAGTAAATATTTCTGCGTTTTTTTGATCGATTGCATTATATTCAATCTTTCTAAAGCCTTCACTATTTAAAGGTTCCCAATATAGTTTATTAAAGAGTTTATATTTTTGAGACCAACGACTTCCCATACTATATAAATCATTTTGATGTTTAATTATTTTAGAACCTGTTGAGGCTGGATAACTTGATAAATCAAACCATAATGGTTTATAGCCTAAAGCATTTGCACAACTAGCAATTGCGATAGCGATTCTATAGTGTCCAAATCCCATTCTAATATTACCAACAATTAGTGATTTTTCAGGTAATGTTAATGGCTTATCACTACTAACTAAGTTAGAGACATTGATAGCCTGTAAGCTATCAATATCTTGTAAAGCCAAATGATATAGTTTATCTGAATCATCACCAAATTTTTTCAAGAATTTAGCTTTTGATTTATTTGCTTTCTTCACTGTTTTACTATCTATCTTATTTCCAAAAATAATACTCGTTCTATCCATTATTTCACTTCCAATATTTCTAATACTTTCTTTTCGTTATATCTTGTAAGAATAAGCGCTCCTATTAATGTAAATAATACAGCAAAACCTAGTGCAACTCTGTATCCTAATCCTGACCCAGCTCCGATAGTAGCTAAACTTGTAAATATCAACATTGAAACTGCTTGTCCTAGTTTAAATGAGAAAGTTCTCGCTGCATAGAACATACCACCACGATTTTCACCAGTAGTTAAAGCGTCTGCTTGTGCAATATCAGCAACAATTGCTTGAGGTAAAATACCTAAGATAGCCATAGGGATAGCCGCAGCTATTGCCATTATGTATCCTTGTGCAACGACTGAGAAACCATAAAGACCAATAAACATTGAGAATGCAAATACCAAAGCAAAAGCACTAAAGCCAACAACAACTAACTTCTTCTTACCAATTTTCTTAGCCAATGCATTAACAGGCATATAGAATAGGAAAGATGTTACAGTCATTACTAAGAAGTACATAGTAACCATTGTTTCTTCTAACCCTAGTAATGTAGTTACAAAGAAAGGCAATCCTGTTTGGAATAAGGTTAAAGCTATCCAATAGAATATATCTGATGCGACAAAAGTTTGGAAACTTTTGTTTTTAAATGTTTTTGTTAATGATTTAAATGTATCTGTATTTGATGGTGTTGTATCTGTATAATCAGATTCTTTAATGAAAAATGCTGGAACCCACATAAGTAATAAAGCAATAAATGCTAACATACCAAATGTGATTCTAATCGCTGTCATTCTTTCTATTCCTGATCCAATTAACATATCCCATATAAATGGAGATGAATATGCTAGGGCTGTACCTAGAATAAAGGTAATTGAAATATAAGTAGAAATATTGATTTTATCATCTTGTGTTTTTCCAAGTTCTGGAATTAAAGCATTAAATGGTGTACAGTACATTGTCATAAATAAATAGAATAATAATAACATCACTGTGAACCAAACATTGTTTAACATACTGATTCCATCAGTAGGTAATACAAATACTAAAACTGTAACTAACGCAAAAGGAAAAGCAGCGTATCTCAAGAATGGTATTCTTCTACCAAGACGATGTCTTGACTTGTCTGAAACTGTAGCTATTAATGGATCTGTAAAAGCATCAAATATTCTAGAGCCCATCGTAACTAAACCAACAATCGTAAATACTCCAAACACCACCGCACCTTGAGTAAGATATAGTTTATGTCCTAGATTGATTGTTTCTTGTTCTGGCGCATAGAAATAAACTAACCAGTTCGTAATGATTCCTCCAAGTATCGCCCAACCGAATTGTCCTAGTGCGAATACCCACATTTTCTTCTTAGTAATTTTCTTCATTTAATAATCTCTCTTTCAATTTTTTATATATTGCATACAAATATCAATACCCAATTTGATTTGGATAACATCTTGTACTAAATCATCTGAGCTAAGAATAGCCCCTATAGCAGCTAGTCTTTTGCAAATGCCTAATATCATATGTGTTGTAGTGTAATAGAACTCATCCGGGTTTATATCTTTCTTAATTGTATTATCCGCTAAGCCTTTACTAAAGAATCCATCATAAAGACTTTTAACATTGTATAAAGCTAAATCATAGTCTTGTAAGGCTTCTTTTGACACTTTCTCTTTCACCATTAGAGAATCAAATTCATCTAAAAACGTAAAAACTTCTCTATTGTTTTTATAACCATCCAAAAAGAAATTGAAGAAGCCTTTTACTGAGGCATAGCCTGTTTCTTTTGTTTTAAGATTATTAATTTCTTTGAAGATATCTTCCCATAGAGAAACACCAACTTCAATAACAATATTTGTCTTAGATCCAAAATATCTATAAATAGTTGCTTCTCCTACTTCGATTTCTTTTGCAATATCTGAAATCTTTAAATTCACAATTCCATTTTCAAGCATTAAAGGTTTGATGCTTGAAAGGACTAAATCATATTTTGCTTGCTGTAAGGTTTTCACTAAATCACTCCTTGATAGTCAGTCTATCATATATATAGATATTCTATCATTCGCTGAAAGCGTTGTCAAGATAATTAGAAAATATATTATAGAAGCTCTATTTTCTACAGTTACTCCGCTTTTCTAAAGATTTCATTACAAATTACGACAATTAACAAGTTATTTTTATTATAAAATTTACAATAATGTGTTATACTATCTTGTAAAATTCTATGGAGGTGGTTAGATGTTTTACGAATATTTAGGTTATGCAGCATCAATAACAATTTTAGTGTCAATATTAATGAGTTCTCCTAGAAAATTCAGATGGATCAACTTGTTAGGAGGGGTAGCCTACGCAGTATATGGTATCCTAATTGATTCTATTCCAGTAGCGTTATTAAATTTTTCAACAGTTTTAATCAATCTTTACTATCTATACAAAATGTATAAAACGAGTGATTACTTTAAAACCTTACCAATAGATAAAAATTCGGTTTATTTGGATAATTTTTTAGATTATTACAAAGAAGATATCGCTAAATTCTTTGATACATCAACAATTGAAATTGATAAATCAGATATTAGTTTCTATATTCTTAGAAATGTAGTACCTGCTGGATTGTTTGTTGGCTCTAAGGTGAATGATAATACTTTAAGAATTGACTTTGATTATGTAGTTCCAATTTATAGAGATTTTCAAATGGGAGAATATATTTTCAAACATAATAAAGAGATATTTTCTAAAAAAGGAATCACTAGTTTAATTACTTACACTAACAGTGAAAAACATGAGAATTATCTTAAGAAGATGGGATTCAATCAAATCCAGGATGAAGAGAATGAATTAAAGTGTTTTAAACTTGAAATCTGAATGATTACGCAAAGAAAAAAAGCCTAAATTTAGGCTTTTTCTTTTATATTTTTGTTAAAAATTATTCTGCTGTAGTCGTTACAGGTTCTTCCGTAGTAACTGGAGCTTCTGTAGTTGTTTCAACTGGTTCTGCAGTAGACACAAATACTAAATCCGTTGTGAAATCTGCAGTAGGCATTAAGTATAAGTATAAAGTTGTTTCTTCAGTCAATACCAATTCACCTGATGTCATATCGACAGCTGTAACTCCGTCTGCTTCAAATAGTGTATATGTGAATAAGCCAACACTATCAGTTTCTAAGGCATAAGTTCCTGCTGGTAACACAAGTTTAGAATATCCGTTTGTTCCAGATACTGCTGGATAAACAATAGTTTCATCAACTGTATAAGCTCTTCTAGCTAATAAGATATCTGCTGGAGCTACAAATTGATAAGGTGCTGCAAATACATTAGGCATTTCAAATGTTTCAGGAACAGATAATACTGTATGATTTACTAAATCTAAAGTAATATAAGTTTCATCTGCAAATGTAATAGTGTAGTCATCTACTGTAGCTGTAACATCAATTACAGAATCTTGAGATGTAAATGATATTTCTACATGAGCAATTGCATTATCAAACGATGATAAGTCTCCACCAAATAAAGCTAATTGATCTACGAAACCACCAAGTTCATCTAAGTTAACTGCTTGATTTAGGTTTACATCAAATGAATATGTATGGTCAGCAATAATGTTTTCGTTTGAAACAGATTCATAGCTGAAATTATCATTTAAGATATTTGCATTCATGTTTGCATCAAAACGATCCGCTTCTACTGGAATAGTTGCAGTAACGATATCTCCTTCACCTATTATATACTCTACATATAGGTCTTCAGCATCTTCATAAACGCTTGTTTTAGCTATATCATATAGTTCTTGTTCCACATATAAGAAGTCAGATTCTTTGTCTAATATTAAGTAAACTCTTGAATGAATTTCTTCTAATGTGTCAACAACTGTAGTATCTATAATTGTTAAATCAATTTCTGTTTCTATTGTCATTTGAGTTGCATTTTCATACACTCCTGAATACTCTTGATATTCTTCGTAAAAACCTTTCGCGGCTAAAATTGTAGAGAGTATATCACAACTTGCAAATGTAAATACCATTACTACGAGTAATGCTATAGATAATAATTTTTTCTTCATAATCAAATCTCCTCCTAATTAATACAACTTATTCTATCATAACTATGTTATTTTAACAATATAAAGCAAGAAATCTACCTTTTAAAATCGACATTTTTTAAGTCAATAACAAATTGACATAAATGATTTTCTCCCAAAACCGTATCGATTACAGAAACATCCAAATTTTGGCCGAGAATCACTTCAAATGGGTATTTTGCAAAACCTGCGGAGCAATAACAAAATCGTTTTGATAAATCTGGCCGACCTGCTTTTATTGCTTCTCTTGCAAAAGGACAATGACAAGCAAAATATCTCTTTCTTGTTTTATCTATCTCATTAAGGTAACTTAGCGTATCATAAGGTATCTTAGTTACATATAACTTATCTCCAACTAACTTAGCAGATAGTACTTCCTGATTACTTTTTACAAAATCAATTACTTCCTTAGTTATGATTTGTTCAAACCAAACTGTATTTTCTTTTAGATGCTTTTCTAATTCTAAGATTTTTCTATCATGTCTTCCTTTTAAGTATTCTTCTAAAGACTTTGAATTCTCATACTCTATCTTTTCAGGTAATAATGATTTTTCTGGAATACCATGATTATTGCCAGCTAAAACCTTATTTACTTCTTCTTTCTTAAGGTTTTTTTCTAAAAGTTCAACTAGATTTTTTGCGTAATTAGGCAATTCATATGGACTTACCCCTAAATATGGTGCTTGATAATTACCTAATATTTGCTTAGCAAATTCTTTTCCATGTAGTTTTTCTAATCTATCTATAATATTATCAATTACACCTAGCATACCTGTATATTTTGTTAAGTGTATAAACAAGTCTTTTCTATCAATTACTCTAAAGTATCTCATCATCACTACAAAAGACTGAACTGTATTTTTTTCTTCCTGAACTAAATAAACAATTAATTTATCTAGTGTCAAAACATCAATTGTATCAATATCCTTTGTAGCTACTTCATTTAAAGAACTTATTTGAGACTTTGCTTCAAAATAATCGTTTTCTGATAAATTATTCTTTTTATAGAAATCATGTAGTAGTTCTAAATTCATAAATACCTCCTGGGTGTTAATAGGTAGTGTCAAAAGTTTGTATTTTGACCTACTTTTTTCTTATTTTTATACTCTTCATTTTAATAAAAAAAGAG
>JAEIOE010000095.1 GCA_016342455.1 Mycoplasmatota bacterium | reverse complement strand
TCTGAACCCTAAACTGTATCTCATAATTGAATATCTCCTTAAAAAGTTGATGCTTCAACTATGTTGACATATAGGGGCGAGCAACCTATTCACCCTTTCCCGGGCTATTCTCCCCTTTGGAATTCTTTCACACAATTATATTTCGGGATAAATGAGCTTAAATCTTAATTCCTGTGCGGGAGTCAACACCACCTTCTTTCCGGAAGATTATCTACTACTTTGTATTTTCCATCATCATTCTTACAAGGCAATAATCGTCTTTTTTTATGGCTAATATAGATTTCTATTGTTCCTTCCGGGGTTTCTTTTACTTTATCAATCTTGTGATTCTTGAGTCCTAAGGTCTTTCGTGCTATAGTTTTTACCAACATACGCTTTCTTCCTTTATAGGTGGTGTGGTAACTCCCTATAATATCAGAAGTTAGCGTATGTTTTTATCATTTTTTATTTCAAATTTGTGTGACGAGCCAAAATAATAAACGGTATACTTATTCCAATCGCCAGAAAAAAATATGGTAAATTTCTTACCAAAGCAAATAATGCTGTCATAAACATATTGGGTATTTCTTTAAATATTTTAAGAAATCTTTTTTTAGATAGTATTATAGAATCTTTATTAGAAACTATATATTGTCTAAAGTATAAATTCAGAAAAAGACTAATTATTATTAATAACATATAGAGAATTGAATAATTTTGATCTATTTCTCCATATCTATTCGAAAAAATTTTTGGAAATATCCAAAATTTTGTAATTCCAGCTCTAATTAAATTAACTCCTAAAACAATATACAATAACGTTTTTTTAAAATTATATATTTCTTTAACTTCGGTGATAAGATCTTGAAATAAAATTTTCATATACTCTCCAATTTCATATGTTTAAAAATTATAAAATTATCAATCTTATTGAAACATCATACCATTCACTTTATAGTTGCAATACAACATGATAAATCATATAAGCTTATTCATCCCTTCGCCCGTCGGCCGGAGGTCCGGGCGTCTTCCTCTTGTCGGACTCATTGCACATAACGGCCCGGGTTAAGCGAAGCTGATGCGCAACCAAAGGAGTGTTTTGCGAATGCGCAAAACCGACTGTCCCTGCTCTACTTCTTCGTAAGCTTCAGTTTGGGTGAGGCCGTATGGCCGAACCGCTTAACCTTTGTTAGATGCCGTTTCTTTCTTGGTTGGTTAAAATATAAATTTGTAAAATACATGGATGTATTTTACAGTGCAACCAATTTCTCTATATTTCCCTTCTCTTTCTCCTTCAGAATCATGATAATAGTTATGCACTCCAATTTCTTACTACACATTAAAGTTCAATTAAGGTTTCATATAATGTTTATAGGTTTAGTAATTTATAGTTTTTGCATATATGCCTTAATTCGTCTCTTACATCCATTAGAGCAAAACCAATTAAATTTTCACCTTTCCAATTCAATGGATTAATAATTTTATTATTATCAGCAGCCATACCAACTCCCCCAATTTTGTCGTATGGGTTTGCTTCTACTAAGATTTTATCTTGAGTATCTAATAAATAATTCAATAATTTTTGATTTTGAAGAAACTTCGATAAATTACCATTCACAATGATTGAATATCTTCTATCTTTCCAAATCTCTTCTTTAAAATTTTTAACTCTTCGTCCTAACGCTTTAATTTTCTTTGGATTAGAACTTTTCATTATTTTCTCTAAAGTTTTTTCATCATTGAAAAGCCTAGCTTTTGATGCCATCAGATATTGTTCCATACAACAATAGGTATAGGTATCAATACTAAATTTTGATTTCCACCACTGACTCAAACATGATTTTGTGATTTCTCCATCTTTTAATTTCTCGTGTCCCCAGAAAAATAAAAATTCCATTCTTCGTGTATTCTCTAACTCTTTTTGTACATATTGAACCGAATAATTAGATTTCCATATTAAAACACCTTCATCAAAAAACTTTTCTTTAATTCTTTCTGTAATATCATTTTTATACCAGCCTAACCAACTTTTAGGCTCAGGAAATAATTCAGTATATTTATTTTGAGCATTAAGATTTAATCTTGGAAACCATTCAAAAAAACTGTCAATGTAGGATTCACCATATCCCATTCTCCATCCCATACTGAATCTACTTAAATTTGGATAAATCAGCCAAGGTGGTGCCATTAAATTATTTAATTCTAAATCCTTTTCCTTATATAAAATAATCTGTTGCTTTGGTATTTTGTCGCCAAATAGCTCCTGGGCCTCATCGAACGTGATATTTCCCAGCAAATGAAAATTGGTTTTATAGATTGATTCTGAGTACATTATTTGGTTTAGTTCCCAAATTGTCATATAGTTAGTACCAAGCTCTCGACGATTTGAAACCCGACATCCGGCATCTTTTGCTATCTTAATATCTGCAAATGAAAGACCTTCAAGACTAAATTCAATTATTTCAGCAGTTTCTATATAGAAGTTTAAAGATTCGTATGGATCACTCGGATTTATCCATACCATATAATCACTTTGGTATACTTTATGATTATATTTCATCATCATCTCTTCTAAATACTTATCATAAAAACTACTTCGCCCAAGACAAAGATGTAAGAGGCCTGACACCTCTTGAAATTCCGAGTTTGAAAAATCTGAAGGGATGCTTCCTTTATAACATTTTTTAAGGAAATACCATTTACCACACTTTCTCATATTTTCAGTGATTTCATTATAACGTTTAAAAAAATCTTCTTCTTCAATATCTACAAGTAGTTCATAATCATCTGAATCGTTCATTATTTAATACAACTCCCATTAAAACTACACTTTTACTTTTATCTAATATTATATTCTTACCAGCTGATATAAACAAATATTATTATAAATTCCTCATGCCCGCCATGGACGGCGGGCTCTTCCTTAAAGAATTCCAACCAAGAAAGAAATTGCATCTAACGTTCCGCGGTTATATGACGTTTGGCGAAGCCAAATGTGCCGCAGGCCGAGCCCGTATGGGCGAAGCATATAACCGCTGTTATAAGCAGTGTTTCCGCCTCTTCGACCAGACCGTACGGCGGAGCCAGGTCTGGTCTCTTCCATATTCATTTGTTCAACTGCTAAGTATAACCAATACAGTCAATCGTGATTATCAAAAGCTTGCATATTTTTCAAGTAATTGTCCTAATTCCTGATTTTCACTATATGCTATCTCTATTAAGTTCATATTTGATTCAGATTGAATATAGTACGGATCTGCACCATTTTTTAATAACAATTCTGTAATCTCATAATCATTTTTAGTAATACTTTCATATAGAGGATTACCATACCAGGCTCCTGAATCTAAATCATAATCGTTTTCAATTATTTTTTCCAACATTCTTAAAATAGTGTTTCTATCGTAAGAAGTTCTATTATTTTTGTCATGTAATTTAGTTATCAATACCATTGCGGCAGTTTCTCCCTCTATCCATGAACCTAGATTAATATTCGCTCCTCTCTTTAACAGATAATCAACTAATTCGAAATTAAGATTCGTTATTGCTTCAAAAATTGCAGTTGAAGTATGACCTTTTGAATTTACATCGAAACCCAAATTGACAAATCTATCTACTAATTCGACATTGCCTACCTTAGCTGCTAGTATAAATGGATTCAAATAAGTTGAATCATCCTTTATTTGCGGGTTAAATCCACTTTGAAGAATTCTGTCTATTTCATTATTATTACCATTAGTTATTTGCTCACTGCATATTCCGGTGAATCCGGACAGCGATTCCGGAGCAAAACGGACAGCTGTCTGAAGAAAAAAATCCTCGCCT
>JAEIOE010000094.1 GCA_016342455.1 Mycoplasmatota bacterium | reverse complement strand
CTAACCTACTCTCGTAGGCTTTTTCTAGTTTTTCTTTATTTCATTTTTTCAAATACAATTTCCTATTAAAAAATAAAAAAAGCCATAAAATGGCTTCATTTCTATCTTAATGGTGGTTCGGGCCAGAATTGAACTGGCGACACATGGATTTTCAGTCCATCGGTCCTAAGATGACAATCGAAACGTTCATTAAACCGCCAATTTCAGACTTGGAAAGGAGTTTTTTATGCAAAAAATAATTAATGAAATATCGAGCATTATTAGTCGTTTTAATAATGAACAGAATTATAAAGACAATAAAAGCCCATAAAATATGACTATAAATTATTTTTTAATATAAATACAACAATGCACTATTACTCGAAAGAGAGGAATAGTAAAAAATGAAAATTAATGAAATATTGAAAAAATATGAAGAATATAAAAAATATTTTAGCTCAAATGGAGATTATAACTATTGTAAATCTCATATTAATGTTTTAAGACGTTACTTTGATAAAATCAATGTCTCTACAACTGAACAAATAAAAGATGATTTTGTAATGAATTTCATTGCTTACAAGAAAATATTAAAAAACTCGATAAATACAATAAATAAAGAAATTATTTTATTAAGAGCAATTTTAAGATTTAAAGATATAAGAATACCTATATTTGAAAAATTCAAAAAGATTAGTTTTAAGAGAAAAAGCTTTAATTTACTAAATATGGAGCAACTCAGAAGATTAATTAATTACTATAAATCAAAGGACTTAGAAAAACCAGTGAATTTAACAAGTTATCTAGTATTCTATTTATTGCTTTATACTGGTTCTAGAAGAAGTGAACTAATAAATATTAAAATTAGAGAGATTGATCTAGAGAATTATTGTATATATCTAAATCATACAAAGAATAATAGACCTAGGTTAGTCTTTTATAATAATAGAGTAACTGAGTTATTGAAAAAATATATAGAACTAAAGCCAAAACGAGAATACTTTTTTTATAATTTTAAGAAAAATGAGCCTTTAACTGCTGAAAATGTAAGTAGTATCTTCAAATACGTGAAAAAGACTTTGAAACTATATCAATACAGTCCTCATATGCTACGACATACCATGGCTACGCTATTAGTAGAGAACAACGCACCAATTATCAGCATACAAAATTTACTTGGGCATGCGAGCAGTAAAACAACAGATATATATTTGCATATGTCTGTAAAAAAAACAAAAAAGGACTTTAACCAATATTTTCCAAGTCAAATATAGAATATAAAAAAACAAGTGGTTTAAAACGCCACTTGTTTTATAATATTTACAAAAGGTTTCGGGAGCAAAACCAAATTTTAGAACTAAATTCGATAAAACAAGAAATATAATTGAAAAAATAGAAAATAAAATTGAAGTAACATTAAGATTTTTATAGTTTACCAGTAAAATAAATATTTTCTCTCATATTCTTTGCAGCTAGGGTAGTAGCTTCCAGAGTAACTATCATAGCTAGAATGTTGTTGTTTCTTTACGTTTTCATTTGAGCTAGCATTTTAGGATCAACAACTTCTTTTGGAATAGTAATTTCTCTTAATTTTGTCTCCCCCTGAAGAATGAAGTTATTAAATCGTATTAAATTTTTTCTATGAATCAAGCCGACTTTTTTCAGTTTGTTTAAGTGTTTTTCAACAGTGCTGATAGACTTCTTTCTGTCTAGAGTTATCTTCTTATTTGATTTCGTAAAAAAAAACTGATGATCTGTAACCTGGTAAGTATGTATATGAACGTTGTTAACTCCCTATCATTAAGCAGTTTTTTTTGTATTGGATTTGGTTTAGAATTTCCATAGTATTACTTCTCTCTATTTTTCAACAAGAAAAAAGCTTAGACCTCTCGCTATGCTTTATGATATTTACTTTTTCGCCATACTTAATTATAAATATAATTAAGTATGGTAGTCAGGGAATTTTGTTTCGAAAGATTTCTATTGAAAAATCGAGCATGTTAAACATGCTCGATAACTACTTATATTTTACGATTTGTGAAGTTTCATATATTACGTTGTTTCACCAGTTCTTTTTATGGTGTAAATCATTGGAAAGCTAAAATTGAAATAATTCAAAACCGCCGAAGCCACCAGTTACTTCAATATAGTAACTGCCAGTTTCTGTCCAACCATCTCCTCTAACTCTCAAATAAATTGTTTGTCCCTGATACATAGAAACATTTTTGCTGAAATTCAACCCCACACCACTATCATTGTCATAATAGAGTCTACCGCTAATACTTGTGGCTGCAACCGGTTTGTTAAAAAATTCAGCGTATGTATCAGTAAATCCTGAAGATTCAAAAGTGTATATACCCGTTGAAATGGCCGTAAACTTATACCACTTATAATAACCTGCAAAAGGAATATTGCCAGATATTTCATGGAAGTTAATAAGTGTCGTTTGAGTAGGCATATTGCAACTGAGTCTTTCAGCATAGTATGGACCTGTGTCAATACCATCTGTTTGTTTTGCGCTTACATTCCATTTTATGCTGGATGTCCCATAGGCTAAGACCGTATTCCATTGACTCACACTCAATGTATAAGATGTCATATTTCCAACATAAATAGGGCTTAATATCTGATTTCCTGTTGAACTCATTATATACAAAGTAAAATCATTGTTTATGTTGTAAGTTATACCTCCTTGAGGATTCCAACTAAATGTTGGACACTCATAAGAGACATATGATGGACCAAGTAATTCGACAGATATTTTATAATACGTCATTAAAGGACCGAATTCAGTATCATATGGCATTATGTTTAAAGTGTTATAGAAATCACAAAAATACTCTAAATGATGACTTGGATCAATATTATGAATGTCCTCAACTACGGTTTCTAAGTAGTCAAATAAAACGTCGTCTCCCCAATCTATATCATCTGCTCCATCATCATTTAAATCAGCAATATCATACAATAACATTGCAATTACATATTCATTTCCTTCACCCATTAAATAACCAGAGTTATTTACATTTTCTAAATCATATGTCCCTTTATCAGTATCTCCAACGTTAGGGATGTTCAAACTTGAGGCGTTGGTTTCTAGTTGACTAATGACAGAAAAATAATGAGCCCAACCTTCCGACCAAGCAAGTATCATACCTATAGTTTTTCCAAATTCATGTATTAAATTCATTTCGCACCCATGCGATGCTGGCCAAAAACCTGTAAAATCATTTTGATCTGCAACATAATGGCCAAACTCATGTAATAGTGTGTCCCACATATAGTTGTCTATCCCATCGCTTCCTATATATATGTCCGCAGTCAATGGGTTATACCAACAAGTAGTTTCTCCATAAGGGTATTCTATCCCAAGATAAGCATAATCATTAATATCTTCGTTATCAACCTGTTCTACATACTCAAACCCCAATAAAGCGGCTTGGTAAAGATTTACAGCTTCTCCTAATTCGTCATTCTGAAAAGTATGGGAGATATATGTATATGGAGTAGTAACGTTTTGATATGGCCCATACTCATATTCATGAACTTGAAATAGATCCTGAACCTGAACTTGATCATTCATAAGCTTGATTTCAACAATTATATCATAACCATTCTCAAAGATTGATGTATCATTTTCGACACTAAACCAATATAGTCCAGTACTCGACGTATAAGTGACCGCTAAAGTTTGTCTTATACCGAACAAATCCTCATCATAAAGCGTGACTTTCATGCCTACAGCAGGGTGTATGCCGTTTTGAGTATCAGTAAATTTTACATATCCATAAACATTAATAATATTGGAAGATGTAGTGGACATTGTAATTCCACCCGACTTACGCAGTTGTTATGCGAAAATGATAGAGTTTAAGTATTTGTTAAATTTTTCCTCACGTTCATACGCCT
>JAEIOE010000011.1 GCA_016342455.1 Mycoplasmatota bacterium | reverse complement strand
TCTATTGTATCAAATTATTCCTATTCTATCAATTGTTTTATGAATCTCATCAGTACTTTGCTTGAACACAGCTAAAAAAATAAAAAAAATAAGTAATGCACTTGACAAATAGGCTTGACTATTATATACTACGTCTGTAAATAGCAAAACTAGTGAAAGCTAGTGACGCAAAGCTATAGGGCCTTCTTCGGATGGTAGCCAGTTGCCGTTATCTTTTAAAAGATGAGGGCATTTTTTTATTTCTTATTTCAGTGCACGAAATTGGAAATCAAAAAAATGCAGGAATCCAGATGATGGCTTTTTTTATTACAAAAATTCAAAAACAATTTGAAAATGTATAAAAAAAGGCATTTATTAAAATAGAAATGGGGGTCGACTTATGTAATGAGCCAAAAAATCAAGTTAGCTGAGCGCGTCATAATTGCATCAAGGCACGCGAGAGTTGCTAAGGCGAGTCGATTTGGTATTATGATAAGCGCGATACTAACGTTTCTAATATTCGCAATATCCTATTATGGAGAAGTTGTAGGTAACTTCACATTCACCATTGATAGGCCGGCACAGAACGCTGGAATCACAATGTATGAAGATCATATTGCTAAGGATTACACAGCAAGATTAATTTCAGAAATAGTAGATGATCCAACAGGTATGACTGGTTATTGTGGAACTGAATATACGGACTTCGAATTAGGAAGTTCAGTTTGTATTCCTACTGATGAGGAAATATCTCTATTAGATGGTCAAAACAATGGTATGTCTTATATAGCGTATACGTTTTATGTAGAAAACGCTGGAGATGCAACCATTGACATGAGCGCTAAAATGAACATTATTTCAACAACTGGAGATGCTGTTCAGGCAGTAAGAGTAAGAGTTATCATTGATGGTATTGGAACAACTTATGCTAAAGTGCAGTCTCTAAAAGGCGATGCACCAGGGCAACTTGAGCCTTTGACAGAAGCGTTTTACAGTCAGACCGAAGCCATGAATCAGGAATTCACAGCTTTTGCACCAGGTGATGTTATTAAAGTAACAGTGATTATTTGGTATGAAGGTGAAGATGCTGACCACACTATGGAAATCATGGGTGGTGGAGTGAAACTAGACATGCAGTTCTCAGTGACGGATGTCTATGAGTATTAACAAGATGATTATTAACAAAAAAAAAAAAAAAAAAAAATAAAAGGAGAAATAAAATGAAAAGTTTAAAAACAAAAGTTATTATGTCAGCAATCGTGCTTGTATTTGCATTAGTTGCGACAATAGGTTCAACTTACGCATGGTTTACAGTATCGAATGTTGTTACTGTTAACTCATTTGATGTTAATGTAGAATCTTCAGAGGCGTTATTAATGCGTGTTTGGGATGGGGAAACTGATTCTGGATTAGCATATAGTACTTATGGATGGACACTTGATGATTTTTCAAATGTTCTTACAGTCACAGATAGTACTCAATACGATACAGAATTAGCAACATGGCTATTAAGCCCTGTCACTTGTCTTACTGGTGAAGATCAAACAGGTGGAGTTTATGACACTGATTATTCATCATGTGATATTACTGCATTAAGAAAGCCAACAGGAAACTTCTTAACACCAGATACATCTCTTGCTGGTAGAGAATTAGGTACTGCAGCAGCAGCTTCAAACACTGCAGGTGGTGGATACATTGAATTGAAATTTTGGTTACTAAAACCTGCTGGAACTAACACTGATATCGTTATGTCTTATGACATCACTGATAGTGAAGCTGGAGAAATTTGGGAACAAGCAATTTGGATTGGTACTTATGATGGTTCAACTCAAGCTGTATTTGGTGATGATTTAGATACTGGATTCACTTGGGCAACAGCTTCAGTTCCTGGTTTTTCAACTACTGGCGGATTAAATAGTATGACAGGTACTGCTTCAATAACAGCAGCAACTACTTCTACAGTTATTGCTACTTTAGCAACAGCTAATATTCCTGAATTATTAACAGTATATATTTGGGCTGAAGGCTGGGATGCAGATACTACAAACGACATCATGGGAGCTACATTTACAATTGATTTAGAATTTACATTATCTTAATTTATAATTAAAAAAGATATTAATAATTTTATTAAAAACATAACTTAGGCTAACCCCTAAGTTATGTTACCTTAAGGGTATGTTTTCTAAGTTTTTAATAAATTTAGCTGTGTTCAATGAAAGTACTGATGAGATTCATAAAACAATTGATAGAATGGAAATAATTTGATACAATATAGTTGCCAAATCAAGACAGAAAATAGAATGTTTGATTGATTAAGTGTCCTTAATCAACCGGCTCATGAAGATTGTCTTGGTTTGGCGACTTAAACAACTAATGAGCTGGTTGCTTAAGGACATTTTTATGTCTAGGAGCTGAGTAAGATGAACAATCTGGAAATGATCTACGAACTAGTAAACACAATCTGTGCTGATGAGATGGGTGAACTTAAGGATTATGTATCCAAAAAGTCCGCATCTGAAATCAAAGCGACAAATGCGATGCATCGGATTCTTTATCGAGAAAGAACTCATCAGGCAAGTCACTGTCAGCATTGCGGATCATTGGCATTTGTAAGAAACGGAAAAACAAAAACAATGAGACAAAAATACGTTTGTAAAGACTGTCATAAAAGTTTTTCCGATACGACAAAATCAATTGTTCAATCCACGAAGAAAAATTATCAAGTATGGCATCGTTTTATTGAAGAAATGATGTCTGGTCAATCCTTGCGAACGATCTCTTCAAAAGTCGGAATTTCTGTAACAACAGCCTTTCATTGGCGACATAAGGCTATGGAAGTAATGACTCAGTATCAAACAAACGAGAGATTGTCCGGAGAAATCCAAATGGATGAAACCTATTTTTTACTGAACTTCAAAGGAATCAAAAAGAACAGTAAAAACCCATTGATGCCTCGGAAAGCCAAGAAAAGAGGAACACCAGCCATCAAGCGCGGAATCAGCAATGAACATGTTTGTGTGCTGGTTGCGATGGATGAGTCTGATCAAATGATTACAAAGTTGATTGGACAAGGGAACCCCCTGATTCAAGATTTTGATAAGGCTTTAGTAAACCGAATTAAGCCGAATGGAACGATGGTTACGGATAGTAAGTCCGCATATCAAGAAGTCTCAAAAAAATATAAGTGTTCCCTCATTCAAATTCCTTCAGGATTTCATACTCTTGACACTTATAACCTAGGAACACTCAATGGCATTCATGGAGAGATGAAACAATGGTTTCAAAAATTCAAAGGCGTGTCCACTAGACATTTACAAAAGTATCTTTCCTGGTTTCGATTCGAAAAATACTTAAAATATCAAATCGAACCTGAATACAGACAAAAACATTCGTTTCGATATATCGTTTCAAATGAAAGTTCTGTCATCGTGAATACAATATCCAAAAAACCGTTTCCAGTTGATATTTACAAACCGTATCCTACACTAAATCAGTACTTTGCTTGAACACAGCTATAAATTTAAAAAACTTAGAGAAGATATTTCTTGATAAAACTCTTAAAAACATCTATAAATCGGTATTTTTTATAAAAAGATAATGAAAAAAAGTCCTATATATTATATAATATAATTTAGTAGTTATGTTATTTATGAATTGGAGAGAGATATATGAATGAAAATAAAAAGAGAAACAAGAAGAAGTTCAAAGTAGCAAACCTTATATTTTGGATAGTTTTGGCAATTGTAGCTATATATTCAGTTGTTGCTATTACGTCAACTGATGATAGTGTAACTAGTATATTTGGTCAGACTGCTTTAACTGTGCAAACAGATTCTATGGCACCAACATTCGAAGCGGGAGATTTAATATATGTTGATACCGAATTTGATGCTAATGACATTGAAATTGGTGATGTTATTACTTATCAAATTTTAATTGATGTAGATGGAGATGGAACTCGTGAACTTGTATATAATTCACATAGGGTTGTAGAAATTAGCCCGGGGATTAATGAAAAATTATATTTTGGTACTCAAGGGGATAACAACACATCTCAAGATACAGGTTTGACCTATGAAGATCACATTGTAGGTGTTTGGAACGGGAAAGTAACTAAAAATCTTGGCGGAATAATTGATGGAATTGTAGGGTTTCTTAAATCAGGAACTGGATTCTTTATATTTATTGTTTTACCTTGTTTTGCATTCTTAGTATACGAAGTATACAAATTTGTTAATGTAATGGCGGATTATAAGTCTCAACAAACATTAGAAAGTAGAGTAAAACTTCAAGAAGAAGCTATTGCTATGGCTAAGAAGCAACTTGAAGAAGAAGCAAAATTAAAAGCATTAGAAGAAAAAAAGTAATAAATTATTAAACTATTTGATCTAAAGGAGAAAAGTATATGAATGAGTTTTCACGATTTTATGTAGAACTTTATAAATATATATGGCAAGACATCATTGCTTTCTTTAGAGATGTTATATGGAATGGTGGAATCTTACAATTTGTAAAGAATATCAGATCATATTTTGACTTATTAGTAACAGATTCAGGAGACTTTACTATTGTATCTTGGGTAATGATAGTATTTACTTTCGTATTAAATATTTCATTAATTATATTTATACTAGTAAGATTATATTTATGGTTTAGAAGATTTGCATCATTTAGAGCAATTGAAATTGAAAAGAATGAATTAATCGAAGAAATTGCTATGCTTAATGATAGAGTATTGGAACTAGCTGATGAAAAGAACCAAATTTTATCATTAAAAGTTTCACAACTTGGAGCTAGAACTGGAACTACAGAGATTAACTATACATCTACTGGGGATGCTATTGGACCCGTTGCACTTACCGCAGCTGGCGCAACTGCAGCTATGGGTGTTGGAAGTCTAGCTGCTGGTGGAGTTGGCGGTGCTGGTTACAGGCCTTCTTATGGTGGAGGCGGAGGCGGAGGATCTTCATCGGATTCATCATTGCCTTTAGGGCACTCAAGATTCGTAAAACTAATCAATGTTGACAAACAGTATGAAGGTAAAGATACACATATCTATATGGACGAAGCTGATTACTTACAACTTCCAGAAATAGTAGATAGATTTGTTAATTTCGCTTGTTCAAAATTAAAATTATTTTATAAAGCCAAAACTATATCATTTTTCTTTGCTGGTATGGCAGCTTCTAAAGTTATCATTTTAGAAGGTATCTCAGGTACTGGGAAAACCAGTCTACCATACGCTATGGCTAAGTTCTTTGGTAATAATGCATCAATCATCTCTGTTCAACCATCTTGGAGAGACAGAGCAGAAATAATTGGTTACTTAAATGAATTTACTAAGAGATTTAATGAAACAAACTTCTTACAATCTCTTTATGAATCAATATATCGTAAAGATGTTAATTACATCGTTCTAGACGAAATGAACTTAGCGAGAATAGAATATTACTTCGCTGAATTCTTATCAATCATGGAAATGCCAGATCCAACGGAGTGGAAAATTGATTTAGTACCAGATACTAAACCAAATGACCCTTTAAAAGTAATTAACGGTAAAATTACTGTACCACTAAACTTATGGTTTGTAGGTACATCCAATAAAGATGATTCAACTTATACAATTACTGATAAAGTTTATGACCGTGCAATTTCTCTTAGCTTTGAAAGTAAGGCAGAAAGCTTTACTGCTCCAGATACAGAACCAGTACATATAAGTAGTAGTTATTTACAAGAGTTATTTGATGATGCAATTCATAAATATCCTGTAAGTGATGACTTATTGGAAAAATTCAAAATCATTGACAAGTATATTCAAGAGAAATTCAAAATTGCTTTTGGTAATAGAATTATGGGTCAAGTTCATAAGTTTATCCCTGTGTTTGTAGCGTGTGGAGGAACTGATACAGAAGCGTTAGACTTTATTTTCGCAAATAAAATATTAAGAAAATTTGAAAATTTAAATCTTGCCTTTCTACAAAATGAATTAGACCTATTAACAGTACAAATTAGAAAAGTATTTGGGAAGAATGAATTTGACGCTTCTCTCAAAGTAATAAATGATTTCAAAAGTCATTAATAGGTGATGTTAAATGGATAATGGTTCGGCAAAAAAGTATTTCAAAAAAATTAATACGACTTTCGAGGGTGTAAATAGACAAGATGAATTTGCAAAGTCTTTTCTTAGTGTTCTAGCTGGAGCAGACACCAAACTGTACCATAAAGAGAGACGCGAAAGAAGAGTCTTCGAAGACTCTTTTATGGACGCTATCGAAGAAATTATCCCTGTAATTGACAAATTAACTAGAAATCCAAGTGAAGCATTAAAAAAGCATCAAGAAGTTGTTCCTGTGGAACGTGCTAAAAAAATTGATGCAGATACCGTAAGACATTTAGCAGCTAATACACAATTTATAAAAGAAGTTGATAAACATGGAAATGTTATTCCTACAAAAGTGCTTACTAGTTATTCAGAAACCGATTTAGGAACTTATGAAAATAGATTCATAAGCAGTTTAGTAAATAAATTGTATACGTTTATTGAATTAAGATATGATGTTATTGTTGAAAAATCAAAAACAGAATATATTAATTATTTGAAAATAGACTCAACTTTAGAGTGGGAAGATTCAACTGTTGACTTTGACATCACTTTTAGAGTTCATCAAGAGTCTGCTATTGATGAAATTGGAAGAAGAAACGCTGAATTATTAAAGAGAATGACAGAGTTAAGACAATTAATTACGAATTATAAAATGTCTAAATTTATGAAAAATTTGAGTGAATTTCCTCCAGTAAGACCACCCATCATGAAAACTAATAAGATTTTAAAAAATTATGATTATAGAGCTTGTTATGATATGTGGGTTTTATTAGATGAAGTTGACCGCATCGGATATGATGTAGATGTTTTTGAAAGAGATATTGAATTTGAACCAAAGTATTTAAACGAAGTAGAAAATGCACTTATGGTTATATATGCAACTGTTGCAAATAATCAAGTAGAGGATTTTGAATTATCATTTGATGCTCCTTTCGATTACCACAAAAGAAAAACACCGAAAGTATTAAAACAATATGTTAATGATAAGTATATTGACCCGGGAGAATATATCTTTCAAGATAATACAATGAATCAATATTTCTTAGATCAAATTAGAAAAGCAAATGAAGGCAGATTAAAAACACTCTTAAACGCTGGAATTAGAGAAGATGAAGCTGTTAAGATGATTTATCAAAGATTATCATCTATAGCAGATGCCGCATTTGTCAATTTCATCAATGAAAACTTCAGACCAGAAGAAGAAAAAGATGTTAATGATAAAATCAGCATTCAAAAGAAAATCCTCAAGGCTTATAAGAGCATTGATGAAATACAAAAAAATAATATAGCGAATATGCAAACTCAAAAAGCTTTATCTCAACTTTCATTAAATAATTATGAAGAAGAGTTAAGAAAACAAATTGAAGAATCTAAACTTAAAAAAGAGATAGATCAAGCTGAAAAACTAAGAGATCTTATGGAAGAAAAACGTAATGAAGTAGACAAAGAAATCGAAAAGAAGAAAAAACTACAAAAAGCGAAAGATATCTTAGATGACGCAGAGAAAGAAAGAAGAGAAAAGAAAATTCGTGAATTAAGAGAGTTTTACTAAAAATAAATAACTAGAAAATAAAGAGGTGATATTATGATAAAAAAACGCTTGTCCTTGTCTTTAGTTGCATTGATAGGATCTGTATTTTTGTTTGTAATCGCCTCTTTTGCTTGGTTTACTTTATCTAACATTAATGATTTGGGTGACTTTCTAGTAAACCAACAGGATATATCCGTAGAAGCTGTTTTATGGGAATCAGATGATGATATTACATATACCGAATCAACTGGAATTAGTTTTGAAAATCAAGTTCCTGGAGATGTTAAGTATTTTAAGTTGGTAATTACAAATAATAATGATTTTGAGGTTTATACTCAAGTATCTCTTTATGGCATGAGCGAAACCTATACAAGTATTAATGGTGATACATCCAACTATGCGTCGGGAAGATTATTAGCTGATGTAATTTTATTGAATACCTCTAATAATATTGATTCCGTAACTATCGTTGATCAAACTTTATCTTCCTTAGTAGGTTCTACAAAATTGATAACTCATGATAGTGTAGCGATTGCCTCTTTAGGAACTGCAGAACTTTACTTTTCATTTACAATTCCTGAGACTATAGGTAACGATTATCAAAACTTGAGACTGGATTTTACTAATTTGTATATCCAATCAGTAGGGTAAGGTGATATTGATATGAAAAAAAGGTTGATACTACCATTAACATCATTATTTCTTATATTATCTTCTTTAGTAATTCTGGGAATTACTTATGGTTGGTTTGCTGACCTGATTGATCTAGATTCAGGAGTAATCTCAGTTGGTGACTTAAGATATTTTCAAAATGGCGATTTTATCACCGATGATACAATCATTTATCCAGGATTAGAATTAGTAGATACAGAGTTTGATGTAACCAATACATCACCTATAGAATCACAATTAAGAATTCAAATAACATATACTAGAATTACAAATCCAGGGGGCGCAGGACTAGTTTTTGAAGAAAATTATATTTATACAGACGCAAGTACAGAACACATATCAGTTGTATTTGATTCAACATTCGTGTATGATAC
The DNA here is from genome assembly GCA_016342455.1 of Mycoplasmatota bacterium. Taxonomy (GTDB): domain Bacteria; phylum Bacillota_I; class Bacilli_A; order Izemoplasmatales; family Hujiaoplasmataceae; genus 4572-104. The sequence continues at coordinate 41,595 of JAEIOE010000011.1, read as the reverse complement.
AGAATATTGGTACTTAAATGGAACTACTTCAACTATTGCGGCGGATTCAGGATTAATAGAACTAGTTTCTTCTATTATCTACGACGGAGTAAATACAAATATTGATTATGTCGAACAAGATGTAGCAGTTTCTATCACAATAGAAATCAAACAAAATGATAATGCAACTTGGTCTGAACTTGTTGGATATGATTTTTCAACTGGTGAACCAGAAATTTAATGGAGCCTAAAAGACTCCATTTTCTTTAGGAGAGAGTATGAAAAGCACTTTAAAGAAAATTGCAAATATAATTCCATATTTAATTCTACTACTAGCTTTTATCCTTATAGTATCTGTGGTGACTTCTGTTAAAAAAGGAGAAACACCAACAATATTTGGTAGAGCTGTATTTTTAGTTGTGTCTCCATCAATGGAAGACACTATTATGGTTGGCGATATTATTTTTAGTGATACATTAACAAATGAATTTCATGTTGGCGATATAATAACATTCTATGCTGATCTAGATGGAAATGGCACAGACGAAACGGTAACCCATAGAATTGTTTCTATTACAGTAGATGAAGGTGTTTCTTACTACACTACAAAAGGTGATAATGAAGCTACCAATCCGATATCAGATGATTTTGAAATTGATATAACGGCAGATAGAATCATTGGTAAGTATACTGGAAAATCAGGTTTTATTGGTAAAGTATATTCTGCTATCTATTCCGGAGGACTAAGTTTAGTATTTATTGTAATCATTCTAGTCTTTGTTATTATTGGGGGAATGGAAATATTTAATATTATAAAAATTATTTCACAAGCTAAAGATGAAAAAGCTTTGGAAGAAGAAAAAGATAAGTTAGTCCAAATAGAATTAGAGAGACTACGTAGAGAACAAAAAGAAAAGGAAGAATAGAATGGAATTTATCGTATTAGCGAGTGGTTCTAGAGGTAATTCTACTTATTTAGAGATTGGTAATGAAAAAATCTTGATTGATTGTGGTATTAGTTATAAACAAGTTAGATTAAGACTTGAAGAGCATAATAAAACAATTGATGGATTAACTAAAGTATTCATAACTCATGAACATAGTGATCATGTTGGTCAATTAGCTATGTTAGCAAAAAATCATGATATTGAAATCTATCTAAGTGAAGGATCGCTGAAGAATTTAAAAAAGAATATAAAATATGTGATAGATTGTACAAGGTTTAAAACTTGTGTTCCGGAAAAATTATTAGAATTTGACGGATTTCAGGTATTACCTTTTAATGTCTATCATGATGCGATTGAACCTTTTGGTTATCGTTTTTATGAAGATGATAAGTCTTTGGTATATATAACAGATACAGGTTATTTTCCTCAAAGAAAATATAATCTGATAGCAAATGCTGAAGCTTATATCATTGAAAGTAATCATGAAGTTGAATTACTATTAGAAAGTGATAGACCATGGTTATTAAAGAGAAGAATCCTAGATGACGAAGGTCATTTATCTAATGAAGACTCCGCTACGCTTTTATTAAATTTAGCTGGCGATAAAACTAAGATAATTATTTTAGCTCATTTGTCAGAAGAATGTAATCTTACTTCATTAGCAATAGATGCATATAACAAAGCATTTATGAACCAAGGGGTGGATATCTCTGCCTATAAATTAGTTGTAGCACGTCAAGACTATTCAACGGAATTATTTTTCCTTGAATAGTTTTTCTTTTTGAAAGGGCTTTTCTTTATTTTACAATTGTCTTTATCGAGCTTTTGCGTTATAATATTATATGAATTATGCGAAAATACATAAGTATAATATTTTTATAGGAGGTTGTTTATGACAACAAAGAAAGTTTTTCAATCTATGGATGGAAACCAAGCTGCAGCTTACACATCTTATGCATTCACAGAAGTAGCTGGAATTTACCCAATCACACCGTCATCTCCAATACCTGAACATGTAGACGCTTGGGCAGCACAAGGAAAGAAAAATCTTTTCGGAATGCCTGTTAAAGTAGTTGAAATGCAATCAGAAGCAGGAGCAGCGGGTACTGTTCACGGTTCGTTAATGGCAGGAGCCTTAACAACTACATATACTGCATCTCAAGGGTTATTATTAAAAATCCCTAACATGTATAAAATTGCTGGGGAATTATTGCCAGGTGTTATGCACGTTGCCGCTCGTTCAATTGCAGCACATGCTTTGTCTATCTTTGGTGACCACCAAGATATATACGCAGCTAGACCTACTGGTTGGTGTATGTTAGCTTCTGGATCTGTTCAAGAAGTTATGGACTTAGGAGGAATAGCTCATTTAGCAGCTATTAAATCAAGCTTACCATTTATGCATTTCTATGACGGTTTCAGAACTAGTCATGAAGTAAATAAAATTGAAGTATTAGATTATAATGTTTTCGATCGTTTACTTGATAGAGAAGCTGTTAAAGCATTCAGAAATAGAGGATTAAACTCTTCTCATCCTGTAACAAAAGGTACTGCACAAAACGATGATGTTTATTTCCAAGCAAAAGAAGTACAATCTAAATACTACGTACCTGTAGCTGACATCGTTAATGAATATATGCAAGAAATATCAAAAGAAACTGGTAGAAGCTATGCTCCATTCTCATATTATGGTGCAAAAGATGCTGATAGAGTAATTATCGCAATGGGTTCTGTTACTGATACAGTAAGAGAAGTTGTAGATTTCTTAACAGCACAAGGCGAAAAAGTTGGATTGTTAGCAGTTCATCTTTACAGACCTTTCTCTACTAAATATTTCTTCGAAGCTTTACCTAAAACAGTTAAGAAAATTGCTGTTTTAGATAGAACGAAAGAACCAGGAGCAGCAGGAGAACCATTATACTTAGATGTTAAATCAGTATTCTACGGAAAAGAAAACCAACCAGTTATCGTTGGTGGTAGATATGGTTTATCTTCAAAAGATACTACTCCAGAACAAATCTTTGCTGTATACAAAAACTTAGTAAGTGAATTAAAAGACGGTTTCACTATCGGTATCGTTGATGATGTGATGTTCTCAAACTTAGAATTAGTTGAATCACCTCATACAACAGACGAAAATACTACTGAATTATTATTCTTCGGTTTAGGATCTGATGGTACTGTTGGAGCTGTTAAAAACATTTCAAAAATGATTGGTGATTTCACTGACTTATATGGACAAGCTTATGCATCATATGATTCTAAAAAATCTGGTGGTGTTACAAGAATGCATCTACGTTTCGGTAAAAACCCAATTCGTTCAACATATTTAGTAAATAATCCTCATTTTGTTTCTTGTTCTCAAGATAATTATTTAACAAAATTTGAATTAATCGGTGGAATTAGAAAAGGCGGTATATTCTTATTGTCTACTTCAAGAAAACCAGATGAGATTGATGAATTACTACCTAACAATGTTAAAATAGCTTTAGCGAAAGCAAAAGCAAAATTATATATCATTCATGCTTATGAATTAGCTAAAGAAATTGGTGAAGAAAAACTAGTTTCAACAATTATGCAATCTGCATTCTTTAAATTGAATCCACAAATCATGCCTTTTGAAACTTCTCAAGAAGCAATGAAAAAATTTGCTAAGAAATCATTCTCAAGCAAAGGGGAAGCAATTGTTAAGAAAAACTACGAAGCGGTAGAAGCTGGTGGAGCAGCATTAATTGAAGTTCCTGTTAATCCTGAATGGGCTAACTTAGAATTCAATCCAGTTGTTGATGAAAACAGACCCGATTTCGTTAAAAACATCGCTGATAAAGTAAATGCAATTAGAGGATATGAACTTCCAGTTTCAGCATTCGTTGGAATTGAAGATGGTCAAATCCCTAATGGTACAACAGCTTTTGAAAAACGTGGAGTAGCTGAAGAAGTTTCTACATGGATTTCTGAAAACTGTATTCAATGTAACCAATGTGCTTATGCTTGTCCTCATGCTTGTATTCGTCCAATCTTAGCTACTGAGGAAGAAGTAGCAAATGCTCCTGTAGAAGCTAACTGGATAGATGCTAGAGGAAAAGGTGTTGAAGGATTAAAATACCGTATCCAAGTTTCAGTATTAGACTGTACTGGTTGTGGTGTTTGTATTAACACTTGTCCTGCAAAAACAAAAGCATTAGAATATACACCTTTAGTTGAAAATATCGAAAAGAAAGAACATGTTTTAGCTGATTATGGATATAACGAAGTTCAAAACAAATCTAATTTAGTTGGAAAAGAAAATTATAAAAACGCAATGTTCGCAAAACCATACTTTGAATTCTCAGGAGCTTGCGCTGGTTGTGGAGAAACTCCATATATCAAATTCGTAACTCAATTATTTGGACCAAGAATGGTAATTGCTAATGCAACAGGATGTACATCAATTTATGGTGGTTCATTCCCAGCTTCTCCATATACAAAAGACGAAAACGGACGCGGACCTGCATGGGCTAACTCTTTATTCGAAGATAACGCTGAATATGGATTTGGTATGAAAATTGCACAAAACACAATAAGAGATAGAATCCAAAATCTTATCGTTACTAATGACAAAGCATTCACTGGAGAATTAAAATCATTATTGGCGGATTGGTTAGAAAACCGTCAAAACGGAGATAAAACTTTAGAATTAGCTGACAAAATTATTCCATTATTAGAAAAAGAAAAATCAGCTACTGCTCAAGAATTATTGGAATTAAAAGATTTCTTAGTAAAACAATCAAATTGGATCATTGGTGGAGACGGATGGGCATATGACATCGGTTATGGTGGATTAGACCACGTTATCGCTAATGATGAAGATGTAAATATTTTAGTATTAGATACAGAAGTTTATTCAAACACTGGTGGACAATCTTCAAAAGCTTCAAGAGCTGCATCAATTGCTAAATTTACAGCTGCTGGTAAACCTGGTAAGAAAAAAGACTTAGCTGCTTTAGCAATGAGTTATGAACATGTATACGTTGCATATATTTCACATGGAGCGAATGCTACACAACTTCTTAAAGCAATGAAAGAAGCAGAAGCTTATGACGGACCATCTCTAATCATCGCTTATTCTCCATGTATCGCACATGGTGTTGCTGGTGGATTAGGAAACTCACATCAAGAAGCTAAATTAGCTACTGAATGTGGTTACTGGCCATTATTAAGATTTGACCCTAGATTAATTGCTCAAGGTAAGAACCCACTTCAAATAGATTCAAGAGAACCTAAATGGGAACTTTATAGAGAATTCTTATTAAGAGAAAACAGATACAAACAATTAGTGAAGGCAGATCCTGAAAGAGCTGAAAGATTACTTAATAAAAACATGGTAGATTCAAAAAGACGTTGGGCAATGTACAAACGTTTAGCTGCTATGGATTACTCAGAAATTATCGAATAATACATAAACTAAAAGACGTTCAAATGAACGTCTTTTTTTTATGTCTATCACAATTAATTCACTTAGATTGGTTATAATAATCTGAATATATAAAATACCTTTAAAAAATGTTTTAAATATAAGGTGTTTTGTTATATAATAATATAGATACATTAATTAAAGGAGTATAGATAATATGCAAGCATTTACTAAGAAAATGATGATTGCCTTCCTAGCTTTATTTTTAGGGTTGTCAGTTATAAGCTGTGGTGGGGAAGACACGACTACAGAAGAAACGCCAAATGAATCAGAAACGCCTACCTTATCAAATCCTGATAAAGTATTTATTTCTACGGATGATTACACAGTAACATACGGAGAATTATTTAATGAAGTAAAAATTAATGACGGGCTAAACCAACTATTAAATCTTGTTGATACAGATATGATTTCTAGTTATCTTAGTGCTGTTACAAATACAGATATCGACAATAGAATTTTAGAACTAACTTATGGAACAAGTGACGCAGATGAAATTGCTGATATCACAGATGAAGAAAAAGTTTTTTTAGAAAAATCATATGCTGATAGTATGTATCTTTTAGGATATACAACAGAAACGACAGAAAGAAACTATGTTAAATTAGTGGTAGCGAGAGAAAACTATGCTGTTGCACAAATGATAGATTCAGATAATGTTGATGAAGCTTGGTATGCTGGTCCTGAATCAGTTGCTGAATATTATGATGTAAATTATAATTATGATATCAATACGATAAAAATTCGTTTTATCTCTGAAGCAGATGCAAAAGCTGTATTAAGAAGTTTTAATCTTGTTTCAAAAAGCGGAGCGTTAAAATTGTACACAGGTACAACTCCACTGGAAGAAGTTCCAAGTTCTCAACTGAATGATACAAACACTGCAACACTTACAGACGCTGAACTTTTAACTAAATTTATTGAATTATATAATTATATCTACGGAGCTTATCGCGATGTTGTAGCTACAGATGCTACATTAGAAACATTACTAGCAAATGAAGACTTAACTCAAGAGTATGATGTATTAGCAGAAGCAAATTCTTCTTTATCTACTTTTATATATGATTCTTTAGGAACATATAGTGATTTTACAACAGGAGAAAATGATCTAGCATACTACACTTATGAACCAGTAAAATACTATTCAAGTAGTGATACTTCATACTACATGATTCTGAACTTAGCTAAAACTGAAAAAGCAGATGTAGAAGACTTTGAAGGAACAGAAGCAGACTTAGTAGCTTTAATTGGTCAAGAAATTTATGATGAAATGGAACAAGAAATCATAGATTTGAACTTAAGTTCATCATCATTCACTGCAAATCGTATGGCTGAATTAAGAGCAGAAAATGACTTTGATATCTATGATTATTACTTAGGTATGGATTATTCTATGACTTATAGTGAATTTGAAATTAATGAAGAAGGTCATTCAACAATGATAGCTAGCTATTCAGACGCTGAAATAAGCGCTGATGATTTATTCAGTTATGCATTTAATATCAATGCACCTTTATATACAATTTATGCAGTACAATCTAAAGCTGTAGTGGCCGCTCATTATGAAGACATCTACTGTCCAGACTCAGAAGTGTGTGAATACGATGTATTAGAAAACACATCTGAAGTAATGCTAGAACATAAAGACGCTTATCTTTCATTAGAAGAACAATTTAATAGTAGTTATTATGCATCATATTATACTTTTGATGAATACCTATATTTAGCATATGGAGTTAAAACATATGAAGAAATGTTGTTTGATTATTATGTAACTTCAACATTACAACCATTTGTCATTTATGATGCAATTACAGAAAATAACCATGACTTACTTAATTATTTAATGGAATTGTCTCAACCTTATTATGATAACTATTTCAGTTTAAATGTTGAACATATTCTTATCTATTTAGATAGAGACGAAAATGGTTCACCTGACGACTATGCAAAATTCTATGAATCTTTAGACGATGCAACAGTATTCGATCAAAAATTAGCGGATTTTGAATTAGCTATTAGAACTTATTTAGATGATTCAGATAACACGATGGCTTCATTAGTTAAAGAATTTAAAGCAGCTAAAAGAGACAACGTAACTTGGGGAGAATTCAAAGTTTATGGATTCTATCTTCTAACGGAATCTTTGGGCGAATTAACTTATACGGATTCAGTTTCAACTTATGAAACACCATTCGTTGATACTTTAATTGATATGTATCAATTATATAACTTAGAAGCAAATGAAAATGAAGAGTTCTTACTAGCAGACAGTTTAACGGAAACTAGTTATGGATTACATTTGATCAAAGTTGAAAAAGGTACTGATTTTGAAAAACCATCGGCTTTATTCACAATGACTTATGATGACGATTTAGAACCTGAATATTTACCAGGAGTTGCAAATGCCACAGATGAATTAACATTTGCACAATTACAAATCTGGTCTGATTATAGATTTACTGTAATCGCAGCGTCTACTGGAGACTTAGAAGCAATCTATGGTTTAACACAACCTGAAATGCCTGCAAGTTTACTAGATGCAATTGAAACATATTTCCAAACATTATATGATTCAACTTTCGTAATTGGATACTTAAATAATATTGTAGTAAATCAGTTATACGATGCTGAATTTGACAATGAGTATGCTGCATACGTAGATTTCACAGAAGCAAATTTCCAATCGAAACTAGCTGCTATTGAAGCTATCTATATTTACCAAATCTATGTTGAGTTAGATCATAGAGTTACAGATTAATAATACAAATAAAGTGCGATTTATTTCGCACTTTTTAGTAGGGGGACATTTATGGATTTAAAACAAGAAGAAGGAATTATCAAAAAAAATACTTTATTAACGATGCTTGTTAATGGGCTTTTAGCCATTATGAAAATCTTAGCAGGTATCTTTGGTAGATCTAGTGTTTTAATAACGGACGCCATTAATTCGCTGGGAGATATCCTTACTAATATAGTAGTTTACATATCAGCTATCTTTTCCAAAAAAGAAGAAGATTCTGACCATCCTTATGGTCATGAAAAAATAGATAGTATCATTTCTATATTCTTAGGAGTTGTAATTATCGTCACTGCGTTTGAAGTAGGAAAAATTGCAGTAGTTAAGCTTTATGATTTCTTTGTGAATGGTGTTACCATACCAAATCCAGAGTGGTATGCTTTAGCTGCGGCTCTATTAACAATAGTGGTAAAGGAATTATTATTTAGAAAAACAATTAAAGATGCTGTAAAAGCAAAATCCAGTGCTTTAACAGCACAAGCTTGGGATCACCGTTCAGATACTGTTGCTAGTTTTGGTGCATCAATAGGTATCTTAGGTGCGATGTTCGGTCTTGCATATTTAGACCCAATCGCTTCGATACTTATTTCTATCTTCATTCTACGTTTAGGAATTAAAATTATATTTACTGGAGTGAATCAAGTTGTTGATAAAGCAGCTGATCCAATGATTATAGAACACATCTTAGAAATTATAGAAAAATATGAAGAAGTGAGATCAGTTGACGAGATTAAGACAAGAATGTTTGGCTTAAAAATCTATGTTGATTTAGAAATTGGTTTGGATGCAAATCTATTGTTAGAAAAATCACATCAAATAGCTGAAAAGATTCATGATGATGTGGAAAAATCAATACCTGGTGTACTTCATTGTATGATTCACGTAAACCCATATTATCCTAAAAAATAGTAAGTAACGTATTGATTTTAGTGTAAAGCAGTGCTATAATAATGTACTTAATTATAGTGAATATATAGAAAAGAGGTGACAGTGATGATATTGTCAATTTTCAGTAATTACTTAGACACTGGTCCAGGTATTCTAGACATATTGTTAAGAATGACATTAACTGCTGTTTTTGTTGGTATTATCGGTATTGAAAGGCAGTTCAAACAAAAAACTGCGGGAGTTACCACTCACCTTATGGTTGCTTTCGGTGCTTGTGGGATCGCAGTTCTCCAAGATGCATTATATTTAGACGCGATAGAAACAGCTAAGGTTCTTTTAGACCAAGGCTATCCTATTGTTGTTCAAATACAAAGACAAAGAGTAATTGCTCAAGTAGTAACTGGTGTTGGGTTCTTAGGTGCTGGTACTATTTTAAAGACTAGAAATGGTATTTATGGTTTAACAACTGCCGCTACATTGTGGTTGGCTTCCATGATTGGTATCTGCTTTGGTATGGGTGCTTATGTGATAGGTATTATTATATCTGTGTTCTCATTTATATTCCTAACAGTCTTTAGAAAGGTGTTATCAAAGACATCTTTAAGGCATGTTGACAGTCCAGAGATTATAGGTAGCAATAGAGTAGATGACTAAAGAGACAGTTTGTCTCTTTTTTTCTTGAAAAAGTATTCAGTCGTATATTTTGCAAAAAGAATAAAAATACGTTATAATTTGTATGGAATTTTGGAGGAATAAATATATGATATTAGAAATTAAAGACTTATATGTCTCAGTAGAAGACAATATGATTTTACAAGGAGTTAATTTGACAGTAAAAGGCGGGGAAACTCATGCTATTATGGGACCTAATGGAACTGGTAAATCAACACTTGCACAAATATGTATGGGACATCCTAAATATAAAATAGAGTCAGGAGATATTTTACTTGACGGAATAAGTATTAAAGATAAAGCCGTAGACGAAAGAAGTCGTATGGGCGTATTTTTAGCTATGCAAAATCCAACGGAAGTTCCAGGAGTTACAAACTTCGATTTTGTGAAAGCCGCAATTCAAACTAGAATGGCGGAAGGGGAACATTTAAGAGTAGGAAAATTTATTCTTAAATTTGAAGAAGCTTCAAAAAACCTACAAATGGGAAAAGGATTAGCACATAGATTCTTAAATCAAGGTTTCTCTGGCGGAGAAAAGAAACGTAATGAAATTCTACAGATGAAATTATTAAACCCTAAAGTTGCATTCTTAGATGAAATTGACTCAGGATTAGATGTAGATGCATTAAGAATTGTTGGAGAAAACGTAACGAAACTGAAATCAGACGATTTAGGATTAGTATTAATAACGCATTACCAACGTTTGTTAGATCATATAGTGCCTGATGTTGTTCACGTTATGATTAACGGTAAAATTGTTAAAACTGGTGGAAGAGAAATTATCTCAAAAATCGACTCGCAAGGATATGACTGGGTTAAAACCGAACTTGGAATCACTGATTTTGACCAAAGAAAAGTGCCTGTATCATTAGGAACTTGTCCGACGAAATCTCTTAAATAAAGGAGTATTATGAAAACACCTACGTATTTAAATGATAAATCGCAAGTTATACTCTTAAGACAAGATGAAGTAACCAATAAGTCGGACTTTGAAATCAATGATTTAAAAATCAAATTTAAAGGGACAGAATCAGTTTATCTGTACATTGAAGACTTTAACAAAAAAGATATGACTTTTGATTTTCTAGAAAACTCAAAAATAAAATTATATATTATTGTCAGATCATCTAAACAGACTGAATACAATTTTTTACTTAATGTAAAAAGTCAGTCAAATATAGATGTTTTTACTGGTCTAAGAAACAAAGATAACGTTTCTGTCAGTATCAATAGAACTACTAACGTAGCGAAAAGTGCAACGATTCATTTGAATAATGCAATAGTTAATATGGGGCACACTTATATTAATGAATTTGTTCATTTGAATGAAGAAAAAGCTAGTGTGAATATCAATCAATTAAATATTGGTTCATATAACGATTTAACCAATGTAAATCAAGATATTTTCCACAATGCAAAGCATACGATATCAAATATAGAGAACTGGCTGATTAGCAATTCTAATTCTAAACTAAACTATTCGGTATCCGGTAGAATCTTTAAAGGAAATGAATTTTCTAGTTGTTCTCAATCAAATAAAGGTATTATATTAAAAGAATTAGGTGAAATAGAAGTAGAACCTAAATTGTTTATTGATGAATACAATGTAGAAGCTAGCCATGGCGCAGCCATTGGTCAGATGGATGATGAACAATTATATTATCTCCTCAGCAGAGGATTAACAGAACTACAAGCAAAAAGTTTAATTATATCAGGTTACACATTACCATTCATAAATAGTATTCAAGATGAAGATATCCAGCAATTAGTCGAAAGACAAATTCATAAGAAGATAACCGAGGTTGATGCGCTATGATGAAAAACCCCTACAGCAAGGATTTTCCACAATTAAATAATGGCTCAGTATATTTAGATACTGCCGCAACAAGTTTAAAACCAAATTCTGTAATAGAAGCAGTTAATCACTATAATAGAGATCTAAGTTCTAATATTCATAGAGGTATGTATGAAGCAGCTGTGGAAACGACAGAACTTTATGAGTCTACAAGAGAAACAGTAGCTAAGTTCTTACATGCGAAAACAGATGAAATAATCTATACAAGAGGAACAACTTCAAGTTTAAATTTGGTTGCCTACGCTTACGGCTTAGAAAACTTAAAAGCAGGCGATGAAATTATAGTCAGTGAACTAGAACATCACTCTAGTTTTTTACCATGGCAATTTGTTGCTAAAAAAACAGGAGCTATTCTTAAATTTGTTGAATTAAACGAAGAAGGAAGAATCACGGTAGAAGCATTTAAAAAAGTATTATCTACTAAAACAAAAGTAGTTGCTTTAACCTATGTTTCCAATGTAATGGGCTACATTACACCAATGAAAGAAATAATTAGCTTAAGCCATCAATATAACGCCATCTGCGTCGTTGATGCCGCTCAAGCTGTACAACATATTGAAATAGACGTCACTGCCTTAGATTGCGATTTCTTAGCTTTCTCAGGGCACAAGATGTTAGGGCCAACAGGAATTGGAATTCTTTATGGAAAACAAAAACTTTTGAACATCATGGAACCATTTGAATATGGTGGAGACATGAACGATGATGTAAATAAAGATATATCTGAATGGAAAACCGGCCCACAAAAATTTGAAGCTGGCACAATGCCTATCGCTTCCGTAATAGGGTTACAAAAAGCAATAGAATATATTGAGAATATCGGCTTAAGTACTATTAGTGAATACATAGATAAACTCCAGCGTTATGCTCTAGCTCAGCTAAAACAAATCGAAGGAGTAAAAATATATAATCCAACGTCAGAAACAGGAATTATTACCTTCAATATTGAAACAGTACCTAGCCATGATGCAATATCTTTTCTAGCAGAAAAGAATATTGCAATTAGAGCGGGACAACACTGTGCAAAATTAATCTGTGATTGGTTAGGTATCTATTCTTGTTTACGTGCATCAATATATATATATAACTCATATACAGATGTAGATATTTTTATCGAAGGAATAAAAGAAGCAGTAGCATATTTTAAAAAATTAGGATTTTAGGAAGTGAAGTTATGTCAGAATTAGATAATTTATATCGTGAAGTAATTATGGATCACTACAAAAGCCCTCGCAACAAAGGCTTAGTAGAAGATGCTGAATATAAACTATTTCGTATCAAGAACCCTTCTTGTGGGGATGATATTACCATTCAAACAAAGGTGGAAAACGGAATAGTAACAGACTGCCGTCAAATAGGACACGGTTGTTCTATCTCTATGGCTTCAGCTTCTGTATTAACTGAAATCATGATTGGTAAAACATTAGAGGAAGCAAAGAATATCGCAGATAATTATTTAAATATGGTGTCGAATAAAGAATTTGATACTGAATTAGATTTAGAAGAAGCTGCAGTATTTAGTGGGGTTAGACAATTTCCCGCTAGAATTAAGTGTGCATCCATTGCATGGGTAGCTTTTAAGGATACTATTAAGGGTGATTCAAATGAGTGACAATAAAAAAAATCTTGATTTCAATCAAGACTACAAATATGGTTTCAAAACAGAAACAACGTCTGTTAAGGAAACCAAAAGAGGATTAAGCGAAGCTGTAGTCCGTGAAATATCAGAAATTAAAGGCGAACCAGAATGGATGCTAAACATTCGTTTAGATGCTTTAAAAGCATTTTACGAAATTGAGAATCCGGTATGGGGACCAGATCTATCTGAAATAAACTTTAATGATATTATTTATTACATTAAACCATCTCAACGTGTAGAAAAAGACTGGGATAGTGTTCCTGAAGAAATTAAAGAAACTTTCGCAAAACTTGGAATTCCAGAAGCGGAACAAAAATATCTTTCGGGTGTTACAACTCAGTTTGAATCGGAAGCTGTGTATCATAGTACGATTCAAGAATTAACAGACCAAGGGGTTATTTTCTTAGATACGGATTCTGCTTTAAAAGAGCATCCAGAAATATTTAAAAAACACTTTGCAAAATTAGTTGGGTATCGCGATAACAAATACGCAGCTTTAAACACTGCAGTTTGGAGCGGAGGATCATTTATCTATGTTCCTGCAAATGTCAAAATAGAGAAACCTTTACAATCATATTTTAGAATTAATTCTGAAAAAATGGGACAGTTTGAAAGAACAATGATTATTGTAGAGGATTATGCTTCTTTAAATTATGTAGAAGGATGTACCGCGCCAATTTACTCAAGTAATTCACTACACGCAGCAGTAGTTGAAATATATATAAACGATCACGGAAACTGCCGATATTCGACAGTTCAAAACTGGTCTAATAATATTGTCAACCTAGTAACAAAAAGAGCGCTAGTAGAGCGCTATGGCCATATGGAATGGATTGATGGCAATATTGGTTCAGGCTTGAATATGAAGTACCCTGCTTGTATCCTTAAGGGAGAACATGCGAAGGGAACTACGATTACAATTGCTTTTGCTGGAAAAGGCCAATATCAGGATACGGGAGCTAAAATGATTCATATAGGTGATTACACAACATCTAAAATCGTTTCCAAATCAATTGCAGCTAGAGGTGGCAAGGTGAATTACCGAGGGATGGTATCTCAAGGCAAGAATGCGATTGGCGCAAGAGCGAAGATTGAATGTGATACGATTCTTGTTGATAGAGAATCAAGCTCAGATACAATACCTACCAATATAGTAAAAAACTTCAAAGGACAAATAGAACATGAAGCAACGGTTTCTAAAGTAAGTGAAGATCAATTATATTACTTAATGAGTCGTGGTTTAACAGAGGATGAAGCAAAAGAAATTATTATTATGGGCTTCATTGAACCATTCGCAAGAGAGTTGCCAATGGAATATGCTGTTGAGTTAAATCAATTGATTAGACTCGAAATGACAGGCTCAATTGGATAAACAAAATAAAGACCTATCAATCGATAGGTTTTTTTATTAAAAAACGCAAAAAATAATATTTATTTTTATGTTGTTTTTGCATATAGGCCCTAAATATGGTAAAATTATTCCAGAAGGTGATATACATGAAACTAGTTATGGCGATAGTGTCGAATGAAGATGCTAGTAAAGTGATTAAGAATTTAATAAAAGAAAACTTCTTCGTTACGAAGCTTGCAACTACTGGTGGATTTTTAATGAGTGGGAATACTACAATGATTGTAGGAGTGCAAGATGAGATGATGGATAAATGTATTCAAGTTATCTCTGAAACATCAAGAAGAAGAACAAAACTTGTTCCAAATGCAATTTCAAGTGAGTTTGGTATTTTTTCTTCTACGCCTGTTGAAGTTCAAGTTGGAGGAGCAACCATATTTGTCTTGGATGTAGACCAATTTATCAAATCATAATAATTATAATACTAAGGGCTGTTAAAGTGACAGTTCTTTTTTTGATACAGAGGTGCGAATTTGGATACAAGAGTTGAACTAAAGTTTATGATTAATTACGAGGATTATAAACACTTAAATAGACAACTAAATTTAATTATGGATACAGATCCAAATATTACAAGAGATAATGGGTATAACCTTTCATCTCTTTATTTTGATGATATGTATGATTCAGCTACTCACGATAAAGCAGGAGGAACTGAATTTCATAAAAAGTTTCGAATTAGAACTTATGAAAATGGAAAAAAACAATTAGAATATAAAACCAAGAACGGTAATTTAACTTCCAAGGACACACTCCCATTAACGGATGAGTTAGAAGAAGCACTTATCAAACGAAACTATGATGTAATAAGAGATAATCTTGATAAAGAATTGCTCAAACAAATCTTTATCAAAATGAAAATGAATGATTTAAAACCGAGGTTGTATATAGACTATTTTAGAGAAGTATATATATTCCACAATTCAGATGTAAGAATTACTTTTGATAAAGACATAACAGCTTATAACTGTTATAATAAGTATAATAAATACAAAATATTAGAGCCCAGGACAATTATCCTTGAAGTCAAATATACAAAGAGTATTCCTGAAGCAATAAGAAAAATAGTATTTTCAAGAAATTTTCAAACAGTTCCATATTCTAAATATTTAATGGGCTGGCTAAAATTAACAAACTGGGGTGTATAAAATGAGTTTTTTATCAATTATCGATTTATTAAGTGAGTTAGATGCAATTGAATTATCAATAACAGAAATCATTCTGAACTTGTTAATATCTTTATTAGTAAGTTTATGGTTATTATTTATCTATAAACTTTCTTATCAAAGTAATGTATATAATAAAAGTTTTGCTGTTAGTTTACCGGTATCAGCCTTAGTAACCACAATGGTTATTATGGCGGTTTCAAGTAACGTTATTCTTTCTTTAGGAATGGTTGGAGCCTTATCAATCGTTAGGTTTAGAACCGCAATTAAAAACCCTTTAGATACGATTTTTATGTTTTGGGCAATTGGTATTGGGATTACCGTTGGAGCGAACACAACTATTCTAGCTATTATCGCTTCTTTAGTTATTGGATTATCTATTCTATTAGTTCAAGCCTTAGAAATGTTTAATTCTCCGTTTATTCTGATTGTTGCTTTAGAAAAAGAATATGATGAAGAAAAATTACTTTCAACTATTAAAGAAATTTATCCAAAATATCAAATTAGAAATAAATCAATTCAAAAAGAAGATTCAGAAATCACCTTTGAATTAAGAGGAAAAAAAGAATTAACGGGTAAAATTAATGGAATTAAAAATATTAGTGGAGTAAAATCTGTGATGTTACTTAGCTATAAAGGAGATTATGTTGTTTGATTGATTCTAGAAAAGCTTATATTTACTTGAAAGGGACTAACCAAAATGAAATCATTTCTGTATTAAATATATATGAAGAATACAGTGTGAAACAAATAGAGGAAAACTATCTTGAAATTACTATAATTGATGAATTCAATGTTAATACGTTGAAAAAGGCAAGAGATTTTATTATGGTGGAATTATTTCAGGATTTTACTGCGTTCGCGAACCCTATTAATTTTACGTTTCCTATTCAAGAAATACTAGATGTTCTACCAAATTTAAACAAGGGTATTTATTTAATTGAAGATTTAATCTATGAATTAGTGAAACTTAATAAAATAGAATTAATCAAAAGATTAAGAAATTATTATTACAACCATTTTAGTCCAGAAACGATAGAAACTATTTTAGGCTTTATTGATCAAGACTTAAACGCAACTAAAACATCAAAAGCGCTGTATATGCATCGTAACACTTTGAACTATCGTTTAGATAACTTTATTAAAAAAACAGAGATTGATGTAAGAAAATTTAGTGGGGCTTTAGCGATATATTTATTGTTTAGATATTAATTTGTGCAGCTTGCACAAGGGAGAGATGGGATTTGTGCATGTTGCATATATGATTCTCATCTTTTTTTTTGTATAATAATTACAACGAAATAAGTATTAATTATAGGAGGAAATAAATGGCTACTTTAAGTTTCAAAGGATTAGACAAAGTATATGACAATGGTGTTCAAGCTGTTTTCGACTTTGCATTAGAAGTAAAGGATAAAGAATTTATCGTATTTGTAGGACCATCAGGTTGTGGAAAAACTACAACATTAAGAATGGTTGCTGGACTAGAAGAAATTACTGCAGGTGAATTATATATCGATGATATATTAGTTAATGATATCGCGCCAAAAGACAGAAACATCGCAATGGTGTTCCAATCTTATGCACTATATCCACATATGACTGTATATGATAATATGGCTTTCGGTCTTAAGCTAAGAAAAATGCCTAAAGACGAAATTCAAAAAAGAGTTGACAATGCAGCTGATATCTTAGGTTTAACAGGTTATTTAGACCGTAAACCAAAAGCATTATCAGGTGGACAACGTCAAAGAGTTGCGTTAGGTAGAGCAATTGTTAGGGATGCGAAAGTATTCTTAATGGATGAACCATTATCAAATCTTGATGCAAAATTAAGAGTTGCCATGAGAGCTGAGTTAATCAAGTTACATGAAAGATTAGCTACAACAACTATCTATGTAACCCATGACCAAATTGAAGCGATGACTATGGCTACAAGAATCGTAGTTATGAAAGATGGTAGAATTCAACAAATCGGTGCTCCAAAACAAATTTATGATTTCCCTAATAACATGTTTGTTGGTGGATTCATTGGAACTCCAGCTATGAACTTCTTAGAAGGTAAAGTAGATGAAAAAGGAATTTTCACTTGTGAAGGATTAAAAATAAAAGTAGATCCAAAACATGTAAAATTACTAAAAGATCAAAAATTCATTAACAAGGATATCGTTCTTGGATTCAGACCAGAAGATTTACATGATGAAGAAAGATACTTAGAAGAATATAAAGATGCAAAACATGAATTTACTGTTGATGTAGCTGAGTTACTTGGTGCAGAAACTAATATTCATATTACAATTGGATCTTATAACATTATCGCAAAAGTAAGTGCAAGAGCTGACTTAGGTATTGGAGATAAATTAGTATTGTCAATTAACATGGCTAAATCTCATTTCTTTGATCCTGAAACAGAACTTAGAATCGTTGAACAATAATTAGAAACTAATATAATTAAAACCACCAAATTTGGTGGTTTTTTTCAAGTCAAAAATGCTGTTTATATGGTAGTATTATTAGTGGTGATAGCATGTATAACTATTTTAAAAGAACAGAAGATTACAAACTATATGTCTCAAAAGGAAATGAAATAATTATAATGGATATTCCGATACAAACTTTCTTAAATAATCTATTGAAAAAAGCATTAACTGATTTAACTTCAAGAGAAAAAACGATTAAGAAAGTATTAGGTTTTAAATCTAAAGTTCCGATATATATTGATAAAAATAATCTGTTTATGTGTATTAAGAGTTATCGATTAGAAAATTCTTTCTATATTAATTACTTTTCCATTGTTAGCTATGAATATATCGGTGAAACTATTATTATTAATTTTCGAGATAAACATTCAATAAAACTTAGAAAAAAACACGTCTTTCAGATGCAAATCGATAAATGTAGATCGATATTAAACTACTTAAATTAAAGAAAGTGTTTTCATATATTTATTATATATACATTTTGATGGAAAAATATCGTTTTTTTTTGTATAATTATATCGTCTAAACAAATAGGAGGATTTCTTATGAAAAAGAAAACATTAGAAGATTTAAATGTTAAAGGTAAAAAAGTATTAGTTAGAGTTGACTTTAATGTACCAATTATTGACGGTGTCATCTCAGACGATAACAGAATCATTCAAGCCTTACCAACAATTAACTACTTATTAGAAGAAAATGCTAAGGTAATTTTACTTTCTCATTTAGGTAGAATTAAATCAGAAGCAGATTTAGCTAAAAACTCATTAGAGCCAGTGGCTAAAAGACTTCAAGAATTGTTAGGGAAAGATGTACTGTTTGTTAATCAAACAAGAGGCGCAGAACTTGAAGCGGCAATTAACAACATGAAAGAATCAGAAGTTGTTATGTTACAAAATACAAGATACGAAGACTTAGATGGTAAAAAAGAATCTAAGAATGACCCAGCACTTGGTGCATATTGGGCAAGCTTAGGAGATGTATTTGTGAATGATGCTTTCGGAACGGCTCATAGAAGCCATGCATCAAACGTAGGTATTGCTAACTGCTTAGAAGCAGCTGCAGGATTCTTAATGGAAAAAGAATTAAAGTACATTGGTGATACTGTAGACAAGCCAGAAAGACCTTTCGTTGCTATTTTAGGTGGAGCGAAAGTTTCTGACAAGATTAATGTTATTGAAAACTTGCTTATCAAAGCGGATAAAATTCTTATCGGTGGAGGAATGGCTTATACATTCATGAAAGCACAAGGACATAACATTGGTACTTCACTATGTGAAAATGATAAATTAGAATTAGCAAATACAATTTTAGCGAAAGCAAATGGAAAAATTATATTACCAGTAGATGTTGTCGTTACTAAAGAATTTGCAGAAGATGCTCCTTTTAGAGCAACTGGTTATAAAGGGTTAAAAGAAGATGAAATGGGATTAGACATTGGTCCTAAAACAATTAAGTTATTCACAAAAGAATTAAAAGGAGCTAAAACAGTAGTTTGGAATGGACCTATGGGTGTATTCGAATTTGCTAACTTTGCAAAAGGAACAGAAGCAGTTTGTGAAGTATTAGCTAACTTAAAAGGCGCTAGAACAATTATCGGTGGTGGAGATTCAGCTGCTGCAGCGATACAAATGGGATATAGAGACAAATTCACACACATTTCAACAGGTGGAGGAGCTTCATTAGAATTCTTAGAAGGAAAGAAACTTCCTGGTGTTGAATCTTTAAATGATCAAGAAGAATGCAATTGTGGTTCAGGCTGCGATTGTGAACACGAATAATAAATTCTTGCAATATTATGCCAAAAGGTATAGAATAATATAGCCGGATATTCAATAGGAGAAAACAAATGGAAAAAATTATAACTATAGAGAGTACAAAAGGCTTACATGCTCAACTAGCTAACAAGTTAGTTCAAGTTTCCAATAAATATGATGTTGAAATTTACCTTCAATATGATAATGTAAGAATTGATGCAAAATCAATTCTAGGACTTATGAGCTTGGCTGTTCCAAATGGTGAAAACGTAAAAGTAGTAGCTAATGGAGCTGACTCACTAAAAGCAATCCAAGAGATTGAAAAATTATTAGGATAGGAATGATATAAATGAGAAAACCAATCATCGCAGGAAATTGGAAAATGTTCAAAACTAGAGACGAAGCAATCGCTTTTATCTATAAAGTTTCTGAAGCAATGCCATCAATTAAGGAAGTAGACTCAGTAATCTGTGCACAAGCTCCTTTAATGAGATGTTTAATCAAAAGACAAGGTGAAAACCTAAGAATAGGTGCTCAAAACGTTTTTTATGAAGACGAAGGAGCTTACACTGGAGAACTTTCAGGTAAATTACTTAATTCTTACAATGTTGATTATGTAATCATTGGTCATAGTGAAAGAAGAAACATATTCAATGAAACAGACGAAATGGTAAACAAAAAAATCAAAGCAGCATTAAGAAATGATTTACTACCAATCGTATGTGTTGGTGAACATTTGGAAGAAAGAGAAAACAATCTTACAAACCAATTGTTAACAACACAAATCAAAGCAGCATTCAAAGGTATTTCAGCTATCGATATGGAAAGAATCGTAATCGCATACGAACCAATCTGGGCAATCGGTACTGGAAAAACTGCTACAGCTGATCAAGCTGAAGAAACATGTGCTTTTATTAGAACTTTAGTAAGAGAAATGTATGGCTCAGTAGTAGCTGATGCTATTAGAATTCAATATGGTGGTTCAGTGAAACCAGCAAATATTGATGAAATTATCTCAAAAGCAAACATTGATGGAGCTTTAATCGGTGGAGCCGCTTTAGATGCTGACATGTTTATCACTATGGTAAATGCTGCAGTAAAAAAATAATTAAAATATCACCTCAAAAATGAGGTGATTTTTTTTTGCTTATTGATTGCTATTTTTAACAAGTTGTAGTATTATAGTGACACTGTGTCATTTAAAGGAGTAATTATGCCAAAAGAAACATTTCAAAGAATTAACTCAGAAAAGAGAAAAGCTATTATAGCGGTTGGAGAAAAACTGTTTTCAAAAAAAATCTACGAAGAAGTAGATGTGAAAATGATAGTGGAAGCAGCGAATATACCAAGGGGATCTTTCTATGCCTATTTTGAAAATATTCAAGACTATTATTTAACCGTTGTTAAAACCTTACAAGAAGAAAGAATCATGCAAGTCAAAAAGATAAAGTCCTCTAACAACTTAAGTTTCTTTGAAGTGCTTAGAAATCTTTTTGAGAGCGATATAACAATTTCTCATCATTCGGAAAAGAAATTGTTAATTCAACATTACTTTAGATATACAGTGACACAGAATCTTGGTTTTCATGAAAAGGATACGTTAAATAAAGAAAGACCAATTTTTGAAGTGTTAGATAGTTTCAAAGACAACTATAAAATGCCTCAAAACGAATGGAGAGACTTCTTAGATTTATGTATGAATACTTATTTGTTAACATATATGAAAGCCATAGATAATCTTATGAGTATTGATGAAAGTTTGGCTTTATTCAAAAATAGATTTCAAATTTTAGAAAGAGGAATAAAATGATTACATTACCATTAATAGCAATTGTTACTTTATTAGGATACTTTTTTAACAAACAAATTAGAAAAAACAGCACAATCATATATATATTGATTGCTGTGATATCTATCATAGCTACTTTCTTTAGAAAAGTACCGGTTTTTACGCCTTTCTACAAGAGTTTTCTTGGTTTAGCTATCTTCTATGTAGTGATGATGATAGGTGTCTTAGATAAGAAAAAAGCACTGTATAAGAAGTTGTTTTCTATTCGTGCTGAATTGTCAATTATCGGATTTATTGTATTAACGCCACATGCTATATTTTATATTGTTGATAAATTCATTTACTCTGGAACATATGAACTTATTGGTTTGCTCACTTATATAATTTTTATTCCGTTGTTTATAACTTCATTTAAAAAAGTTAGAGCTAAATTCCGATTTTATAATTGGAAAAAAATTCAAAATTTCGCATATATTGCTTATCTATTATTATTTGTACATTTAATAATATCTGCTAGTTTGAAAATCAATTTAGTTTTGTATATCGTATTATTTGTGCCTTACATTATTTATAAACCAATTCATTATTTTAAAGACGAATCAGCATTTTATAAGAAAGTAAAAGAAAACTATAAGTTAAAGGAGAAATAGAAATGATTGAAAAATTATTTAACTGCGCTCAAACAGATGAATTTGCAATAGAGAAGGTCATCTGGGATGAGTTCCTACATTATAACCATGTTGTTTTGCCAAATGGTCAAGGACTTCCTGAGCATTTATCAAACTCAAATGTATATATGTTAGTGATGAGAGGTACATTATCTTTAAGACTAGATCAACAAGAGGAACAAAGTTATCCTAAAGGATCTTTATTAAAGATTCCAAATAAGGTAGTAATGAATGTATATAATACTCATGAAGAAGTATTAGAGATAACAATAGTAAAAGCTCCAGCACCAGGAACATTTTAAAAATACAGCAAATAAAAAAAGCTACCAATTGGTAGCTTTTTAATTTGAATTTTTATTTGTTGTATAATTCAACAATTAGGTTTTCTTTGATTTCTGGTAAAATTTCGCTTCTTTCAGGCAATCTTGTGTAAGTAGCTGCGACTTTTTCATCATCAAATGATATGTATTCTTGTCTTACAACAACTGATTCTAACGCTTCTTTAATTACAAGAAGATCTTTTGATTGTTCTTTGATTGTAATTACTTGTCCTGGTTTAACTCTTATTGAAGGGATTGTAGCTTTTTTTCCATCTAATAAGAAATGACCATGGTTTACAAGTTGTCTAGCTTGTTGTCTAGTTCTTGCGAATCCTGCTCTAAAAACTAAGTTATCTAATCTTGATTCTAGTAAGAATAAGAAGTTAGAACCTTGTTTACCAACCATTTTTTTCGCTTCAATGAAAGTTTTCTTGAATTGTCTTTCATTCACTCCGTAAGTAAAACGTACTTTTTGTTTTTCTTGAAGTTGCGCTCCATATTCAGATAATTTTCTACGTTTTTGTCCATGTTGTCCTGGTGCGTAAGGGCGTTTGTTTAACTCTTTTCCTGTTTCAGAAATTGAGTAATTTAAACGTCTCGAAACTTTCCAGTTTGAACCGGTATATCTTGACATATATTTTCCTCCTTTTTTATTATTACGTGTAATTGAGGAGTTTCAAGTAAATTAAATTGATTATTTTGATGCGTTCTTGTTAAGCAGTTAACAATACTACCAAACCTCTCGGAATAATCAACTCTTAAATTACTTTAAAACAACTGCTTTTTATTACATGCATTACGTATTATAGCCTATTGACTATAAAATGTCAACCAATTGGAGGACGATATTTTCTAAAGCTTTTGCCAAATCTTTATCAAACCTAGAATTAATTGGACTATCGATATCTAAAACGCCTAATAAATCCCCATTTTTAGTGATAATCGGGATTACAATTTCAGATTTAGAAACACTGTCACAAGCGATGTGACCACTAAATTTATTAACATCATCAACCACTAAAACTTCTCTTTTAGCAGCTGATGTTCCACAAACACCTTTTCCCATTTGAATATTAGAACAAGCAGGTTTACCTTGGAATGGTCCTAAGTATAAATCTCCATTCTCAATCAAATAAAAACCAGCCCAATTTATATTTTCTAGATTATTAAAAATATAAGCAGATAAATTTGCTAGATTTGATATTTTGTGAATTTTCTTATCCAAATAGAATTTTGCGTTATTAACAAAATCATTATAGTTCATCATATTTTTAACTCCTTTTCATATAATTATAAATTATATTTAATAATATCACAATAAATATGTTAAAATATTCACGGAATTGTGAGGTATATACATGTACGGATATGTAATGGTTAGATATGGAGACCTATCTTTAAAAGGCAGAAATAAAAATATTTTTAAAAATACTTTAAATAATCAATTAAGATTTAAACTATCTGAATTAGATGTAAAAATAGAATTTCAACATGATTTAATCTATATTGAATTAGGGAATACATTAGCTGAAGAAGTCATCAAAGTATTGGAAACAATAGCCGGTTTTTCTTCTTATTCTAAAGTAGTTAAAACGGTTTATGATTTTGATAAAATATCAGAAAATGCATTAGCTATTATTAAACAAGAGACAAAAGAAAGAGTTACCACTTTCAAGATTGAAACAAAAAGAGCTGATAAATCGGTTCCTTTAACATCACTTGAAATAACCCAACAGCTTAGTAAAAAGATCTTATCTCAAGTAAATAACTTATTGGTTGATGTCCATCATCCGGAAATGACTTTGTATATAGAGGTTAGAAAAGACGCTACCTATTTATACGTAAATAGAATTCCAGCAATTGGTGGCTTCCCTGTATCTATGGGAGGAAAGGCTATGGTTTTATTAAGTGGAGGTATTGATTCTCCAGTAAGTGCTTTTCTAGCAATGAAAAAAGGATTAGAAGTAGAGTGCATACACTTTGAGTCTACTCCTTTAACTTCAATTGAGTCGGCTCAAAAAGTAATTGATTTAACAGAAAAACTAGCTAAATTCGCTCCAAGATATAAGATTAAGTTACATATGGTACCTTTTAGGAATCTTCATGAACAGTTAATGCTTCATGTGAATGAAACCTATACTATTACTGTGATGAGAAGAATGATGTATCGTATCGCAACTGAATTAGCCATAAAGAATAATTGTTTGGCAATAGTATCGGGAGATTCAATCGGACAAGTTGCTTCACAAACACTAGAAAGCATGAATGTAATTCAAGTGGTTACCAATCATTTAATTATAAGACCGTTGGCTACCTATGATAAAATGGAAATTGTTAAGATAGCTGAAAAAATTGATACATTAGCAATATCAATTAAACCATTCAGTGATTGTTGCACGGTATACGTACCAAAGAATCCAATTATTAAACCGAAGATTGCATTTGCAGAAAAGAATGAAGCACAATTTGATTATTTAGCTTTTATAGAAGAAGCTGTCGCTAATACGAAAACAGTGATTATCGATGCAAACTCACATCTTGACATTCTATCAAAGGGATTAGTCGTATCGGAGTGTATATAAAATATGAAATGTTTAGAAACAGAAAGATTATTCTTAAGACCATTTAAAATTACAGATTTAGATGATTTTTTTTAATATTGTAGTTTAGAGACTGTAGGACCAAATGCAGGCTGGGAAGTACATGAAAACAAAGTTTTTTCTTTGAAAATAATCGAGATTTTCTTTAAAAGAAAGATGTTTTAGCTTTAGTTTCTAAAGCAGATAATAAAGTCATTGGTTCAGTAGGTTTACACAATAAAACAGATGAACTACATAAAAGTAGATATGAATTAGGATATGTCTTGTCTACACCATATGAAGGTAAAGGTTTAATGACAGAGGCAGTGAAGCGAGTAATAGAACATGCTTTTTTAGATCTAGATATTGAAAAGATAATGGTTTGTCATTTTCTAGAAAACAATAAATCCAGAAGGGTTATCGAAAAATGCGGGTTTGTCTACACACATTTTGGAGAATATAAAACATTAAATTTTGGTGAAAAAACATCAAAATATTATATATTAACAAAAGAACAATATTTAATAAATAAGGAGAGAACAAATGAATAATTGGGATTTAAGTAAATTGTATAAAGGTTTTGATGATTCGAACTTTTTAGCGGATCAAGAACTTTTATCTAAAAAAATCAAGGAAGTTTGTGCAAAAGAGTCCGATTTTAATAATTATGATAACAAGTTGTCAAAATTAGTATCTTATTTAAAATCAGATATGGAATTAACGTTTTTAATTGATAAATTAATGCATTTTGCTTCACTTTCTTATAGCGTTGAATCAACGAATATGAACGCTATGAAGAGCCTGAATGCAATTCAAAACGAATTAACAAATCTTGCTAGAATAGAAACGATAGTAAGTAAATGGTTATTAAACTATCCAAATATCGATAAAGATATTAATAGTGATGATTTCCTAAAAGAGCACGAATTTCAAATTAAAGAAAATATTGAAAATGCAAGCCATAATTTAGATGAGAAAACAGAAACTCTTCTCGCAAGATTAAGACAAAATGGTTCAGGAGCTTGGAAAAATTTACAAAAGTTACTTACTTCAACTATGGCAGTTGATTATGATGGGAAAGAAATTACGCTATCAGTTGTTAGAAACTTAGCGAATGATCCAAACCAAACTATAAGAAAAGCAGCTTATGAAGCTGAAATAAAAGCATATGAAAAAATCGAGAACTCAATTGCTTACTCTTTAAACTCAATTAAAGGGGAAGTAAACATAATATCTAGAGAAAGAGGATACGATTCACCTCTAGCACAAAGCTTATCAAAAAGTAGAATGCAACAAGCTACTTTAGATGCGATGCAAGAAGCTTGCTTAGAATACATGGAAGTATTTAGAAAATATTTGAAGAGAAAAGCAAAAATATTAGGACATTCAAACGGTTTGCCTTTCTATGATTTATTCGCACCAATCGGAAAAAGTAATAAAACATTTACAATTCCTGAAGCGAATGAATATATCTTGAAGAATTTTAGAACATTCTCTGAAGATCTTTACTTGATGGCTAAAAAAGCTTTTAAAGATCATTGGGTAGATTATTCACCAAGAAAAGGCAAAGTGGGCGGAGCCTTCTGTGCAAATATCCATGCGATAAAAGAAAGTAGAGTTATGACTAACTTCACCGGTGCTTTTGGAGATATGATTACATTGAGTCATGAACTAGGACATGCATTCCATGGGGAATCTATTTTTAAAGAATCTTCATTAAATAGTCATTACACAATGCCTGTCGCTGAAACAGCTTCAACATTCTGTGAAACGATTGTAAATAAAGCAGCTTTAAAGGACGCTACCAATGATGAAGAAAGAATTTTCTTATTAGAGTCTTCTATTCAAGATTACACTCAAGTAGTAGTAGATATCATGTCTAGATTCTTATTTGAAAAATCTGTTTTTGATGGAAGATTAACCACTGTATTTGATTCAAATGAATTAAAAGAGTTAATGATGAAAGCACAACTTGACACTTATGGCGATGGATTAGATAAAGATTATCTTCATCCATATATGTGGGTTTGTAAACCACATTACTATTCAGGTGGCTTGAGTTATTATAACTTCCCATATACTTTTGGTCTTTTATTCGCAAAAGGATTATACGCAAAATACTTAGAAGATAAAGAATCATTTGTTGGTATGTATGATAACTTATTACGTTCAACTGGTAAAATGATGGTTGAAGATGCTGCTATGCTAGCTGGTATTGATGTAACTAAAAAAGCATTCTGGGTAAGTTCTTTAGAACTACTAAAACAAGATATTGAGCAATTCTTAAAGCTAACAGAGTAATCTGTTGGTTTTTTTTCCAATAAAATCAATACTTCAATTGTTTATACTAATGAAAAGCATAGGAGGAATAAATTATGAAAAAAATGAGAAAGTTTTTAGCTTTAGTTTTACTTGCTTTACTATCTTTTACAATAGTAGGTTGTAATGAAGCGACTCTGGAGATTACAGGAGATAATGTAGGGTCTTTTAGTTCATACGATCAATTAAAAGAATACCTAGCAGCAAATATGGAAAGTAACAAAAGCACTAGACTTTATAATGAAGTAGCAATGGCAGGTGATTTTGCTTCAGAAGATAGTTTGGAAGCATCAGTACCACAGGCAACTAATGACGAACCAGATTATTCAGAAACAAACAATCAAGTAGAAGGCGTTTCAGAAGCAGATAAGATTCTTACTGATGGATATAAAATATATATTGTATCTGGTAGTAAGTTTTTCATTGTGGATGCAGATACTTTAGCTATTGATTACACGTTAGAACTAGAAAATGGTTATATGAGTGAAATGTATTTATACGATGGAAAAGCAGTATTGATTTCACATGAATACACTTATACTGAATCAATTTGTTCTTATTCAGATTATTATTATGAAGATAAAATAAATGAAGACGGTTCTGAACCTTCAGATGAAACAACGGTAACTGAAACAGTATCTACAGAACTTAGAACTTATGTTTGTTATAAATATTCATACGGGACTAAAATTACTGTTTTAGATGTAGCAGATACAACAGATGTTACAGTTGCACGTGAATTATATTTTGATTCTTCATATATTATTGATTCAAGAATGATAGATGAACAATTATATTTAATCTTAAATAACTATATGTATAACTATGGTTATGATGAAGATGTATTTGTACCTCAATATATAGATTCTGTAGTTTCAGATGAATTAACGCTTTTACCAGCGAACAGAATATTCTTTATGCCAAATGATGGTAATAGTTTTAGTTTCTTAACGTTAGTATCATTTGATGTTACAGATAATGATGAAGCCAATATTAAAGCATACCTTGGATCATCATGGCAAATATACATGAGTTTAAGCAATATGTATACTATCGTTCAAAAATGGGAATATTTAGAAGAAGACGGAATTTATGATTATCATACTTATGTATTAAGATTTGAAATTAGTAATGGTGAATTGGTTTATAAAGCAATGGGAGAAATAGAAGGATATCCACTAAATCAATTCTCAATGGATGAATACGATGGTGTATTTAGAATTGCAACTACAGGTTGGTCATACAGTGCAGCAGGTGAATGGAAAGTAGATAACTTTGTATTCTTATTAGATGCAACGACAGAAGATACAATGGAAGAATTATCAGTGTTGAAGGGAATCGGAAAACCAAATGAAAGAATCTATTCAGCTAGATTTTCTGAAGAAACAGCTTATGTTGTTACATTCCAACAAATTGACCCTCTATACAAATTAGATCTATCAGATCCTTTAAACCCAGTGATTGTTGGTGAATTAGAAGAAGAAGGCGTAAGTGATTACTTGCACGAAATAACAGATAATTTAATGATTGGAATTGGTCGTCAAGCAGAAGATATGGATGGTTGGACAAGGTTTACTGGTGTTAAGGTAGCTTTATATAATACTACTGGTGATGTGGTCGAAAACATAGAAACTTATCTTGTTGAAGGAGAGTATTCATATACAAATGTTATATGGGATCACAAAGCATTCTTATCATTTACTCCAAATGGAGCGGACTTTACATATGTTGGAGTTCCAGTGTTTGAATACTTTGAAGACTACTATGGATATTCACAAAGTATGTATTTGTTTAAAGTGTATCACAGTGGTGATTTAGAATTAGTAACTAAATTAACACATATGGTAGAAGATACAGAACAAGGATATTACAGATACTTTGATTCTATTGAAAGAGCAGTAATTATTGATAATCATGTATATACAGTTTCATACTCAAGTATTATGATGTTTGATATGGATGATGACTTCAATAAAGTAGGAGAAACAGAATTGAATCCATCATATTATGAGTATTGGGGTTACCCAATTACACCTGTTGGTGGAACAGAAATGATTGATTAGTAAATATATTTATTTAATTTTGAACAGTTTTTATCTTTTGGTGAAAACTGTTCTTTTTTATTTTTTATAGCGCTAAGACGGCCCGATTTTAGTGCGGGTTGTAGATTTTTTCACCGATTTATGCTATTTTATTATTAACAGATATATTTACTTTGAATATACAAGAAAAAAACAAAATTGAATAAATATAAGGAGAGTGAAAACGTGAAACAAAGACTATTTACAGTAATCTTGTTACTATTCGCTAGTTTTTTA
Source organism: Mycoplasmatota bacterium (assembly GCA_016342455.1). Lineage (GTDB taxonomy): Bacteria > Bacillota_I > Bacilli_A > Izemoplasmatales > Hujiaoplasmataceae > 4572-104. The sequence continues at coordinate 11,558 of JAEIOE010000011.1, read as the reverse complement.
CTGGCAGGTTGTGATTTCGGCGGTGCAACAACAACAACAACTACCGCAGCAACAACTACCGCAGCAACAACAACAGTTGCCGTAACAACAACTACTGCGACAACAACTACTGCGATAACAACTACTGCAACAACAACTACTGCGATAACAACAATCCCTACTACCACACAAGCAACCACTACGGTGACAACCCTAGCAGGTGAAACGTATTATCAGGTTGATTTTTATAATGGAGACGGATATGTATTTGCTACACAGAGTGTTTTAGAGGGGGCAGCGGCTACAACGCCTGCTGGAAATCCTACTAAAGCAGCTACTGTACAGTACACTTATACATTTAGTCATTGGGATCAAAGTTACACTAACGTAACTGCAAATATGCAAATTTACCCTGTATTTACAAGCACTGTGAATAATTATACAGTTAGATTCTTTGAATGGGATAACTCTGTAATTAAAACTGAAACAGTAGCTTATGGGTCGTCTGCTACAGCACCCGCTGCTACACCTCTTAAACCTGATGATGGAACAGATACCTTTACATTTACAGGCTGGGATAAACCATTTAGTAATATTACGGGAAATTTAGATGTATATCCTGTTTTTAGTGGTTCATTCAACAGAGATTTATTAGTAGCATTTGTAGATGATACTTTTGGTGATGAAAATGATGAAAATTTTGATGCGGATGAATTCGCTACTGAATTATTATTGCTTTCTGAATTTACAACAGATGAAGAACTCTATGAAATGTTATTAGATGCTTATGATTTATTTTTAGAACTACCAACTATTAGTACGGCTACTGATTTCCAAACTTGGTATGCTGATACAAAAACAGCAGGTATGACTAAAGAACTTATCATAACTCTAATGTATAATGCTATGTATCAAGGAATGAGCAATGACTTAGCTTATAGACAAGAAGATGTTGCTTTTTATACTACTGAGTTAGCGGAAAAAGCGCAAATGAAGTTAGACTATGAAGCTCAACTATTGGCTTTTGATGCTGAAGTTGTAACTTATTGTACAACTGGAATTAATCCTTTATTAACTACAGAGTGTACGAATTATTGGGCTGCATTGAAAGATAGATTTGAAAAGGAAAATCTATACTATAATGAAATGAACAGACTATATTGGGAAAGTTATGAATTTAATGGCCTTGTATGGGATGATATTCAAAATCTACAATTTGATGTTTTTGAAAAAACATTTAATGGTGATGCCCAAACAGAAATAGATTCTGCACAACTTGCTTTGGATAACTATCTTGCAGAATTAACATCTACTGAAGAAGGAATCTACTTACAATTATTATCAATTTATAACTTTTACCTATTAAGTGATTCTGCTTTTTGGAGTCCAAATTTTGACGAACTATATGTAGTTGATTTAGGTGGAGTAGAATTTATAAGAAATCATTTAGATATGTTATTTTATGGAGACCAATTTAACTATGTTGAAGGCGATATATATTATCAAGGATATGTAGGATATACATATATGCTTGACAATGTAGAATGGTCTCTTGAAAATATTACATGGAACTTAGCAGAAGCTGAAGACCGTTTATCTGAACAAATTATGTTGACAGGATTCATGACCGATTCATTATATGCTGCACCAATGAAACAAGCTATGGGAACTCTTTATGATGGCTTAGATGCAGTAATTCTTACAATCGATCAAGATATGTTCGATATGGTTCAAGAAATGATGATGTCATTTATGGTAAGTCCTCAACTTAATATGAGACCTACTGAAGATATGTTTAATCCAATGGATTTAATAACTCCTGAAAATGTTGAATTTTTAGCCACTAAGGTTAATTCAATGTTAACTGCTTTCTATGGCACCTTAGATCAAACTGATTATGATAATATCAAAGTATTATTATTAGGATACTTAGATGATATGTTTGAAGAAGAAGGAATGACTCCATCTGAAAGAACAGCATACTTAGCAGTTATTGGAACAACGTATGATAAATATGTTCTACACTTCCAATTCTTAGTAACTGAAGTTCAAAGTTTCTTAGGAAGCGTCGATCAAGCAAAAGTGACAGCAATTATGGAATTGATTCCTGATATGGATAAGTTAGAAATAATGACTGATATAAATATTGCGATACTTGGTTCAAAAATATTTGACGCACTATTTGGTGATGACTCTTTCGATATTTCAGGATTACTTCAAATTGCAGCAGATGTTTATTTCGATGTATCAACTGAATTAAATCCAGATCCTTCTATAGTTACATCTACTCAAACAGCTATCGCTACATTTATGACAGATACTTTTGCATTAGTTGACATTGTTAAAGACTTAAATCCAACTTATGTAAGTGAAGCGAATGTAGAGAATGTTCTTGAATTAATCGGTAGAGCGAAAGCAATTGCTTTTTGGTTTATCGATGGATTTGAAACTGTAGGAGATCCGCTTGTATATTATGATGATGACATGTTCGACGAGTTCGTATGGAACTTCCTAGATGCTGATGATCCATCTGCGATGTTAACGATGCTTATGGATGCGTTTGGTACACTTGATACTGAAGAAACTTATTATAGAGCAAGATCTTTATTCCAATATGCAATTGGTATATTGAATATTCAATCTTTTGAAGGAATTCAAGAGTGGGTTGGTGGACTAGAAACATTTGGTCACACTCAAGCCGAATGGGTTGATTATGTAGTTAACATTCTTAAATATGTTACTGAAGAGAACCGAGATGGTGATAATTATTATGATTATCAAATGACATACTTATTAGAACAAATAAACGCTTATAATCTTCAAATATCAAATATCAATGCTCAAATAGATAGTCTTGATGCTGATGTTCAAGCTGAAATAGATTTGCTTGATTCATTGTTACAAGCAGATGCAACATCATTTTGGGTTGCTTCAAAACAAAACATGCTAAATTATAAGACATTTAAAGATATTGAGTGGCAATTAGAATCTAATTTAGATATGATGTATATGCCAGCGTTATATGATATTGTACAAGCTATATGTGATGCAAATAATCCATATGACGAAACTGAATATAATTTAGCTATGGCAGATTTTAACATATTCTTAAATGACCATACAGATAATGAGTATGTGTATAATTTAGTTGAAGAGTTCAAAGATGCTTATTTAGAATATTTAGAGTACGATCTTACAACATATCAACCTTTGCTTACTATTATTCAAGCAGAGCCAGCATATACTTATTTTGATGATACTGTATCTAATAATGTAAATGAATATACTTATCACCAAATGGATATTTTATATTTCTATCAAGAAATTAATTGGCTAAATGAAAGCATAATAGACTTAGAAGAAAGCTTATGGTTTATAAATGTAGTTTACGATCTAGTAAATGACCCTGTAAACGAACCATTGACAGAAGAAGCTATGAATATTGTTATGGATGATCTTCAAAATATGATTGCTTCAATGCCTGCGGGTTCATTTGAACTTATCGAAAGATTAGTTGAAATGATGACAGCTACAAATGTTGGCTTGCGAATGGATGAACCTGATTTTTATAGTCAAGATAAATTTGAAATTCCATTTACAGCTGAAGAATTATATGCATTTAGTCAAGATTTATCTGCTTTCTTAAAATTGAGATTGCAAACAATCACCCCAACAGAAATGCTTGCTTTAGAAAATTACGTATTAGTTGTAATTACTGAGTATGTCTCTGATCAAGGCTTAGATCCTTTAGATGAAGCAGCTGAAATTACTAGACTTAACACTTTAGTATTAAAATACTTAGGGTTAGCTGACGAGGCTTTAGATGAATTAACAGCTCTATTGGATGGTTTATCAGTTGCAAGTATTCAAGGACTTATGGATTACATTGATGTAATGTCTAAAGGTGGAATGAATATTTATGTACAAGTAATTTTAGGTGCACAAGTAATTGATGAATTAGTTGACTTTACTTTAGTAGACTTAACAGTAATAACTGGTATATTAAATGAATTGTATTTCGATTTCGAAATTGAAACATACTTACCAAGTGATTTAACAGATGTTCAAACTGCTTGGGCCGCTCATGTTGTTGATGTGGAAGCATTGATTACATCAGTTGCAGCTATGAATCCTGAAATGATTGATCCTGCAGACTATGCAGAACTTTATGAATTACAACAAAAAGTAATGTATATGGCATATCTATTTATGGACCCAGAAGACATCTTATCAATGCCATCATTTGACTTTGATTATCAAATGTTAGTTAGCTTTGTTTCTGAGATGTTTGATGAATCTGACCCAACAGCAGTCGATGCTATCATTCTTGATTTATTAGATGTATTTAATTTAGGCGCAACAGACTTTGAAGATTTATTCTATATCATATTGGGTGTAGGTTCTGTTATTCAAGGAATGCCTGATATTGAATCACCTACAGACCTATTAAGAGTAGTTCAAGGAATCCTTTCTATGGGATATACAAATACTGAAATCGCATCATTTGTGATGAATGGTTTAATGACATTCCTTGTTCCTCAATTGCCAAGTATGTATGATACAACTGATTTAGAAGCTGAACTTTTAGTTAAAGAAGGCGAACTAGATAATGCTTGTGACGCTTTAAATGCAATTAATGATGAAGTTGCTATTGAAATAGCGTTAATTGCAGATCCGGCAGCAAGAACTGCAGCAGAAGACTTATGGAATGCATATAATCTAAGAGAAGAGTATTACGCAATATTTGATAATACTATTAATGACTATTCTTGGAATAATGAAATGTTCCAATGGTGGTTATGGTATGATTTAGAAGAAAATATAATTAATAATGAAGATTATAATTATATAGATAATATACTTAATAATATGGATAATAAAGAGCGTGAAATGTATCAAGATATATTAAATTGTTTTGGCGACTATATGTATTATGAAAACGAACTATATTGGAAACAAAATGATTTCAATAATTCATATTACACTGTAATGACTTCATTCGATGCGTTCTATGAAATCTCAAATTACTTAAATGACAAATCATATGAATTAATGAGTCCATATATGAATATTAATTGGCTTCAAAATGAAGTGAATAGATTAGAAGAAAAGATTCAAGATATTGAAAATATGGCTTGGTTACCACAAACATTAGAAATAATGTTAGGAGACCCTGCAAATGTCACTTTAACTGAACAAGTTTTAGTTATCTTAATTGATCAAGTGGAAGCTTGGGGAGAAAATCCTGATATCAATTTTATTAATTCATTACCTATGATGTTTGAAAAAGGTATGGAAGGATTGACAGCCGCTGAAATTTCAGCCGAGTTAATAAATGCTGGAACATTTATTCAAGTATTATTTGGAACTATGGACCTTGCTGATGAAGCGATAATCGAAGCTTGGGCTCTAGAATTTGCTGATGCATTCGCAGAGACTCAAACAAGTGACCCAGTAGAATTAGCTGCTTTACAAGCTGATTTAGCTGCTATGATTTCTGCTAACTTATCAGGTTTATTAGATATTCCTGCTGAAATTGGTGATTTTGTAGTAACAATGGACGAAACAAAAACACAAGCGTTAATCGATCAACTTATGATCCTAAATACTATTGATGATTCAACACCTGAAGGCGAAATAATGATGGTTATCACAATCTCAAATATTATCAATATCTTAGTGGGTGACGGTTCATTAAACTATGATGCAATATACGGACCTATTTTAGGAATCGTTTATGACATGAATACAATTAATGGATATATTCCACTAGATACGTTAGCGGTTATGGATTCAACTATTGGAACTAGTTTAGACACAATTATAGCTCAAGCTGCTATCGTAGCGCTAATAGATCCTGCAACTACTAACCCTCTTGAATTAGCTAGCATTCAGTTACTTAAGGATACAGTAGATGATTTAGGAGACTATTTAGATTCTTTATTTGCAGATTAATCGAAGTTGATTTATCAAGAATAAAATATTTATAAAACAAAGGAGCTAGTAATTCAGCTCCTTTTTTGTGCAATAATTTGTTATATAATTAAGGAATATGTTATAATAAATTTTGAAAGAACAAGAGGCATGAAAATGATTGAATCTCTATCGAATTCAAAAGTAAAATACGCAACAAAATTAAAACAAAAAAAATATAGAACTGATACAAATCAATTTCTTGTTGAAGGTGAACATCTAGTGGAAGAAGCTATTAAATCTGGCTTGGTTGACCATGTCTTCACTACAGAAGATAAAAGTTATGAAGAAGTAACGGTATATCAAGTTTCAAAAGAAGTTTTTTCTAAGTTGTCTGAGTTGAATGAGTCAACTGGATTCATCGCAGTTGCGAATAAATTTAGTTCTCAGGACTTATCAAATAATATTCTTATCTTAGATGGCGTTCAAGACCCGGGCAACCTTGGAACTTTAATCCGTTCAGCCGCTGCTTTTGGTTTTAAAACAATCATTTCTGAAAATTCTGTGGATTACTATAATGAAAAAGTAATTAGAAGTTCACAAGGAGCTTTGTTCTATACAAATTTATTAGAAGAAAATTTAATAGAATTCATACACAGTCATAAAGAATATACTTTTTATGGAACCAATGTTTCATTAGGGACCAATCTAAAAGAAGTAGATTTTATTAAAGAGAAGATAGCCATTATTTTAGGAAACGAAGGACAAGGGCTAAGAACGGAAATACAAAATTTAGTAAATACAAATATATATATTCTAATGTTAGAAACAGAATCCTTAAATGTAGGGATTGCTGGTGGAATAATAATGTATGAAGTATTTGAAAGGAATCTGTAACATGGAATATATTTTTGAAGATAATAAAATTTATGCAAAAAGAGAAGATAACCTTTTATTAGCTGAGGTAACTTTTCCTAGTAGAGACGAATCAAGAGTTAATTTAGATCATATATATGTTGACCAAAGCTTAAGGGGACAAAATATTGCATCTGATCTAATGTTGATTGCTTACAATTACATTAAAGAACGCGATTTAAAAATCATAGCGAAATGTCCTTATGCAATAGCTTGGTTCAAGAAACACGAGGAGTATCAAGACATAGTTATCAACGTAAAAACTAAGAAATAACGAGATATTTTTCTTGTCATTTCAAAACTCATATGTTATAATATATATGCATAATTAAGGTGAGAGGGTCATTCCCTCTCCTTTTTCTTGCAAAGAGGTGAGAGAATGGATTTAGAAAAATTAAAAGAAGGATTAATACCCTTGATAAATGAAGCAGGCTATGAACTGTATGATCTCAAGTACACTGTAAAAAAGAAAAATAGTGTTTTAACAGTCTTTATCGACCGCAAAGAAGGAATTAAAGTGGAAGACTGTATACTTGTCACAGAAAAAATAAACCCTTATATCGACGAATTAGACCCGATTAAAGAAGAATATTTTTTAGAGGTTTCATCAGCGGGAGCTGAAAAAGAAATAAGGACTAAGGAAGCAATCCTTTCTGAGATAGAAAATTTTGTTCATATAGAAACAGACGAACAAAAAGTCGAAGGATATTTAGAAAGTTTTGATGGGTCAGAAATAACTTTAAAAGTTAATAACAAAATAGTGAAAATAAATTATGAAGAAGTTAATCTAATAAGATTAGCTATAAAATTTTAGGAGAAAGAAAATGATTAGTAAGGATTTTTTTAAAGCTTTAGAAGTTTTAGCAGATGAAAGAAAAATAGAAAAAGAAAAAGTTTTAGAGATTTTTGGTAGGGGATTAATTAATGCATATAAGAAAGCCTATAATGGTAAAACTAATGTTGAAATTCTCTTCAATGAAGAAAAAGCAGAAATCTTATTAATTGCCAAATCACTTGTAGTAGATGAAATTAGTTTAGATGCAGAAGAAGGATCACAAATACTGCTTGCAGATGCAAAAGAAATCAAAAAATCTGCGCGTATTGGAGATATTATTGAACAAAAAATCACACCAAAGAACTTCGGTAGATTGGCTGCTTCAAGCGCGAAACAAATTTTAACTCAAGGCTTGAAACAATTAGAAAGAGAAAGAAACTTTGAAATATTTAGTGGAAAAACTGGCGAAATGATTATTGCAGAAGTTACCAGAGTAAATGATGAATTCGTTACACTAAGCTTAGGCTATGATACAGAAACATCAATACCAGCTAAAGATTTATTACCAGAAGATGTATTCATGGGTAACCAAATCAGAGTGTATATCACTAAAGTGGAAGAAACAACAAAAGGACCAAAAGTTTATGTTTCTAGAACAGACAGAAACCTTGTAAAGAGATTAATGGAAAACGCAATTCCAGAACTTCAAAATGGAGTTATTGAAATTAGAGGTTTATCGAGAGATGCAGGAGACAGATGTAAAGTTTGTGTATCTTCTAATAACCCAGAAGTTGATCCAGTTGGAGCTTGCTTAGGAAAAAATGGTTCTAGAATTAAAGATGTTATTGATAATCTTAATGGTGAAAAAATCGATATCTATAAATGGAGTGATGATCCTAAAGAGTTGGTTTCAAACTCTTTACAACCAGCAAGAACATTATTAGTACAAATAAATGAAATGACAAAATCAGCATTAGTAGTAGTTCCGGATGACCAATTATCATTAGCAATTGGTAAAAAAGGACAAAATGCAAGACTAGCTGTTCAATCTTGTACTTGGAAAATTGATATCAAATCAGAATCTGATGCAAAGATTCAAGGAATTCAAGCAGCAGAGGAATAAAATGAAAGAAAAAAAAATACCTATGCGTAGATGCGTAGCTACTGGAGAAAGATTTGAAAAAAAAGATTTAATGCGTATTGTTAGAACTCCAGAAGGCACAGTTATTTATGACAAAACTGGTAGAGCTAATGGTAGAGGCGCTTACCTATCTAAATCGGTAAAAGCCATTGAAAAAGCTAAAAAAAGCAAAGCACTAAATAGACAATTAGAAACAGAAGTTCCAGAAACGGTATTTGAAGAATTATTGAAAGTGATACACAATGAATAATGTATTAAATACTTTAGGTTTATGTAAAAGAGCAAACAAACTAATATCTGGAGAAGAGCTTGTTTTAGGAAAAGTGAAAAAGAATGCTGTATATATTGTATTCTTAGCTAGCGACGCTGGCAAGAATACAACGAAAAGAATGACGGATAAAACTAATTTTTATAAAATCAGATTAGTTAATACGTTTACAACAGAAGAACTAAATACTGCAATAGGAACACAAAATCGTAAAGTATTAGCTATCACTAGTAAAGACTTTACAAAACTAATCGAACAAAAACTAGACATGTAAAAAGAGGTGATTGGATGTCAAAATACATAGCAAGTAAAAAAGGACCAAAGAAACAACCTTCTGAAGTTGTTGAAAAAAAACCAACAACATTTAAAAAGAAGAGTCCAATTAGGAAAGAAATGCCAGTTAAGAAAGATATTACTTTCAAAATGGGTATGACTGTTAGCGATTTAGCTAACCAAATGAAAAAGCCAGCAGCAGAGATCATTAAAAAATTAATGTTTATGCGCATAATGGCGTCACAAAATCAAGAGATAGGTAAGGAAAACGCTGAACTGATAGCTATGGAATTTGGATACGACTTCCAAGAGGAAGTAATAACAGATTTATCAAGATTTGAAGAAATCGAAGATGAAGATGATCCAAAGGATTTAGTTGAAAGACCAGCAGTTGTTACAATCATGGGTCACGTTGACCATGGTAAAACTACTTTATTAGATAACATTAGAAATTCACGTGTTGTTGCTTCTGAGGCCGGAGGTATTACTCAACATATTGGGGCATACCAAGTTAAAAGAGGTGGAAAAGCAATTACTTTTATTGACACTCCGGGGCATGCTGCTTTCACTGAAATGAGAGCTAGAGGTGCCAGAATTACTGATATCGTTGTATTAGTTGTTGCAGCTGATGATGGGGTTATGCCTCAGACTCGTGAAGCAATTGACCATGCAAAAGCATCAGAATGTGCAATTATTGTTGCAGTTAATAAAATGGATAAAGTAGGGGCAAACCCTGACCGAGTGAAACAAGAATTAGCTGACCTTGGTATACTTCCTGATGATTGGGGAGGAGAAACTCCTTTCTGTAATATTTCAGCTTTAAAAGGAACTGGTATCTCAGATTTATTAGATACTATCCAATTAGTAGCTGAATTATTAGAATTAAAAGCAAATCCTAAAAGAAATGCTACCGGAACGGTTATTGAAGCGAAACTTGATAAAGGTAGAGGACCAGTTGCTACTATTTTAATTAATAATGGTACACTGAGAAACACAGATGTATTTGTAGCTGGTGCCGTATACGGTAAAGTTAGAAATATGACTGATGACTTAGGAGAAAAAATTGACGAAGCAGCTCCTGGTTCAGCAGTGGAAATCATTGGCTTACAAAGTGTTCCACTAGCAGGAGATCCTTTCAAAGTATTTAAAGAAGAAAAAACAGCTAAAAATGTTGCAGAAACTAGAGCTGATCGTATTTTCGATGAGAGTCATAGTGCAAAAGAACCATTAACTTTAGAAGAATTCTTCAAGAAACAAGGAGAAGATACTAAAGAATTAAAACTTATTATAAAAGCTGACGTTCAAGGTTCGATTGAAGCATTCAAAGGATCAATTGATAAAATTGAAGTCTTAGGTGCAGAAATCGAAATCGTAAGAACAGGTGTTGGAGCAGTAACTGATACAGATGTATTACTTGCTGAAGCTTCAACAGCTATTATTATCGGTTTTGGTGTTGGTGTTCCTGCAAGTGTGAGAGCTTTAGCGAGTGGAAAAGGTGTTGAAATAAGAAACTACCGTGTTATTTATGAAGCCTTAGACGATATTGAAGCAGCTATGAAGGGAATGTTAGATCCTGTATTCGAACAAAAAATAATTGGTGAAGTTGAAGTAAGAGAAACTTACTCTGTAAGTAAAGTTGGAACAATCGCTGGATGTATGGTTACTAGTGGAGTGGTTCAAAAAGGAACTTTAGCTAAATTAGTAAGAAACGGAATAATTATTTTCGAAGGAAAACTTGGTTCTTTAAAACGTTTCAAAGATGATGTAAAAGAAGTGAGACAAGGATTTGAATGTGGTGTTACACTAGAAAACTATAATGACCTTAAACCAGGAGATATAATTGAAATTTCAGCAATGAAAGAGGTGTAAAAAATGTCAAATGTTAAACATTTAGAAACGAATGTTCAAAGAGTATTAACAATTGTTCTTAGAGAAGATGTGAAAGAAGACTTAGGGTTTTTAACAGTAACAGATGTTAAAATCACTAATGAGTTATCATACATGTATGTATATTACACAGTTTTTGGAGATGCAAAACAACTTGAAAAAACACAACACGCTTTAGATAGAGCAAATGGCTTTATTAAAAACCAAATTGCTCATAAAGTAAAAATGAGAAAAGTTCCAGAGCTAATATTTAAGTATGATGAATCATACGCAAAAGGACAAAGAATTGATAATTTAATAAATAAAATAAAGTAAAACTTCTTAATTGAAGTTTTTTCTTTGTGTGCCGGGCATGGCACATATCTAGGTGGTGAAAATCCACTGTGGGAGTACTCATCAACTAACCA
>JAEIOE010000010.1 GCA_016342455.1 Mycoplasmatota bacterium | reverse complement strand
GAATGTGTAAAAAAAATGGCTCTTTCAAGCCATAAAGATTACTTCATTAATATTTCACTGTCAAACTCGGGTTATATTATTGATTCAGCACCGGATGAAATGTATGAAAATATATTTAATGAACCTGTATCTGAAGTAATTGATGCAAAAATAGCAATTGCTGGGTCTGGACCGTCTTCATTATCTGCAGCTTATTATTTAAGAGCTTTAGGATATAAAGTTGACGTATTTGAAGAAAAATCACGTCCAGGTGGAGTTGCTAGTTTTGGTGCTCCTGAATACCGTATTCCTGACTATGCTGTAGAAAAAGATATTAATTTCATCAAGAGAATAGGTGTAAATATTCAATGTAACACCAGAGTTGGAACTGATATTACTTTAGACCAACTTGAAAAAGACTATGACGCTGTCTTTTTAGGAACTGGTTTCTTTAGTGCAAGAAAGTTAAATATTCCAGGATCTGACCATAAAGACGTAATGGGGGCTATGGACTTCTTACCGTTATCAAGAGATTTTGCTAGAGGAAACATTAAGATAGAAGATATGCCTGTTAAAAAATCAGCTGTAGTAGTTGGTGGTGGTGACGTTGCCTTTGATGTTGCTAGAAATATGATAAGATTACAATTAATTAAATACGGTAAAGCTGATGTGAAATTAACAGCGCTTGAAACATTGGATATCCTTCCAGCCTCTGATGATGAATATTTAGAAGGAAAAGAAGAAGGTATTCAATTATTCCTAGGAAATGGACCTCAAGAAATAGTTATCAAAGATGGTAAGATTCAAGGCTTAAAAGTATTTAAATGTACAAGCGTCTTTGATGAATCTGGTAAATTCAGTCCCGTTATGGATGAATCTCAAGAAATGGTACTTAAGGGAGAACAAGTGTTCTTCTCTGTAGGACAAGCACCAAACTATGATTATGTACCTGAAGCATTTAAGGATAAAATAATTATTGAAAGAGGAAAAATCAAAGCTTCTGAAACTGGTCAAATCGATGGATTAGATTGGTTATTCGTTGGTGGTGACATCTTTAGAGGACCAGATATTATTACTGGTGTATCTGATGGTCATAGAGCAGCTGTAGCTATTGATGAATTCTTGTATAAAAAAGCGAAGAAAAAACAAGTAACTGACAAGATGAAAGAGATAAGAGAATCAATAAAATTTAATAATCCTGACTTAGCTCTTAAGCCGAAAAGAAAGAGAACGCTTAGTTAATAATTAATGGATTAAAAAACTTTAATTTAAAAACTTATTTTACTTGCTAAAGCTTCAAAAGAGTGATAGAATTATAACCGACCGACTATTCGGTCGGTTTTTAACTGTAGGAGGAAGAAATGAAAAATCTAGCAAAATATTCGGTAGATAGAGCCATAACTATCTTTATGGCAGTACTTATTGTAATGGTATTTGGGGTTGTTTCTTATACAAATCTAACAACTGACTTATTCCCAAGCATGAATATACCTTACTCTGTAGTAATAACTACTTATATTGGGGCCAGTCCCGAAGAAGTAGAGGAAGTAGTTACGAATCCAATTGAGGATGCATTAGCTACTACAACAAACATCAAAAATATACAATCTGTATCTCAAGAAAACATGTCAATGGTTATTATGGAGTTCAACTCTGATACAAATATGGACAGTGCTGTTATTGAGATGCGTGAGACATTGGATATGACCACGGCCTCTATGCCTGATATGGTTGGTTCTCCAATAATTATAAAGATTAATCCTGATATGATGCCAATTATGCAATTAAGCGTATCAAAAGGGGATTTAAATCAAGAAGCACTTACTCAATATGTATATGATGAAGTAGTACCAAACTTAGAAAGAGTAGCTGGAGTAGCTTCTGTTTCTGTAAGCGGTGCTTATGAGTCAGAAGTGCAAGTATTAATAAATGATGTTGATTTAGCAACTAAAAATGCTGAAATAACAGCTATTAATTTGCAGTTTCAAAATTTGTGGACACTTCAAGGATTAGATGCTTTAGAAGCTCCACAATTACCATTATTAGATAGAGACTTAGTATCTGATATCTTAATGGCTCAAAACTTTGAATTTCCATTAGGATATGCAAATATTGTTGATGATGATCCTAATGTAGTGGACGGAACATACTTAGTACGCGTAGGTGACGAATTTAATTCAACAACTGAAATTAGTGATTTATTAGTATTTACTTTTTCAGGATATCCAAACATGACCTATGATCCATTAGATCCACTTTCTGAGTTTTGGGCAGTGAATCCTTTGACTATAATTATGTCTGATATTGCTGAAGTAGATTTTATCAATGCTAATGAAAAAGAATATAGTAAAGTAAATGGAAATAATGCAATCTCAATTACCATCCAAAAAAGTTCTGAATTCGCAACAACTGACGTAACAGAAGTAATCTCAGCTACTATAGCTGAAATTTCAGATTCAGATAGTGATACAGTATTTACAGTTCTTCTAAACCAAGGAGATTATATTGATTCAGCGACAGGTACTGTTTTAAACAATCTTTTGTATGGAGCAATCTTAGCGATTATCGTATTATTAATTTTCTTAAGAAGTGCAAGAGCTACTTTTATTGTTGGTATTAGTATTCCAATTAGTTTATTGTTTGCAATTGTGTTAATTTATTTCTCAGGAATCACACTAAACATTGTAAGTTTAGGAGGATTAGCGCTGGGAATTGGAATGCTGGTGGATAACTCTATTGTTGTAATGGAAAATATTTTCCGATTAAAGAAACAAGGTATGTCAAATAGAGAAGCATCTATTCAAGGAACAAAACAAGTTGCTGGAGCTATTTTTGCTTCTACGATTACAACTATTTCTGTATTCGTACCAGTTATTTTCATTGAAGGTTTCATTAAAGAAATCTTTATGCAAATGGCTTTAACCATCGCCTTTAGTTTAATTGCTAGTTTATTAATTGCTTTAACATTAGTTCCAGCGATTTCATCAAGAATATTAAAAGAAGATTCAGAAGTTAAAAAAACCGATGAAAAAGGTGGCTTAGACAAAGTAAAAGCAGTTTATGAAAAATTATATAAATTCTTCTTTAAATTTAAGTATATTGTAATTATACTTGCCTTAGCACTATTTGGAGGGTCTATCTGGCTAGCTTTAACTAACGGCTTTGAATATTTCCCTACTTCAGATGAAGGACAGTTATCAATTACTATTGAAAACCCTGTAGATCAACCTTTATCAACAACTGAATTCTTTACTGTTTTAGATGATATAACTGATGATATCTTACTGATTGACGACGTTGATGTAGTTGGTGTTACTTTAGGATCATTACAATCTTCAATGATGGGATTCACTTCTTCTAATTCAGCTAGTGCTAGTGTTGTATTAAAAGAAGATAGAACATTAACAACAGCAGAGTTAGAAATATTATTAGAAAATTTATTATCAGAATCTTATTCAAATATAGAGTATTCAATCTCAGGTTCTCAACAACAAACTTCAATGCTTACTGGTTCTGGTTACCAAGTAGAGCTTACTGGATATGATTTAGATATTTTAAAAGCACAAGCAGAAGCCTTGGCAGCTGAATTAAGAACAGTTGAAGGTGTATTAGAAGTAGATGATGGTATTGGTATTCCAGCTGACCAAATAAAAATTACTGTGGATAAAGATAGAGCAATCCAATATGGATACATGACAGCTGTTGTCGGTGGAATGATTGCTGAATTATTAGCCGGAGAAGATGTAACTACTACTATTACTCAAGATGGAACTATGTATGATATTTATGTATATGATGGCTTCTCTAATTATTCAGGAACAACCTATACTTTCGCTGAAATTCAGGACTTAGTATTAGGACAATCTATGATGGGTACAGATGTTAAAATATCTGATGTAGCTACAGTAGAAATGGTTGAAGGATTCAGTTCAATATCTCATACAAACGGTATTCGTTCCGTTACGATATCAGCTGAATTTGACCCTGAATATAATTCTTCATTTGTTGCAAAGGATTTAGATGCAACGATGGAAGCATATGAATTACCTGATGGTTATGATTATGAAATCCAAGGTGAAAACGAAGAAATCATGACAGCAATGCAAACATTAGTATTAGCATTGGTATTAGCAATAGCCTTAATCTATATGATTATGGCAAGTCAATTCCAATCTTTAAAATATCCATTAATTATTATGTTTACCATCCCGCTAGCATTTACAGGTGGATTCCTAGCATTATTTATTACAGGAATGACAGTATCTGTAGTAGCGATGATTGGATTTATGGTATTAGTCGGGGTAGTAGTAAACAACGGAATTGTTTTAGTTGACTACACAAACCAACTGAGACAAGAAGGTATGCATGTTGCAGATGCTTTATTAGAAGCTGGCAAAACAAGATTAAGACCAATTATCATGACAGCTTTAACAACAATCTTAGCGCTTATCACAATGGCTATAGGAATTGGTAATGGAGCTGAAATGATGCAACCGATGGCGGTTGCCACTATTGGTGGATTATTGTACGCAACCATTCTTACATTATTCTTAGTTCCAATCATGTATTGGTTATTCAACAAGCGTGCGAAAGAATCTTTAAGTGTTTTAGCTATTACAGCTATTATAGGAGCTACAGTAGGTGGATTCATTTACTTCTCTTTATGGTATATAATCTTAATTGGAGCTGTATTAACTCTAGGGGTCATTGCAAACTGGATATTTAATAAAAAGAAGGTGGCGTAATGGGCCGCAAGGTAGAAATTCTTGATACATTAATTGAAATGTTTTCAAGTAATGGAATCAATAATAACTTCACCATGAAGGAATTAGCTGAAAAAGTGAATATTGGTAAATCTACTATCTATGAGTATTTTGATACAAAGGATGAATTACTACATCAAGCAGTCTGTAGAATAGTAGAAACCGGTATTGAACAAGTTTATAATTCGAAAATTAGTGAAGATGAAAACTTTGAAGCAAGTTTTAAGAAAGAATTACATTTTCTGTTTAATTTATCAATAAATAGTGCATATCTTTTAAACCTAATCAACCCTGATTTCGAAAATATCATGCCAATGGAATACAAAAATGAGATGAAAACTCAAGTAAACCAAGTGAGGGACCATTACAATAAAAGATTCAATGATATATTCCAAAGAGGAGTTATTGAAGGAGTTATAAAAGGAGAGAATATACTCACAAAGAACTTGATGATATCAAGTTTGATAGTAGGTAGTATTATTCGAATGGCTAATTCCGCGGTCAAATTAAACAAGCAAGACTTGAACGAATACGTAGATGCTGTTTATGTAACGGTTTTAAGAATAGCAAATTAAACAAAAACCTCCATATTATATATGGGGGTTTTCTTTTTTTATGTTAAAATATACTTATAGGTAATTAAATATGGAGGAAGACAATGCTTAAGAAATCAGTGTTTATATTTATATCTTTTATATTATTATTCGCTTTTTTAGGTTGTAGTGAAACAATAACTACAGAAGCAATAAGTTATACTGAACAAGCTCCAACAGTAGAAAGTGGTTATCTTGTTGATAATATTCAAGATGCTAATATTTTGCATGCTTGGAATTGGTCGATGACTACTATTGAAGGATACATGGAAGAGATTGCAATCGCTGGATTTTCTGCAATCCAGATATCTCCTATGCAACCACAAAAAGACTATTATGGAGTTGCTAGTTGGGGTTCATCATGGTGGAAGTTTTACCAACCATTAGGGTTCTCCATTGCAACGGAGAATCATGCATTAGGTACAAAAGCTGAATTAGAATCAATGTGTGAAGCAGCTGATGAATATGGAATTAAGATTATCGTTGATGTAGTCGCAAATCATTTAGCTGGTGGAACGAACGAATCACTTAATTCAGATGTCTTAGAATATGAACCGGAAATTTATAATCAAAACCTGATTCATACAGATAATGGTCTTATTAGTGATACATCTTTAAAAGCTACGGTTCAAGGAGCGATGGGTCAATTTCCAGACTTGCAAACGGAAACTGAAGTAGTTCAATTAGCAGTATTAGATTTATTGAAAGAATATGTTGATGTTGGTGTTGATGGATTTAGATTTGACGCAGCGAAACACATTGAAACTCCAGAAGATGGAGATTACGCAAGTGATTTCTGGCCAACAGTTATAGATGGTGTTACTGAATATGCACAAACACTAGGAATAACTGATTTATATTTTTATGGAGAAATATTAAACTCAGTAGGTACAGGTCGTTCATACAGTGATTACACACAATATATGTCTATCACTGAAAATGGATTATCGTATAATATTAGAAATGGTGTTCTTACAAAGAATACTGAGAGATTAATGAGCTTAAGTTATCAAACAGGTGTAACTCCAGATAAGGCAGTTTTATGGGCTGAATCTCATGACACATACGCTTCTGGTGAAACGGATAGTATATCCGATTTAAAAATGACAAAAGCGTATGCAATAGCCGCTACAACAGCGTATTCAAGTGCTTTATACTTTGCAAGACCTGCAGAAACCACTTTAATTGGTGAGTGTGGAACAAACATTTGGCAATCCATTGAAGTCACGGAAATAAATAAGTTTAACAACTATTTTGTAAACGCAAATGAATATAGTTATGCAGAAGATGGTTTTTACCTAAGAGAACGCTATAGTTCTTTAGATGCAGGAGTTGTTATTGTTGATATAGATGGAAATCAAGAATTAGATAAAGTAACAGTATCTAATTTCGCGGATGGATATTATCATGATCAAATTGGTGGAACGACATTTACGGTTAAGAACGGTAAAATATCAGGAATGATAGGAGAGAGTGGTATAGCCGTTATCTATAACAATACCTTTGAGCCAAAACCTACCGTTTATGTATCTGATGATGGAACACATGGGTCATTCTCGGATACAAAAGTAATTGATATTTACTCATATAATACAACAGAAGCAAATTACTCAATTAATGGTGGAGAGAAAGTAAGTTTTGAAGGAAATATTGAACTTAGTTTAGAACATCCGGATTTAAATGCAACTGTAACCTTAGATATTGAAGTATATTTCAATGATTATGTAATTGAAAAACACTATGAATACATTAAAAGCAATATTGTGGTAGAAGAAGTTGTTGTTAATAATATCGATACACAAACAGTGAGTGATTCTGTCTTGGTTGCTTGGGTTTGGGGAGGTACAGAAGACGGAAGATGGGTCGAAGGAGTTTATAATAATGGAACCTTCACTTTTGATATTGATGCTGGAGATGATCATTTCCTATTAGTTGCTTTTCCATCAGGAACAACCGATTATAATTGGAATATAAATGAGTATCAAACCAATGATGTTGAAATACCGGCGGACGGAATCTTTGATGGTTCTACTTTAGTTTGGGCATAAATTCATACAAAAACGACTCTTTTTAGAGTCGTTTTTCTATTATATAGAAAGAAAACTCTTTCACCGAACAAAATTTTTCGCTATATTAGATAAAGTATGGTATAGTTATACGGACACTTTTTGAGGAGATGTATTGAATGAGAAATAAAAATATAATTAATGTAGCTGTAATTGCTCATATTGATGCTGGGAAATCAACTTTGGTTGATGCATTACTAAGTCAATCAGGTATATTTGGTGAGAATGAACAAGTAGTAGAACAAGTGATGGACAGTAATGATTTAGAAAGAGAACGTGGTATCACAATCTATTCTAAAAACTGTGCAATTGAACATAACGGAACTAAAATAAATATCGTAGACACACCAGGACATGCTGATTTTTCATCTGAAGTTGAAAGAATCATCAAAACTGTTGATACAGTGATTCTTTTAGTAGATTCAAGTGAAGGACCTATGCCTCAAACAAGAGTCGTATTAGAGAAAGCTTTACAAAGAGGATTACAACCTATCGTATTTATTAATAAAATAGATAAAAAAGATCAAAGAGCTGCTGAAGTAGTTGATGAGTGTTTCGATTTATTCGTAGACTTAGGTGCTACAGATTCACAATGTGATTTTCCTTTAATCTATGGTATTGCTAAAGATGGTATTGCAGTTGATAATGTAGATGATGAAGGAAAAGATTTAACACCTTTATTTGATTTATTATTAAAACATACTGAAAGTTATCCTGATAATACAGATGAACCTTTAGTAATGCAAATATCAAGTTTAGGATATGATGACTATTTAGGAAGACTTGGAATCGCAAGAATTTCAAGAGGAACATTAAATGCAAGAACATCATATACAGTTAGTAGAAGAGATGGAACAACTGAAATAATAAAAATCAGATCTGTATATGTTAATGAAGGCTTAAGTAAAGTTGAAAAAGACGTAGCTTATGCCGGAGATATCATAACATTCTCAGGAGATTCAAACATTTCAATTGGTGAAACAGTATGTGATTCAGAGCATATAGAACCAATGGAAATGATTGAAATAGAAAAGCCTACATTAGTAATGAATTTCTTGGTAAATGATGGGCCATTTGTTGGTCAATCAGGACACTTAGTAACTACGAGACAAATAAGAGCTAGACTAAATAAAGAATTAGAAACAAACATCGGATTAGAAGTAGAAGACTTAGAAGGTGTTGAAGGATATAAAGTATCAGGTAGAGGAGAATTACACTTATCTATCTTGCTTGAAAGTATGAGAAGAGAAGGATTTGAGTTATGCGTATCAAAACCGGAAGTTTTATATCATACAGATGAAGAAGGAAATAAACTTGAACCTTTTGAAAAAGCAATCATTAGTGCTCCGGATGAATTTATCGGAACAGTAATATCTGCTTTAAACATGAAAAAAGGAACAATGGTTTCAATGGATACAGAAAATTCTTATACAAGACTAGAATATATTGTACCTACAAGAGGATTAATAGGTTACAGAAGTGACTTTATCAATACTACAAAAGGTCAAGGAACAATAGAAAAATCATTCCATGGGTATCTGCCTTATGCAGGTGAATTAGATTACCATCGTAATGGAGTATTTATTGCTAAAGACTTAGGTAAGACAATGGCTTATAGTTTATTCAACCTTTCAATAAGAGCGAGAATGATTGTTGGACCTGCAGTTCCAGTTTATCCTGGAATGATTGTAGGACTTAGTAATAAAACAAATGATTTAATTGTAAATCCTTGTAAAAACAAAAAGCTTACCAATACCAGAGCATCTGGTTCAGATGATGCAGTTAAATTAAATCCTCCTCTTGTGTTTACCTTAGAGGAAGCCTTGGAATTTATTGCAGAAGATGAATTAGTAGAAATTACTCCGGGTAACATAAGACTTAGAAAAAGAGTGTTAGACGAACACGCAAGAAGAAGATATAATAAAGATACATTTGGAGAGAATTCAAAAAGGACTGCCTAATTTTAGGCAGCCCTTATTTTTTTAATTTAGGTTAATTCTACAATAAGTGTGTTTATATCTATTTCATTGGCTGGATCAATACTATGGTAATACCAAAGTCCATCCAAATCACTGTAAATTAAACTCCAATTCATGGTAGATTTTACAACTATCACAGTCCCAGATATTGTTTCAAAAACAAACTGATAGCCATCTTCTACATCTAATCTTAAGCTGCTTCCTGAAGGTTTATAGAGAATGTGTAAAATGAAGTGATCCCAATCTTCAGGATCTAAACCCAAATCTGTATAACGATAATCTCCCCAAGTTCTGCCATAAGTTCCTGTATCTGCTAATTTTTCTTGCATATCACTGATGATCTCTGGAGCTATTTCTTCAAAAGTATCTCCATATGGGGATAGAGGTAACACCTCACCACCGACACTTAATTTATATACTTCATTAACGGAGTCCCAGGTGAGCACAGAGTCATTACTCGATAGTGTTGGTGTACTTGATAGATAACCATTATCTACTAATAATGAAAATACTTCAGCGTCAGTCAAACCACTTTCTGCTATTGTATTCGTGCTGTGTTCGACATCATAAAAGCTAATAGCTGAATTCAGATTATTAACTAATTGCTGATCTGCTAATAACCTTGCGCTATTTATTGTCCTTCCAATAAGAAAAACAGAGATCCCTGCTATAATCCCTAGAATTACCAATACGGCGATTAATTCAATTATTGTTACAGCTTTGTTATTGCGCATCGTAATCACCTTTTTTTAAAAATCCTTATTTAAATGATATCATAAAGACTATTGTATTGAAAGAAGATTGTCGATTAAATCTTCAATAACAAAACTTGATAATAGTTTCAAAAAAACATACAATAGATTGTAAGATATTTAATTATTTTAAAAATCTTAATATTATTTACATAGAGGAGTATATATATGCTGCCAATTTTAATTCTTATATTTGTATTAATCATCATAAATGGTTTTTTTGCAGCGTCGGAGATGGCTTTAGTATCAATCAAACCATCTGACTTATATCGTATAAAAAGTCAAGGAATAAAAAATGCAGAGGTTTTGGATAAAGTAACGAAAGATTCAACGAAGTATTTATCAACAATACAAGTTGCGATAACTTTTGCAGGATTTTTATCTAGTGCTTTTGCAGGATCGCAGTTATCAGGAGATTTTGTAAATCTTTTAGGAAAGATAAATATAGTGATATCAGACGGATTGGCTGTCATTATTATTACAGTTATACTTTCTTTCTTTACTTTAGTATTAGGAGAATTAGTACCTAAAAGAATTGCGATGACTAATCCTTCTAAGTTTGCTTTATTATGTGCTCCATTTATCAATGTCTTCATGATAATATTTAAACCATTTGTTTGGTTACTAAGTATTTCAACAGAAGGAGTAATTAGACTTTTAGGCTTAAAAGCGAAGAAAGCAAAAGATAAAATAACTGAAAAACAAATTAAAGAGATGATTGTGTTTGGGCAAATAGAAGGTTTATATAAAACAGAAGAAAGAGATATGATGAATCGAGTTTTTAGATTAGATGATTTAAGCGCTGATATGATTATGACTCATAAATCTGATATTATTGCGTTAGATTTAGCGAAGCCAAATCTAATGGACATTATCGATTCAAGATATTCAAGAATTCCTGTTATCAATGGATCTAAGGATAATATAGAAGGGGTTATCTTTGTCAAAGACTTGTTAGTTGAATTAAAAGATAAAATGATTGAAGAAGTTGATATAGAGAGCTTGATTAGGAAACCATATATTATAGATGAAAATATAAAGATAAATATTTTATTGAAACAAATGCGTGATTCATATGAACATTTGGCTTTTATTCTAAATGACTCAAATGAATTAGAGGGTATTATCACCTTAGAAGATATCGTAGAAGAAATCGTAGGTAATATTTATGATGAACATGACTTTATTGGGGAACACTCTGAAACGATTGATGAGTTTGGATACATTTTTGACGCTGAAATTTTGATTAGTGATATAGAAGGTAAGCTGGGTATTAAGATAGATTCATCTGAGGGCTTTGATACAATAGGTGATTTTGTTCAAGCAAAACTAAAAGATTTGGACAAAAGCCAACAGCATTCTCTAATTGACATTAATATAGGTAGTCTAAGAGTATTATCTAGAACTAAAAACAAAGTGAAACAAATAGAACTGAAGTTAGACCAAAATAAGCTAAAAGATTAGCGTTTTAGTTCTATATTAAGAAGAATTATGTTATAATCGTACAAATTCAATAATTACACACTAAAGAGAGTGAGGATTTATATGAAAACAAAAGTATTACTTAGAGAAGAAAATATAAAAATAGATGTTCTAATTACAAATGAATTTAAACCGGAAATTCCACTAATTATTAGAGAGCGTTGGCAAAAAGTCATCTCTTTAGTTGCTGATATATTAGAAGTTCCGGCTGGATTAATTATGAAGATTACACCTACACATATGGAAGTATTTTTAAAAAGTCAAAACAAAGACAATCCATATCCAGAAGATGGAATGGATAATTTACTTCATGGCTTATACTGTGAGACAGTCATTGGAAGAGATGAAGCATTACACGTAGATAATTCTCTACAATATGATGCATGGAAAACAAACCCTGATGTAGAACTAAATATGATTTCTTATTATGGGTTACCTATTAAATGGAATGATGGTTCTTTTTTTGGAACGATTTGTACACTTGATAACAAAACAAATCAGTTTAGAGATAAATACAAAGAATTACTGCTTCACTTTAAAGACATAATTGAACAGGACCTTACTGCTTTAGAAAATACTTCAAATTTAGAAGAAGAAAATAAAATTGATGAATTAACTCAAATCTTAAACCGAAGAGGATTTAATGATATTATCAAAAAATATTTTAAAGAATATAATGAATCAAATGAATTATTTTCACTAATTATGATTGATTTAGATCACTTTAAATATATCAACGATCATTATGGTCATGTAACAGGAGATAGATTATTAGTTGAATTATCAAAAACAGTATCTAAAGAGCTAACAAACCCTGATATATTCTCGAGGTTTGGTGGAGATGAGTTTGTCTATTTAACTAAAAGTTTTGATATACCAGTAATTGTAAAAGCTTTGAATAGAATTAAAGAAATCATTTATATAAATCCCCTCCTTAAAAAATATGGAATTGACTTCTCTTATGGAATAGCCGTTGTTAATGAGAAACACCGTTCAGTAGAAAGTCTTATTGAAGAAGCAGATAGAAAATTATATTTGAACAAAGAAACCAAACAAAACTAAACAAAACTAAACTAGCTATAACATTGACTATAATTATAAAAATGATAGAAGAATACATAGATAACACTATCGGCGAAAACTGGTAGTGTTTTTTTGACGGGCTGTGTTATAATTATGCTTGAGATAAATAATTTACGAGGAAAAAATATGAACAGGAATATAGCTAGGTTGGTATTGCTTAGTGCCGGAATAATTTGGGGTGCTGGTTTTATTGTAAACAAATATATATTGAATAGTGGCTGGGATGATTCCCAACTCTTGTTTGTACGATTCTTTACTGCAACAGTTTTTATCTTCTTAATCTTCTTCAAGAAAATAATACAAACAGATATAGAAACAGTCAGGAAAGGCTTATTTTTAGGGTTATTCTTATTTTTGGGTTTTTTCTTTCAAACTTGGGGATTGGAAAACACTACAGCTTCAAATAATGCTTTAATAACTGCTGGCTATATTGTCTTTTTACCATTAATTGTTTACATAATGGAAAAGCGAATTGTTCATAGGAGAACATTATTTGCAGCTGCTATTACTTTTGTTGGAATTATAGTCATTTCAGTGGATGTTGGAAATATTGCTTCCGTCAATATAGGAGATGTCTATACCTTTATTGGTGCTATTTTCTGGGGAGGACATATTTATCTTTTAGGAATACATGCTAAAAAGAAGGATCCTGTTGTGTTAATGGCTTTTCAACTATTAGTTGTTTCTGTATTAGCTTTCATCGCAATGATGATAAAAGCGGGTATACCACAAGTAGACTTTGCTGATTGGAATAGTTATAAAGTATTATTAGCTGCTGTATTAATTGGATTCTTTGCTAGTTTTATTGCTTTTACTTTTCAATCGATTGGTCAAAAACATTCTAATGAAACAGAAGCAGCTATTCTTATTTCTACTGAAAGTGTATTCGGACCAATACTCGCAGTATTCTTTTTGAATGAGTTGTTTGATTTTAGATTGGCAATAGGTATCATACTTGTATTTGGTGGAGTATTACTATCTGAGATTGATATACTAAGTGTTATAAAAAAAAGAAAGAGAATAAAAAATTAAAATATAACTGAAAAGAAAAACCCAAAGGAATTCGAATCCTTTGGGTTTTATTCAATTTTAGACATAAATTCATTTCAAATTTAGTTTTTTTTCCAAAAAATGATACAATTAGATAATATGTGTAAATAAAATCGGGAAGTTATATCTTACACTTCTACAATTTTGTAGAATAAAACCTCAAAGGGAAGGGAATGATTTAATGAAAAAAACATGGATGCTAGTTATATTAACTTGCTTTTTTTGCACGCTTGTAGCTTGTGGCCCTGAAAAAGAAACAACAACTGAGGTGCTAGATTTTAGCACTTTTACAGAAGTGTATGTGGATCAATCTGAAATAAGTACAATATATAAAATAGCCGATATTCAGCTAACTAAAGATAATTTAATTTATATTGTTATATATGAAGATATATATAAAGGGACTTTTATTGGTATTGATGAGGGAAATACAATATTTTCTATTGAAGTAGAAATCGGTTTTTTTGAGTGGTACGACGCGATGGAAGATGAAGCTTTTCATGCGTATTATAAATAATAAATATACGAATTAAGGATTCTAAAAGAGCTTTAAATCTAGTTGATACAGGACGATTTTTTACATAAATTGTATGTTTTTTTGTATTGAAATATTTATTATTAGATTATGTAATAATTTATCATTTTAGGAGGGATACTTATGTGGAAACACATTTTAGGGAGAATTATACTTATATTTGTTGCTTTGATGTTAATAATAACTCTATTATTTTTTAGTATGAATATAGCAATGTTTCATAAATACTTTAAAAGTCTTACATTTGTACAATATTTTCCATTTATTTGGGATGATTTCGTTGAATATTTAACAAACATATTTAAACATTGGGACTGGGGTATATCACGAGATGGAGACCCAGTTTGGGATATAGTTTTTTATAAAGTACATTATACTTTAAAAATCACTTTAGCATCAGTTATATTTTTTCTTGTTTTTGGTCTTATTCTTGGAATATTTACAGCGCTTAAAAAGGATACTGTTATAGATAAAACCATAACTACATTACTTGCATTATTCAGTGTTGTACCAAATTATGTTATTGTTTGGTTCTTAATGCTTTCTATAGGTTGGGGATTACAATGGGTACCACCATACTACCCAGTTTCAACTGAAGCACCAATACAGGCATTACTAGGATTTGTAATTCCCGTATTAGCACTTTCGTTATGGCCATTAGCCAAAATTACTTTTTTGGTTAGAGGGGAAGTTTCAGAAATACTCAGCGAAGAATTTATGCTGTTAGCGAGAACGAAAGGCTTAACAAAATTTCAATGTGTCAAACGACATGCGATGAAGAATGCCTTTGTGGTTGTCTTGCCAGAATTGGTTACATCATTTTTGTTCGTATTAGGAAGTTCTTTTATTGTAGAAATAATTTATAATATACAAGGAGTAGCTAATCTATTCTTTGATTCTTTATTGTCACCATTTATGGACGGCTATTATGTTTTCATGGATATTCCAGTAGCTATATTAATTGCGACATTCTATATGTCATTTGGACTAGTATTCTCTTTAATTGTTGATATCATACAATCTTTTGTTGACCCTAGAATAAGAATGGGATCAAAAAAAGCTCAAATTGAATAAAAATAAATATAATAATAATAGAAAAAAACTACGATATACATTGGTATATAGTTATCAAATATAGAAGCACCATTTCTATCCTATAGTGTTACTATTATACTAATAGGTGGAATTATTTCTTCGATAGTTTTAATTCTACTAAGCGGACCTATCATTATAAGAATAATTGACTCCAAGAATTCAATATTAAAGATTGAACAGATTAACTTTGTTTTTTTAGATGGTAGAAAATTTTCAATACAAATTAGCCCATTTAGTAGAAAACAAAGAGATGAAATTAAGAGTAAATTTCATTTATTCTAATAAGAAGAGGTGCATACGATGTT
Organism: Mycoplasmatota bacterium; assembly: GCA_016342455.1. Lineage (GTDB taxonomy): Bacteria > Bacillota_I > Bacilli_A > Izemoplasmatales > Hujiaoplasmataceae > 4572-104. Next base: position 36,310 of record JAEIOE010000010.1, on the reverse strand, counting down.
TAGAAAATTAATGGGACTAGCAGCCATGCAACAAATGCAGAATAAAAACTCTAAGAATAATGTTAATTTTACTGATGTGGAAAAAGATTTTATTTGGTATGTAAAACAAGAGTTTGAAGAAAAATATCCTAAAGATAAATTTGAATTCAAAGTCTTAGAAGATTTCACAATTGATTTCTTAGTGGAAGGCACTTTAGTTGGTGAAGTAAGACTTAGAGTAAATAGAGGAATGAGTTTAGGGGATGAATGGTTTCCAATTGAGAAACAAGATGATTACTTTAAAGCCAAAGAAAAAGTTGTCTTGTGGTTAGATTACTATAAAAAAAACAAATGATTTTTTAGTAATACAGTTGAGGATATCCTTTTTTAGATATCCTTTTTCTTTTTGAAAATAATATCGAATTAATTTTTAAGCTAAAATAATGCAAAAAAGAAGAAGGAAGAATGGTTTACTTATATAATAGAAGTAATAAGAGGTGATTTTATGAATAAAGCTTTTACTGAATATACATTCGCAAACGGAAAAAAATTAAGAAATAGACTTGTCTTAGCACCAATGACAACTTATTCGAGTAATAATGATTTAACATTATCAAAAGAAGAAGAGATTCATTATAATGCGAGAGCAAAGAATTTTGGTATGGTTATAGCTGCGGCTACTGCGATAAGCAGGAACGCTCAAGGCTTTCAAAACCAAATATCTATCATGGACGAAAGTTATTTACCGTCGATGTCAAGACTAGCTACTGCGATTAAAAAAGAAGGAAGTGTAGCAATTTTACAACTGTATCACGGTGGTAGAATGAATATGCCAAATCTATATGAAAATCAGGATATTGTAAGTGCTAGTGCTGTTAAAGCAAATAGAGATTATTGTGTAATACCAAGAGCGTTAGAAACTAAAGAAGTTTACGAGATTATAAATGATTTTCTTAATGCAATGAAGTTAGCTATGATTGCTGGCTTTGATGGTGTCGAGATGCATGGAGCTAATACTTATCTATTACAACAATTCTTCAGCCCTCATTCAAATCAAAGAGAAGATGAATTTGGTGGAACTGTTAAGAAACGTTTACGCTTTCCATTAGAACTAGTAAAAAGAGCTCAAAAACTTAGAGAAGAGCTAAAGCGATCAGACTTTATTATTGGTTATCGATTAAGTCCTGAGGAACTTGAAGAACCAGGAATTAGTCTAGATGACACTATGGTTTTAGTTGAAGAACTAACTAAACAAAAGATAGACTATATACACCTTTCATTAGGTCGTTACAATCAAAGCAGTTTAAAGGATGCAGAAAACAAGAAAACAGTAATTTCTTATATTAATGATGTTGTTCAAAATAGAGTACCAATTATTGGCGTTGGCCAAATTGAGGATATGGATTCCATTAATGATGCTTTTGAATCTGGTTTTAGTTTATTGAGTATGGGTATGATTGCATTAAGTGATCCATTCGTAGTGATCCATTTAAAAGATGGTTTAAAGCCAATTAAACATTTTAGTGAGAAATCATTAATCCCAACAAATATATATCAAAGAATGCTTAAGGGAGTACCTGGAAATAAAAGAGGTTTTACCATAAGCGAAAAATAAAAGCAATACATATAAAAGATAGAAAAAAGAGCCCTTTTCCATTTATCGTTTCTTATGAATCGAAGGAGAAGGGCTTTTAAATTTTATTCAAAATCAAATTTGATAGAAAGCATATATTCTTGATTAGTAAAAGTTATAGCATTTTCTAATTTTCTGTATTCGAAATTCTTTTTGAAGTGATGGAGACCTGTAGTGAAATGACATAGGGCAATCCCAATATCTAATGCTTGAATATCATAGCCTAAAGAAACAGAGGGATACTTTGGTGTTCGTTCAATATAAAAGTGTGCTATGTTTTCCTCAAGGTAGACCCTCCAAGGTTGTTTGTTAGAAGCGCTCGGACCTAGTTGGACTAGTTCAAGACAAGTATTGATAAATGACTTATCTAACATATCAATAGGTTTTTCATTATTATATTGTTTAAACAATATATCTGTTGATAAACGTTTTCTAGCACCCACTAATTTCCTCATTGACTTCTCAAGTAGAGTAGTTTTATCTGCTCTATAACCAATAGGTGAAATTGCGGGAATTATTTCATTTTCATCTAGTTTTTCATTGTATTCTTTTCGCTTAAATGTTCCACCCAACCAACAACTGTCAAATCCTTTACTAGTCAAAGTTAAAAGTAAGTTTTCAAAAACAAAACCAAAATCAATAATTGATTCCTCTGTATTTTTAGAAACGCCCCCAATAAATGCAGGAGGATTTTTTATGACCCCATAGGTTCCGATTTTTTTACCTTTTTCTTGGTTTTTCTCATTTAGACTGAAAGTAAAATCAAAGCCATTACCAAAAGGGCCCTTGATGCTTTTATATTGATTAACTATCTTTATTATTTCTTCTTGGTCTTGATCCTTTAGAGTTTCATTTTTATATGTTCTAGTGCTTATTCGTTTATAAATAGAATTAAACATTCATTTTCTCCTTTAAATATATTTCGTTCCTATTATAAACTGTGACCACTTTAAAAACAAATAATTTAAACTTTTAAAATCACAGTTTTAAATACATTTAGCAATTCAAAAATGATATAATATTATTTAGTGATAATTTACTAAGAATATAAGGAGATAAAATGCCAAATTTTAGAGATTTAAGAATTGTTGATAATTTCTATCAAACATCAAGCTTTTTCCCAATGCCTACCATACTTATATCTACATTAGATGATGAAGGAAATACATCCCTAGGATCTTATTCTCTTTGTTTTCCATACTATGTAGCGGGTAAAGATTACTACGCTATGATTTTAAGTTGTAGAAACAGCTCAAACACTGCGCAGCATTTACTAAAAAGACCAAAATGTGCTTTAAACTTTTTACCGGATAATAAAACGTATTTTAAGGAAACTGTGAGATTAGGCTTTCCTGGAGATACTTCTAAAGAGAAGATGGCAAAGTTATCTCTAACATTAGAGGATTCTCAAGTAAACGATAAAGAACAAAGACCTCAGATAGTATCTGAAGCTTTCCAAGTATTTGAATGTACTTGGGTATCTGAATTAGAAGATGCATTTAAAGATAAAGCGGGAAACTTAGAAGGTTATGAACCGCCTTATAGAATGTTTAATGGTATCACATCTAAAATGGGAGCGCATTTCATCCTTAAGATAGATAAAATACTGATGGAAGATAAATATTATCAATCAATCATTGACGGTGTAAAAGCAAATAATTTCCCGAAAATACCTGTAGACTATGGTTATAGAGATAATACTAATTTTTGGTATACTTCTTCTAAGAAATATAAATCAGAACCAATACCGGCTCCTAAAGAGATAGATATATCAACTGTTAGATATGCGGCTGATAGGATAGATCCAGACATTCATTTTACAGATGATGCTTGTAAAAGATTGACAAGAGTACCGAGAATCTTTTTGAAAGCAGCATTAGAAGGTTGTGCAAAATGGGCTAGAGAACATGATGTAATAGAAATTGGTTCAGATGAAATGGATATAATTAATGATAAACGTAGTGGAGAAAAGAAAAGGAAATAAGCATGAATGAAATACAAAAGTTAGTTATAAGAGTTGTTTCAATACCATTTATTCTTATAGGTTTTATTGTTGCATTACAATACAAGATATATTGGTTGTGTATATTGCTAATTGTAACTTTAATTCTTATAGTTGTGTTTTGGGGTATTGATGATAAAAATTCTAAAAAGGAAAGAGCAAAAAACATAGCTAGTTTCAGATATAAAATAATGAATGGAGAGATAGAAAATCCGTCATTTTCTACAAGACAAGTTTTCTATGATAAAGATTCTCATATCTTAGATAATTATATTGATAGAATAAACTATGATTCAGTATCAAGAACGAATTTTGTAATCGGCAGCTTAGTTGGTGAAAGCTTTAAATATTCTGAAGAAATTATTTTAACAAAGAATATAAAGAATTCTAATGTATATTCTGTTATAGAATTAAAGAATAAGAATAAGTTAAAACCACAAATTATTGAAAACCATACTACTTTAGCTTCTAAATATGAAAAAAGTTATATTGCGATAAAGCAAGATGAAGTATTGTTTTACATTTACTATGCTTTAACTGTTGAAGGTGGCTTAGAGCGAGATGAAGTGGGAGAAACTTACACAAAACTAATAAAGTTATTGAAAGATATAATACAAATTAATAAAAATTTAGATATATATTAGAAAGCAAGCGATACTTGACAGTTTTACTAACGTATTTGGTAGATAAATAAATAAGAATTATATATAATATAGTAGGGTGATATGATGGACTATGGAAACAGAATATATGAGCTAAGAAAAGAATTAGGATTATCTCAAGAAAAAGTAGCTTTAGAACTAAATGTGTCTAGACAAAGTATTAGTCTATGGGAAACGAACCAAGCTTCTCCGTCTATGGATAATCTAATAGCTTTAGCTAGGCTATTTAATATATCTTTAGATGTATTAACAGGCTTAAAAGAAAAAATTAGTACACTTGAATTAGAGAAGGAAGCATTATATAGTGTTTCTTATGAAGATAATAAGAGAACAATATATATTAGAGACTTTATGTATACTCAAAATGTAAAGGGTTCTATACTATATGGAATTACTCTATTTTTCTTTTTGATAGCTATTCAATCTATTTTTTCTGCTTCTAGCGCTTCAAGAGAATTCAAAATAGTTTTATTTATCATATTTATAGTCAGTTTATTGATTTCATTTTCAGTATTTCCTTATTATATTTATCGAAATATGAAAAAAACATTAGCGCTTCATAATAAATATACACTTCACTTTTTTAAAGATCATTTAGTATATATTCATCCAGATTTAAAAGAAAAGTATATTGATTATAAATTCTTAAACTATTTTATTGATAAGACCGATTTTATGTTATTGTTTGTATTAAAGGGAGAAAAAGTATATGTTCCTAAATATAACCTAGAAGGACTTAGTGGTTTTTTAGCTGAAAAAGTAGAAAGAAGAACCAGAGCAAAATTAATTTGGAAACAGAAAAAACGATAGCGCTGCGAAATTGCAGCGCTTTTAAATTACTCAATATTTTAATAAGCGAAAACGTTTTCGGTTTTGACTAATTTATGTTATAATAGTTTAAAACCAAAGCTTAAAGGAGCCAAAATGAAAAAACATCTTATATGGATATTTATTGCGATATCACTATTTTTAGTTAGCTGTACTGAAGGAACCAGTGTTACAACATCAGTTTATCAAACAGATACAACTTTGATTTCTTCTACAACTCAAGATTCAACAACTACTCAAACAAGTGCTGAAACAAGCACTCAAACGACTATACAAACAACAACCATACCAATTACAACACAAAATACTACAACTGAAATCACAACGATTCCAGTTGAGGATACGATAGCCACAATTTCTGGTATTGAAGATACTAATGTGATACTAGGACATTATTTTAATGTGATGAATGATGTAAGTGCTGAATCTGAATTTGGAACGGATATCACTGCTTTTGTAAATGTTTCTGGTGCTGTTGATTTTGGTAGTATAGGAACTTACCAACTACACTATTATATAAATTATAATGGAGATACATTATCAGCCACTAGAACAATCAATGTGATAAATGGTACTTATATAGAATCAAATATTCAAAGACCTGTTGGGTTAAACGGGATAATTAGTGCCGGAGAAGGATCTTACTATACAGGTTCTAACTCTAGTATTGCACATCCTGTCAATCCAAACTATCTAGCAAACAATTTATTAGTTGATGCAATACCTTCATCTGGTTGGTGGACAAGCCTATTAGTACAGAACTACGGAGGCGGGAATGGAATATATACCAACCCTTTAAGAGTAGCTTTTTCTAATGAAGGAATGGAAATAACCAATCCGCAGGATGGTTTTGTTCAATACTGGAATGTAAATGACGTTCAAACGATTGCTCAGTTTCCAATTGCAATAAAAGACTTATATTTAAAATCAAGTGATTTAAACCTTGGATACGTGACTGAAGTAATTGATTATTCTGATAACTCAGTTAAGGTAGCTATGAGAAATAATGGTTCTAATATAGATGAAGTGGTAGTTTCTTTAGTTCAAGGTTCTCCTTATATATTTGCGGAAACTGAAAATTTAGAAGCGTTAACGATAGCGATGGAATCAGGAGCTTTAGTGGAGTTTTATGATTTAGCAGGAAACTTAATTAACGCAAACTCTCATTCTGGAGATGCAATTATCATTAAATATGTTCATAGACATTCTGGATATGATAATGCACCACCGGCAACTGTTGGACAACCTGAATATTCTGATAAATACTATTTAGTAAATACACCACTAAATACAGTATTTACGATGAACAATAATGTTCTTAGTATGAGCTTAGGGGATGGTAATTTTATTTCTGTAGTTGCGATTAATGATTTATCAGAAGCGGCATATTATCATAACCATGGTTACAACTTAATTAATAACTCGATAACAGATTTCCAAATAGATTATCAAGCAAGTATGGTATATACAGATTACCTCTTTAATACACAATCTTTAAGAACAGATTTAAGTATGAATACAGTTCTCGCTTTAATGCCACATCATTATAAGTATTCAGATGCTTCACTAACTGAATACTCATATAGAACAGTAAGAGGAACGTTAAAAGTGATGGAAGGGAATTACTTTCAAACAGAATTATCATTCAATGGCTTATTACCAGGATATACATTACCAGATAATTCAGAATATTCTGAAACAGATTTAGTTACTTACTTAAATAGTTTAAATACAGAAATTGATACACAAGATCCTGATGGTTTTTATAATAATGAAGGGCCTTATTGGAATTCTAAAGCATTATATCCTTTAGCTCAAGGAATTATTATAGCGAACCAAGCAGGAGAAACAGCCATAGAGTTTCAGTTAATTGCGAAACTAAGAACATTATTAGTTGATTGGTTTACTTATAGCAATTCCTCAGATGAAAAATTCTTATTCTATAATAATGCTTGGGGAAGTGTATATTACTCTAATGATGACTTCGCGACAGCTTCTACTTTATCAGACCATTCATTTACTCATGGATACTTAATCTATGCAGCATCTGTATTAGCGATGTATGACAGTTCATTTGTAACAGATTACGCAGATATGGTCGATTTGTTATTGGATGATTATATGTATCCAACAAAGAATAGCTCTGATTTTCAATACTTAAGAAACTTTGATGCTTGGGCAGGACACTCTTGGGCACATGGATTTGGAACGTTTGCAGAGGGAAACAACTTAGAATCTACTTCAGAAGCGCTAAATTCTTGGAATGCAGGATATTTATGGGCATTAGCTACTGAGGATACTGAAAGAATGGAAGCTGCTATTTATGGATTTGTAACAGAAATAAGTGCTATTAAGGAATACTGGTTTGATTATGATGAAGAAAACTGGGATCCTAAATTCGGTGACTATGTTGATGTTGCTGGAATGATTTGGGGAGGGAAGCATGATTACGCCACATGGTTTGGGGCTAATCCTACTTTCATTTATGGTATTCAATGGTTACCAACAGGAGAATACTTAACAAATTATGCATTAAACGATGATGATTATACTAAATTTAGTTCTATATATGCAACGTATTTAGCTGCTAAAGATGGAGTAATAGATACTTGGTATTCTAATATGTGGGCGATACAAGCTATCGTCGACTCAAGTGTGGCGATACAAGAATTTGATTCAACTAAAATATTGAATGATGATTACACAGCGGAACTAGTTGGAACTTATTGGATGATTCACGCTTTAGAGTCTTTGGGGAGAAGAAACAGTGATATTTGGATGGAAATCCAAATAGGAGTATCCTCTACCGTTTATATAACAGAAGATGAAACAGTATATGCAATGATTTGGAATGTCAGCGATGAATCAAAGACCGTTAACTTCTATGATTCAAATGGCTTATATGATTCGGTAGAAGTATCGAGCAATTCATTTACCAAAGTTGAACTTAATTAAGAAATATAGCATTTAATAACAATAAATAAAATCCCCACTCATTAATTTGAGCGGGGATTTCTTTATTGTATTTATCTCTAATCTTGTAATCTTTGTGCTATTCTTACTAATTCAATAAATTCTTCTTTATAATCATCGTTGTATACATCAGTAGCTCTCGCAATGACTGCATTATAGCTAGAATTATATTTAAATTCACTATCTAATAATAACATTCCAAACTCAGCGACACTTGAAGCAAACAAGAAATTATCTGATGGTGTTTCTGTAAAATCTGAATCATATACTACATAATCTTTCTTTTCAGATACATCAGAATCAGGTGCTTTATATCTTATTGATAATGTTAGCATTTGATCTAAGTAGTTTTCTCCATCATACTTTAATGTTTCAGGTATTTCGTAAGTAGCTTCATCAATCACTTCATCGGAACCAAATGGAATAATTTCATATAATACAATGACTTCGTGTCCGGCACCGATATCTCCAGCATCCACTTCATCATTATTAAAGTCATTATAATCTAAAATTCTATTTTCATAACCGATTAAACGATATCCTTTTACTAAAGCGGGATTAAACTCAACTTGTAACTTAACATCTTTAGCTACAGTTAATAAGGTTCCACCCATTTCTTCCACAAAGACTTTCTTAGCTTCTAATAGATTATCTATATAGTAATATACTCCATTGCCTTTGTCAGCTAATGTTTCCATCTTACTATCTTTTAAGTTACCAGTACCAAATCCACAAACTGATAAGAATATTCCAGATTCTTTCTTTTGAGTGATTAATCTCTCTAAAGCAGCATCACTTGATACGCCAACATTAAAGTCTCCATCAGTAGCTAAGATCACTCTATTATTTCCACCTTCGATATAATTAGTAGCTGCTACATTATATGCAAGGTTGATACCTTCTCCACCAGCAGTAGAACCGCCAGCTTCTAATGAATTGATTGCGTCAATAATACTTTCTTTATCTGAGCCATCTGCGCCGTCTAAGACAACACCTGCTGAACCAGCGTAGACAACTAAAGAAATTCTATCTGATGCTCTTAATTCACCCACTAATAGAATAATAGCTTGTTTTAATAAAGGTAATTTATCAGCACTATTCATACTACCAGATACATCTAATAAAAATACTAAGTTAGAAGGTATTGCGTTTTCATATATAATATCCTCTGTTTTTAATCCTAACATTAATAATTGATGATCTTCATTCCATGGAGCGTCACTTAATTCCTTTGTAACATGTATGACTTCATTACCAATTGGTGTATCTAAGTCATATGTGAAGTAATTAAGCATCTCTTCAATTCTTACAGCATTTCTATTTGGTAATTCATCTTGCATTAATTTTTTTCTAATAATGGAATAAGCTGCAGTATCTACATCCGCTGAGAATGTGGAAACAGGCATATCACTTACACTGATAAACTTGTTTTCAGATATATCGGCATATTCCTCATTGCTTTCAGCTTCTATGGCAATATTATAAGCTAGCATAGTAGTTGAATACTCCATAGATTCTGAACAACCTACTAAAAATAATCCTATTGTTAATAAAAATATAAACATTAATTTTTTCATATCATTCATCTCCTTATGTAAACAGTTTATCAATTGATTGTGTCAAAGTTTTGACAAAGCAAAAAATAAAAAACTTCAATATTTTTAACTTACAATACTAGCTAAATAACCTAAACTGATTAATCCTAAGATGAAAGTAGCTAGGTTCGCTACCAATGCGTAAACAAAAGCTCTACCTTTTGATCTTTCCTTTAATATTATTCGATAAGCGATTATTTCTGTAATGAATACTCCGATTTCTCCTAATACTAAGAATGCAAAAGCCCCAAAAACATTCCATACATATACAAATCCATACAGAATAAGCAATTGTAGAATTATTTGAGTAATTAAATTAACAATCCCTACTTTTATATATACTTTCTTATCTCTATAACCAAAAGCGTATAAGATAAGGAGCTCAACAACTAGAGTAACTATTACTAGTATAGCTAACATTAATATAAAATTAACAATACTAAAAGGAGCTACTTCAGATATGGCACCTGCATTTAAATATAAATCTTGATCATCACTAACAGCTACGGTACTAAGATCATAGGTAAAACTAGCATTGAATGCTGTCTTATTCACAATCTCAGATACAAACATTTTACCTGATTCAGTAATGATAACTACTTTAAAGATACTTGGCGGAGAAAAGTATCCGCAAAGAAAAGTATTGGCTTCTGTTTCTTTGATAGAATGAGGAATACCTTCATATAAAGTATAAGAAGCAAAACCATCACTATCTCTATATCCGTTTAACAAATCAGGAAAATCATCTTTATAGTAATCATATTCTATTTGTTGTAACAATTCATCGTCATTTAAAACCTTAAATTCATAATCACTGATTTCATACAATAGATCAAAATAGTATTCTTCATCCATTCCAATTATTTGAACAGTTGAAGTTGGTTTTGGTCCCATATCCGCTCTTGTTTGATAAACAAGTCCAGATAATAAGAACAATAATAAGAATGATACGAGTATTCGATAACGCTTCATAGATAATCATCTCCTTATACTCTATTATATATTAATAAGTGACAAATCTTTGACAAATAATAAAAAGATTTTAACTGAGTCATATTTATTATTTACTCTAAATATGTTATTATTTATCATAGTGAGGATAAGATATGAAATTTTTAATAGTAGAAGATGATTCAGACTTAAATGATATCTTATATGATTATTTAAAAGATACTTTTAAGGAAGCACTTATAAATCAAGTTTATGATGGAGAAACAGCCTTAGAACTTTTCCACGAAAACACATATGACCTTATTTTATTAGATGTCATGCTGCCGGGGATTAGTGGATTTGATGTCTGTAAGGAAGTCAGAGAATCTAATAATACTCCAATCATTATGCTTAGCGCTTTATCTGATGATGAAAATCAGATAAGAGGCTATGACTTAGGAATTGATGAATTTGTAAAAAAACCTTATAGTCCTAAATTAGTGATTAAGAAAGTAGAAGCTGTTTTACAAAGGTATGACACTACTGATAATTCAGGTTTAAAAGTTTATGGACTTTTAAAATATGACTTAGCTAAATGTAAAGTCTATCGTGACTTTAAGGAATTAGATTTAAATAATAAGGAATGGAAGCTGTTCAATCTGTTCATCCACAATAAGGGTATTGTATTATCGCGTGATACTATTTTAAATAAAGTATGGGGTTATGAATACTTTGGTGATGAAAGAACTTTAGACACTCATATTAAGCGTTTAAGAAAAAAACTAGGAGATACAAGTTCTTATATAAAAACCGTGTATAGAATAGGATATAAGTTTGAGAAATAAATAAAAAATTAAAAAGGAGGTATAAAAATGAAAATAAGTATTTTTATTAAAACATTTTTAACCCTCCTTTTTTCTTTTGTTATCTTGTTTTTAGGGAGTCAGTTATATTTATATAATAACTTTTCTAATAGATACGTTGAAGAGAATATATCCGCAGTAAAGAATGCGATTATCAATTCAGCTGCAGATCTTGAAAATGATGTTTCATTAGTAGATTCAATGCTTGAAGAAGCTTCCAGTGAAACGCAGTATATTAGGTTCCAAAACAATGCAGTAACCGAAATGGTTGGACCAACCATTTTAACTGAGAGTGAAATTCTTTTCTTTGTTATTGATATTTATGACAATGACGACTTAATAACAGAAGGAAAGCTAAGTTATACAATCACAATAGATGAAGATATCTATAATATCTCGTATATTTATCGCTTTGGAGGTAGTGATTACTTATTAGTATTAACGAAAATACAATCTTTAAATAATATTGATGTTGTGCTAAAAGAAATAACGATTAATCAAGGAATCTTCTTAATCGTTACCATTATTATTTTATCATTAATTATATCAAGAAGTTTCACAAAACCAATTAAGAAGATTAATAAATATGCAAAATCACTTGCTAGATTAGACTTTGATCAAAAACTAAGAATTACAAGAAAAGATGAATTACAAGAATTAACCAGCAGTTTAAATGAAATGGCGTTTAACTTGCAAAAGACCTATTCAGAACTGAATCAAGCAAATGCAAAGCTTAAAGGTGATATTGAGTTTGAACAACTTCAAGAAAAGAAGAAGAAAGAATTAATTATGACTATCAATCATGAGTTAAAAACTCCTGTATCAGTTATTAAAGGAATGGTAGAAGGAATGATTGATGGTGTTGGTAGATTTTCTAATAAAGATGTTTATCTAAAGCAAGTCTTAAAACAACTAGAAAAGCTATCAGATATGACAAAGGACTTAACATACTCATTGAAACTAGAAGATATTGCGAAAGCAAATGATTCAGCGAATCTAATCAGTTTAGAAAACTCATTAGATTCAGTCAAAGAATTAGCAAAGATCTCTAAAGTGAATCTAAGTTTAGATATAAAGAAATATAAGGTTCAAATCAATGAAGAACTATTAGCTATCTTAGTAACGAATATACTAAAGAATGCTATTAGTTATACGGAAGATTTTAAAGTATATTTAAAAACTTACAAACAAGCAGATACCGTATTTATTGAGGTTAAAAACAAAGGTGAAATTAAGGAAAGTGATTTAGAAAAAATCTTTGAACCTTATTACCGAGTTAACCTTAATAAGGAAGGTACAGGGCTTGGTCTATTTATTGTAAAACAAATAGCTGAAATCTATCAAGCAGAATATAAGATATTCAATGATAATGGATATGTTATTTCAAAGATAGGATTAAAGAAATTATAGTTTGTCATAGTTTTGACAGAATATAGAAATATACTAATAATGAAGGAGGTGTCTCTATGAAGAAAATACTATTTGTAATATCACTATTTGCGATGTTGTTTCTTTTAGGCTGTTCTGAGGCTATGGAATATACAACGACCATTGTAATGAATAATAATAATAATAGTATCATATATTATGATTTTGATGATTTAGAATTTTCTGGATTATTAGAAGGCGACCTCTTATACTATATAACTGATGAAACAGAAGACTTTAAGTTAATGTTAGAAGTACTAATTAAAAATAATTATATAGACTCACTATTAGAAGCTGATAATGGCGTTTTAGATACCTTAGGAGAAATATCTCTAGCTTCTCAGGTCAACATATCTGATATGTTATCCTATTCAGCTACTGAACTAAATGAATTAGCAGGAGCAAGCGGAATCACGTTAACAGTAGATGATATTGTTGGATATATGGATTTATTAAACATAAAAGAAGAATTCCCACAAAGAATAACGATAAGAAGAATTGATTATCTAGAAATGAGAATAGGTAGAGATTTATCTGCAGATGAAGAAGCGGGATTTAATGACTTGCAAGCAGGCTTTGAAAGACTATATGCTTATTCTGAATATGATGTATTCTCTAAATCATTCTTAGAAATAATAGATGATTTAGATGCAGTAGAGACAACTTATATACAAGCGGAATTAGACTACATGGAAATAGTATTTGATTTGTTATTAGGATTAACAGAATAAGGGACTGAAAATCTATGTTTTGTTAGGTGCTTTTACAATCATCAAAAATTTTGAACAATACTGAAGGAGAAAATTTTGAGTAAATATATATATAAATTGACTCTATTTTGCTTTTTATACTTTTTAATAGGAGCAGTTATTTATCTTTTTGAATCAGAAGTATTATTTTCTATGTATGATTTTTCAATAAACAATCGGATTGTATTGAATCATTTTAATCGTATTGGAATATTGGTTATAGGGGTAATATCAACACTCTTATCGGTAGCTTTATATTTTCGTAAACACGTTAATATTAAGCAATCTTTCATCTTTGTCGCAATTAAAGTCATTTTTATTATTGGAGCCAGTATTTATTGGATAATTCAACTTCAATGGAAATGATTCCTTGTTTATAAACTATTTTCATATTAAAATTTACTGGATGAAATGACTAAAAATCCATTATTTAAAGGAGGATTTATGAAAAGAAACTATCAAAAAAACATTTTAATTATATTTCTTTTTACTCTTATTTCTTTTTTAAGTATTACGGTTGTGAAAGCTAATTCTGGTCCACCAACCAATGTTCGAATTGAGGTAATCAATTACGAAGTTGACTTTAATTTTGATTTATTAATACATAAAGAAAGTTCATTATCTCAAGAGGAGATTAACGAGGCATTAAATTGGATAGATGAGGGAGATTACAGTTTTAATTACAGTGATACTGAATTTCTAATCTATATGGCAAGTTATCAAGACTCTGAAGGTTTTGTTTCAAACTTATTGTACGGAGATGTTGATTATTATTATGCGAATGATTATGGTGATGAAAGAGGCTTTTTTGCTCAAATGTACTTAAATGTTCCAAAAGAGTTTAAAGTACTGTTATATACTGATGAGGAAAACATTATAACTTCCGAACTAATTACTATGAGTCAGTTTGATTATCGATTGACACTTGATTTGACGGGTGTAGACATGTCAAGCAATCAAGATAATGTTGGAGTAGTATCTGGCTATATTGGTAATCCTTGGTTTAATTTTACTACTTGGTTTAATTTTATATTGAGACTAATTTTAACTTTGGTAATTGAACTTGGAGTTTTATATCTATTTGGTTATAGAAAAAAAACTACATATGTTTTTATAACACTTATGAATATTGTTTCACAAGGAGTTTTAAATATTGTTTTAATATCAGTCTTTTATAATAATCCTAGTGAGGGATATGCATTTATAGGTACATTCATAATAGGAGAGTTCTTTGTATTTATTTTAGAACTAATTATCGTTTCTATTTTCGTGAAAGAGTATCGACTATTTAGAAGAATGTCATATTCGCTATGTGCAAATGCAGCTTCGTTGGTAATTGGATTATTACTTGCTTCAAAGTTATCGTTTTTAATATAGGAGTACATATTTTATTTTAATAATATGTAACATATTGAAGACATTGGAGGGAATATGAAGAAAAAACTAATTATTCTATCCATAGTTTTAGTTGTTATTTTACCTTTCTGTTTTTGGATTGGTATTGTTTTTAAACAGTGGTTATAATAGTATATTTATGAAGACGATACATCGACATATTATATAACTGCGGGTAGTTGTGATAGAGAATCAATTTATTATATAGAGTATAATAAAGAATACATTGATATTAAATCAACTTTAGAAGATGGCATCATTACCATTAGTGAGGTTACTAATTCTGGATTACCTGCATTATTAATAGAAGATAAATTAAAAATTTAAAAGAGGACTTTACGTGGATAAGCTAAATACATTAAATATGAAACCTCATAAAATCAAAAGGGATTTTTTATCTAAGCTAGATACAAAATACCCTATTTTGTTATTACATGGAATGGGCTTTAAAGGAACGAAGCACATTGGATACTGGGGAAGAATTCCTAAAGTATTGGAAGAGCATGGCGCTAAAGTAATTATCGCGAATCAAGATGCAAATGGTTCAATCGAAGGAAATGCTTTACAAATAGAGAAACTGATAGAAGATATACATTTAAATAAGAACGTAAGCAAAGTGAATATAATTGCTCACTCTAAAGGGGGATTAGAAGCTAGATATTTGATTTCTTCTTTAGGACAACAAGATAGAATAGCGTCTCTTACAACTTTAGCCACACCACATAATGGATCCAAAACAGTTGATATGTTGATGCGCTTTCCTCAATTTATCATTAAATTTGGATGTAAAGTAGTCGATCTATTCTTTAGAGTTACGGGAGATAAATCTCCTCAAACATATAATTCCATAGTCCATTTTAAAACTGATATGGCTAAAGAGTTTAATAAGAATAATCCAGATTCACAAAAAGTCTATTACCAAAGCTATGCTTTTGTCATGAAGAATATATTTTCGGATTTTCTCATGTGGTTCTCTTGGTTAATTGTATATTTGAAAGAAGGACCAAATGATGGTCTGTTAACACCTAAATCTGTTTCTTGGACCAATTTTCAAGGTGTATACAGAGGGAATTGCAGAAGAGGTATTTCTCATTGTGATGAGGTTGATTTAAGAAGACGAAGATTAACTAAGAAAAATGGGGATGGAGTATCTGATATTACAGATTTGTATCTAACTATAGTATCTAATCTTAAAGAGATGGATTTATAGTTCTTATTCTAGAAAATATCGATAAATAACAATTATAGAAATGGAGGGTAAAAAAAATGGGAATAGAGCAGATAATTATAGCTGTTATAATATTGCTTCCTTTAGGCTATTTATTGAAGATTAAAACTAACATAAAAACATTTAATTTAACTAGTCTTGGATTGTTTCTCATAATTTGCTTATTTGCATATATTGTGACAAATAATCAAATGGGCGGAGTTTCTTGGCCAGGGTATCTTGTTGTAGTTATCTATGGTATACCTGTTTTTTTAACGTTCATTACTTTAAACTTAGTTGAATATGTAAATACAATTAGAAAAAATAAATGAAGATAGTAAAATTAAAAAAAATTCATAAAACAAATCAAGGACTAGTCATCCTTGATTTTTATTATTACTATACATAATAAAATCTCATATTTCCTTTCACTTGATTTCTCCACGTGATATAATAAATGTCGAGAAACTTATATAATTTATCTTACAAATTGAAGAGGCTAAGCATGAATGACTTAAATAAAAGACTAAATGAAATATATCCACCATCTGTATTTAACTTCATTGTTATTTCGCTTTTATGTATTGGTGCTTTATTCTTCACAATAGAACCAGGAGATATTTTCAATGCATTTACCTTTTTAGTTTTACTAGTATGGTTCAATGTATTTTTAGCTAGTTTAGATATATTTATGATAAGAAGAAACATTTTTAAACACATTGATACAGGAAAAAAACAATTAGTTAGTTATTTAAAATACAGAGTAACAAAAGAAAACCGCAAAATAAGATTGTTAAGAAGAAAAGAAGAAAACCCTAAAGTAGTTAAGTTAAAGAAGTTTATTCTTGATATCGAAAAAGATATTATTAAGATTTGGTAATAGAATTTAAAACTTTTAAGAAGAAGTAAGAAATATAAATAAAATGACAAAATGGATAGGAGAACTGTTTATGAGTAGAGAAGAATTAAAAAAGAAAGTGGATAGTATTTTCCCTTTTTCAATATTGCTGATAATTTACGCAACAGTAGCTTTAGGAATCGGGTTATTTTTAATCATAGCTGTTCTTGGACGAATGTCTTTTGTTGCTGTTATCGTTATTGTGTTTTGGGCAGCGATAGCCGCAATTATCTTAAGGCCATTATTTATTAGAACGATTATATTTCACTATTACAAAACAAACATAGATAATCTAATAGGCTATCTAAGAAAACTAAACGAAAAAACAATAAAAGGTGTCCTTTCTGAAGAATCAAAGAAGTTTAAAAAAATAAAGAAAGTGGAAGAACTTATCGCTGATGTTGAGGAAGAAAGACGCTTACGCAGCGAAAGAGTCGTATTTAAATAAATATAGTTTTTACTTATCATATAGAATAAACATATCAAATTGAAAGATGAGGACATTAAATGGAATTAACAATTAGAATTATTACTTATGCAATTATCGTATTATCTTATGGCTTCAGTCTATGGATGTCTATCCTAAACTACAAAAACAGGAATGCTGATATTCCAGAAGAAGTAAATGATATCTATGATACAGAAGCTTATGAAAAATGGCATGCGTACTACATGAAGAATTTTAGATTCGGTTTATTAACACGAACAATAAATACTGTATTATTCATATTATTGCTAGCAGTAGGATATTTTCCATTTATCAATAAGATTGCTGAAAACAGCAGTAGTAGCCAACAACTTCAAGTATTGATATTCATTGGTTTATACTATGTTATTTCCTATGTGATCGGAATTTTTACAAGTTATTATTCAACTTTTACAATTGAAGAAGAGTTTGGCTTTAATAAAGCAACAAAATCTACCTTTGTAAAAGATAAGATAAGAGGATTAATTTTAACAATTATGCTTGGTGGTGGAATTTTAATGGGATTCACCGCACTCTATTTTGAAGTAAGAGAGATGTTCTTTGTTTATGGAATGCTTTCTTCAATCGTATTTATATTCCTAAGCAGTATTTTGTATGTGAAATTAATTGTTCCGATGTTTAACAAACTAAAACCATTAGAGGAATCAACTTTAAAAACAAAGATTGAAGACTTTGCTAAATCAGTTGGTTATGAAATTAAAAAGATAAGTATTATGGATGCTTCTAAGCGTTCAACGAAATTAAACGCATATTTTACCGGCTTTGGAAGATTTAAGCAAGTGGTATTATATGACACATTAGTTGAGAAATGCTCAGAGGAAGAAGTTGTGGCTGTCTTAGCGCATGAAATAGGTCATAATAAACATAAACACATGTGGACAGGTCTTATTGAATCTATATTGATGGTAGCCTTGTATTTAGGACTATTATTGTTATTGCTTGAAAACCCAGTTTTCTCTAAAGCCTTTGGCTTTACAGAAACGAACTTTGGTTTCGCTGTTATTCTATTTACAGTGTTGATTACTCCTATTATGATTCCAATTAGTTTCTTATCTGCTTATATTTCAAGAAAACATGAATATCAAGCAGATCATTACGCAGCTAGTCATTATAGTAAAGAGCATATGGAATCATCTCTTAAAGTCTTAACAAGAGAAAACTTCAGTAATTTAACACCACATCCTTTGTTTGTTCAAATGAATTACTCACATCCACCAACAGTATCTAGAATCAGAGCAATCAGGAAAATAGAAAAAAAGTAGAGGTTGTTTTTATGAAAACAATAGATGATTTTTATCAAGCATATTATAAGATTGACGGAGTCTATCATACAAATATGCTTGAAGTAATAGACTATGATAACCCTGAGGACGTCACTTTATTAAATGAAGCCTTACTAAAATTATTAAGTGATGGAGAAATCTTGTTTGTGTTAGATGATAATACAGAAGAAGATGTATCTGCTTTTGTACTATATCGAAAAGGGGATAAAATACTTAATGAGTTTATCTTATTTGAAAGAAATTGTTTTGTCTATGACGCAGAGTTTTGTGATTGGCAATTCCCGGAAGAAGCCGCTTTAAACAAAGAAGAGAGAATAGCTTTTTTTGAAAGACTAAATAATCTTATTGTGTTTGATAATTTAAATTTAGAAATTAAGAATGCTTCTTTAATTAAGAAAGATCGAAATCTAAATGAAGAGTTAATAGATTTGAGACCTACTCAGGTAAACATCATTAAGATATTAGCTTTCTTTTGGAGATATATTTACATAGCTTTTGCTTTTGGATCAGCCATTATTCTGAGGTTTTCTCTAGAAAAAGAAGTGTCGAATATTGTACTGGGGATTTCGATACTAATATATGCTATTTACTTCTTTATAGGAATAAGGCTTCAATTCAAACATGTTTATTATGCGATACAGAAGAATCTTAAAAGAAAAGTTGATTTAAACAATATGACTTTTAATGCAAAAGATCTTAAAAATCAAACTATATTCCTTTTAGTAATTGGAGTAGCGGCTTTAATTCTTATTTTTGTAGGTTTTATTGAATTATAAAAAATACTAGAGCAAGTTCAACTTGCTCTTTTTTATTGGGTGTTTTGTTATTGTGTCATGAACAAAAGAACTTATGTTGCCTTTAGCAAATAAATCAGTCAAAATCAAAAGGAAAGGAAATGGTTTATGATATACTACCTATGTTTTAAAAGATGAATAAATATATATATTAGGAGATGAATCATATGGAACAAACAGTAATTAAAATCAAAGAAGTATTAGATAGAGTGAGACCTCAACTACAAGAAGATGGTGGCGATGTAGAATTCGTTAAATTCGAAGACGGATTGGTATTTGTAAAAGTACACGGAGCTTGTGTTGGTTGTAGTTATATTAATGTTACATTGTATGATGGAATTGAAAGTATTCTTTTAGCGGAAGTACCTGGAGTTATTGGAGTTGAATTAGTAGAATGATTTCAAAGGACCTAACAGTAAAAGAAATCATTGAAATAGACGCATCATTAATTGATGTGTTTAATAATTATGGCTTTAAAGGTTTAGATAATCCACATGTATTAAAACAAATAGGTGGATTAACTTTAGAAGCTTTATTAAAAACAAGAGGGAAGAACGCGGATGTTTTTGTTGAACTGCTTAATGAAACATTAGAATCAAAGAATATCGATGTCACTTTACAAGACGGGAATAAAAATGGCTCTATTAATTTAGTGGGGCTTTTACCTTGTCCTGTAAGATTACCGTTGTTAGAAGCATTATCAAAGACTCCTGAAATAAAGAATATCAATCATAATTTAAAAGCTGCTTCAGAAGGCTTAGATTGGCTTAAAGAAGAAGTATTAGTCGCAAAAACAGAAGAAGACTTAGCTGACATATATATATCAGCTGGATTCGATTTATTCTTTGAACAAGAGTTAATGAAGCGTTTTAAAGATGATAAGGTATTTAAAGATTATCATTTTGAAAGAGAAATCAATAAGGATTTTGATAATGAAGAAATCGCTCTAAAAGACCCAAATCATGATTATTCAATGTTTGCGGTAGTACCCGCAGTATTCTTAGTAAATACACAAGTCTTAGGTGAAAGACCTATGCCTAAAACTTGGAAGGATTTATTAGATCCTATTTATGAAAGTTCTGTTAGTTTACCTGTAAGTGACTTTGATTTATTTAATGCTATTCTGATTCATATCTATAAAGATTATGGCTTAGTCGGAGTTAACAGATTAGGAAAACAAATGATAGCTTCTATGCATCCTGCACAAATGGTAAAGAGTGAAAGAAGAGCTAGGATTAAACCTGCTATTTCTATCATGCCATATTTCTTTACGAAGATGGCGTTACCAGGTTCAGTTATGCAAGCAGTTTGGCCTGAAGATGGCGCGATTGTTTCACCAATATTCATGTTAACTAAAAAGTCAAAAGAAGAAGGATTGAAAGCGATAAGTGAATTCTTCTTATCAAAAGAAGTTGGAGAAATCCTTTCTCATAAAGGCTTATTCCCTTCTACTCATAAAGATGTAGATAATAAAATTTTAAATCCTAAATTCAACTGGATAGGCTGGGATTATATAGATAACAATGATATAGGAACTATACTTAAAAAATGTATGACTGAGTTCGAGAAAGGAATGAAGTAATATGGATTTAATTACAGTATCAGGACCACCTTCATCAGGTAAGACATCAATTCTGCTTAAAACGATAGATCATTTCATTAGAAGAGGTTTAAAAGTAGGAGTAGTGAAATTTGATTGTTTATTTACAGACGATGATGAATACTTTAAAAAATTAAATATTCCAGTGAAAAAAGGCCTAAGTGGTTCACTTTGTCCTGATCATTACTTTGTATCAAATATTGAAGAAGTAGTTGAATGGGGAGTAGGATTAGATATAGATATCTTAATCACAGAATCAGCTGGACTTTGCAATCGTTGTTCACCATATATCAAAGGAATTAAAGCTGTTTGTGTTATTGATAACCTTAGTGGTATCAATACACCAAAGAAAATAGGACCGATGCTTAAGTCAGCCGATATCGTAGTAATTACAAAAGGCGATATTGTTTCTCAAGCGGAACGTGAAGTGTTTACAATGAAAGTTCAGTCAGTGAATCCAAAAGCGATTATTATGCACGTGAACGGGCTCAACGGTCAAGGAGCTTTTGAATTAAGCACATTAATATATGATGAGAAACAAGATGTTAAAACACTAGAAGGTATGACGCTAAGATACCCAATGCCTTCAGCTTTATGTAGTTATTGTTTGGGAGAAACAAGAATTGGTAAAAAGCATCAAGTTGGTAATGTAAGAAAGATTGACTTAGGTGATAAATAATGAAGAATATATTAACGCACTATACCATTTCTGAATTAATCATAAAGTATCCTTTTATAAAAGATTATTTTAATGATAACTTAGTACCTTTTAAAGGACACGAAAACTTAACAGTAGAACAATTATTAGGTATTCTAGATTATGACACGATTGAAGAAAATGCGATTAACCCTGAAGCTTTTAAAATAGGTTTGATTCAATACCTTGATATTATGAAAGCATATTTTGTTAGTGATAAACCAACCAATAATACAATAACGATATATCCTGGTCTTTATAAAGATGGGAAAAAAGAAAAGTTTGAAGAAATAACGATTAAAAGTGGAGAAGTAGTATCTATTGTTGGACCTACTGGTTCTGGTAAATCAAGATTATTAGCTGATATCGAATGGGCAGCGAATAAAGATACACCAACCAAAAGAATCATTCATATTAATGGTCGTTCTTTAGAAACTCATGAAAGATTTTCTTCATCAAATAGATTAGTTGCACAACTGTCACAAAATATGAATTTTGTTATGGATATGACAGTAGCGGAATTCTTAGATTTGCATGCAAGTTCTAGATTAGTTGAAGATAAAGATACTGTAATTCAAAATATTTTTAACAAAGCGAATTCATTAGCTGGTGAAACATTTGATATAGATACGCCAATTACAGAATTAAGCGGAGGACAATCCAGAGCGTTAATGATAGCTGATACAGCTATCTTAAGTTCATCACCAATTATATTAATTGATGAGATTGAAAACGCAGGGATTGATCGTAAGATGGCACTTGACCTATTAGTTAGTGAAGATAAGATTGTGTTGATGTCAACACATGATCCAATCTTAGCCTTAATGGGTGATAGAAGAATTGTTATTAAGAATGGTGGCATTGAGAAAGTTCTAGAAATTACTGATGAAGAAAGAAGTATTTTAGGAGAGCTTGAAAAAATGGACCAATTTATGATGTCTATGCGCAACAAATTAAGACACGGTAAAAAAATTACTTTGAAGGAGGAAGAATAATGCACGATGGATGTTCAGGAACATTTCAAAATGGTCAACAAGTAGTTGATAAAGTAAGAATGATGGGATTTAGTGATGGAGCGTTACCAATACCTCATGACTTAACTTGTGATTGTGGAACTAAATTCACAATGGAATTCTTTGAAGATAAATGTCCAAGCTGTGGAATGATCTTCGCAGTAACACCTTGTAGTTGTCATGATCCTAATATTGTACAAAAAGCAGGAAAGATTATTAAGAAATAAATTGCAGATAATTATCTGCTTTTTTTTATGCTTAGTGCAAAAAATTATTGCAAAGTGAACAATGTTCATATATAATGATAATAACATATTAGGAGGGCCTTATGGACGACAAAAGAATACACTTACTTAAAAATGAAAAAGTAAGTAAAGCGGTAAATAAAATGGCGACGCCTGCAATCATTGGTATGATTGTTATGGCTATATATAATGTAGTAGACTCTATCTTTGTATCTTGGATTTCAGAGGAAGGATATGAAGTAGCTGCGACTCAGGTAGTATTCCCAATTATGCTAATTGCATCTTCAATTGGTTTAGCACTTGGAATGGGTGGTGGGAGCTACATATCGAGACTGCTTGGTAAAAACAATAAAATAGAAGCGAACAAAGTCGCTACTGTTTCATTCTTTACAGGTATCATCTTAGGATTAATATTAACAACGGTAAATCTATTTTTCTTAGAGCCAATTCTAAATCTATTTGGAGCAGATGTAAACACCTTAGACTTAGCTAAAGAATATGGTTCTTATATAATCTTTGGTTATGCATTTACTATTCTAAATATGATTCTGAACAATATTTTAAGATCAGAAGGTTCTGCAAAGTATTCAATGATTGGAATGGCTATCGGATCTGTCTTAAATATCATTTTAGACCCTATCTTCATTTTTGTTTTTGGTTGGGGGATTGCGGGTGCCGCAATCGCAACGATGCTTTCCCAATTTGTGTCTTCAGCAATCTTATTATCTATCTTCATTAGAGGAAAATCACTAATTAAGATAGCTCCGAAAAACTTCAAACCATCAGTTGCAATTTACAAGGAAATATTGAAGGTAGGTATTCCAACTTTCTTTAGACAAGTATTAGTTTCTGTTGCAATTGGTATTTTAAACAATGCTGCCTCTGATGTCTCAACTGATTTAGTTACTGCAATTGGAATTATAACCAGAGTATCGATGATACCAATGTATTTTGTATTTGGTTTTTGTCAGGGATTCCAGCCTGTAGCTGGATATAACTTTGGTGCTGGAAACAAACAGAGAGTTAAGGATTCCTTTAGATATGCACTGAAGGTGTCTTTAGGAATTGTGATTATAGCATCTATTTTCTTCTTATTATTCTCGGATGTAATATTTATTATCTATAATTCAAGTGAGTCTGTAACAAACTATGGAATGATAGGTTTTAGATATTATGCAATTGGTATGCTTTTCATGGGTATTTCTAATCCAATCGCTGTATTCTATCAATCGTTAGGTCGAGGAGTAGAAGCTTTGATTCTAAGTGTTTCAAGACAAGGATTGTTCTTTATTCCATTGATATTAATTTTACCTGGAATTTTTGGTGTGGATGGAGTATTGATTTCTCAAGCCTTAGGAGATTTCTTAACAGCACTTTTATCAATAGCTGTTATCGCACCATTCTTTATCAATAAAAAATTAGATGTCTTAATGACTCATTAGGAGTATTGATATGAGAAATAAAGTATTATCAAAGGAAAAGTTGATTGAAATAGCGGAATTTATTATAAAAGAAGAGGGCTTAGAGAGCTGCACAGCGAGAAATATAGCGAAACATGCAAATTGTGCCCTTGGTACAATTTACAATTACTTTGATTCTAGAGATGCTTTTTTGGAACAAGTATTTAGTCATAGTTGGCAGATTACAAAAACTAAGTTATTGGAAATAGTAGAAAGTGAATTAGAATTAAAAGATAAAGCAATTAATGTATTCAGAGTAATAAATGAAGATGTTAATAACCGTTCCGGTTTGGGAAAATACCTCTTTGTTAATGTTTCAGTTGCAGTAGATGGTGAATGTCGAGCGAATATTGTAAAGAAGAGTGGACTAGATGTCATCATTAATTTATTGAAACAATCTATTAGGAATAGCCATGTTGCAGAAGATGAAATAAAGATAGCTGCCGAATGGATCTATTTTGGAGTGATTGCAATTAACTTACAAGAAGAAGATATGGAGAAATACTTTAAAATAGTCATGGAACGTTTCTTTTAAAATAATAATTATCTAAAGCACCCGAAAAGGGTGCTTTTTCCTTGGTGCATTTAAAATCTAACTGATATATGATATGATTAGTGTATGGAAAAAAACAAGATAAAAAACTTTATTGTAACTCGCCAACAGTGGATAGGCTTTGTTATATTGATCGCCGCATTGTTTTATGCTTACATCACTGTTTTATTTGAGTCTGAAGAAATCGCCTTAGATATTATCTATGCGATTCTTTTCGTATTTTTGATAGTAGGACTTGTGAGGCAGTTTATTAGAGAATCAGACGAAAGCAAAAAGATTAGATTTAATGATTTAGATGCTTTGTTTGTAATAATCGCTGTTTTTTTTACTTATAGTTTAAGTCATTTCTTAGGAATATCTGTAGTTTTAGCTTCTAGCATGACAGGCTTACTAGGTTATTTCCTAGTTAAAAAGCACCAATTAGCAGTTTATTGTGGATCTTTTGCCGGGATGGTTTCTGTTTCTTTATTTGGTTTTTTAGAAGTTTCAGTATTAGCATTAGTATGTGCGTTTATCTTTATACTAACAAAACCATTATTTAAAGGCTATGGCGGTAAACTAGGAACTGTGGCATTCTTGTCTTCTTTAATTGTTCATAGTATCTTTGCGGATGATTTCATAACAGTAAGCATTTCCTTTAATACATTCTTATTAATACTCACAACAATCCTTGGGGTTTTAATAACATTCTATTTTAAACATTTTTTTAAAGTATCAGCTGTATTTGCTTCAGCATTGCCTAGTTTCATTTTCGCTTTGATATTTATTTGCTTTATTCCAGAACATTATGACTACGTAGTTGTCTATTTCTCAGCTAGTTTTATTGGAATGTCCTCTGAGAAAAGACTGAAAAATGTTTACTATGTTTTATTGTCTGGTATCGTCCTTGGCTTAATCTATGATTTATTTATTGAGTTTTTTAATGGCTTAGGCGGAAAACTCGGATTAATGGCTATGATTTCTGTTATAATTACTAGTGGCATATCTATGCTTTTAGATAAAATGAAAAAGAGAAGAAGAGGGAAAGTATATGAGTAGCATTATTCCAAATGAAGAATATAGAGAATTATTATTGAAACAACAATTATTGAGTTTAAAAGTTATGGTTGGTATTTTCTTTATAATAGGACTACCAATGGTGGTTGGCGCTTTTGCTATGCAAGCATCTGGTGAAGATGAAGGGTTTCTAGTATTGCTGATAATTGGTAGTCTTATGGTTTTGCTAAGTATCATCGTATTTATTGTGCAAAATAAATCGAAGTCTAAAACTTTTGAACCCTACTACTATCAAAAGTTTGTAGCATATGAGACAGAAGGCACTAAAGTTCCGCTGTATCGAGTTGTTTCTAATGGAAAAAGTAGTCAAATTATCTATATGTTATTGGATATAGAAGAAGAAAATTATAAATTATTCGACATACAAAGAAAAGGGGTAAAATTATACTTTGAAGCTAAAGCATCTAATGCCTATGTTAAATTCTTTTATAAAATCAAGAACGGTTTAGAAGTGATGAAACCGAAAATTTTATTCGTTGTTAATGGCAAGAAAAAATATGTTTATGGAAACGTTGAAGTGAATGATATATTTTTAGGGTTTTTAAAGAATGCTGGATTAAAATATGAATTGCAAATAGGAAGAAATAAAGAGTTAATTGAAAGGTAAGTTATGCAAAAATATAATTTTGATGAAACAGTAGATAGAATAGCGACTAATTCAATTAAATGGACAGTGCAAAGTGGTGAGTTTATTCCTTTATGGGTAGCTGATATGGATTTCGCAGTAGCGGATGAAATAAAAGAAGCACTTCTTAAAAGAGCATCTTTTGGAGCTTATGGATATCCCAAAACACCAGATGAATTTTATGAAGCTGAAATTCTTTGGTGGAAGAAAAGACATGATACAAATATTTCAAGAGAATGGATTCAAAGAGTTACTGGGGTAATACCTTCTCTTAGTTGTATTATAAAGACTTTCACAAAACCAGGAGAGAGTGTCATTATCCAAACTCCTGTATATAATCATTTTCATATTGCAATAGAAAACAATGGGGCTAACATTCTAAAAAATGAATTGATCTTAGAAAACGGTTCTTATGTCGTTGATTATGAAAACTTTGAAGAACTAGCTAAAAGAGAAGATACAAAACTGTTTATCCTTTGTAATCCTCACAATCCAGTAGGAAAATGTTTTACAAGGATAGAATTAGAAAAATTAGGAGATATCTGTTTAAAACACAATGTATTAGTTGTCTCTGATGAAATACATAGAGACATCGTATATACAGGTCATAACTACACACCATATCTGTCTATTAAAGAAGCATTCGCAAATAATAGTATTACTTGTACAGCACCATCTAAAACCTTTAATCTGGCTGGTTTAAAAGCCGCTGCCATGATCATTCCAAACAAAGAAATATTTAAACAAGTACAGAAAGCAGTTGAACAAAATGAAGTTGGAATGATAAACGTTTTTGGTATTGAAGGTTTTATCGCCGCTTATCAATATGGCGATGAATGGTTAGAACAATTATTAGTATATTTAGAAAAAAACATTAAGTTCTTAATAGAATACTTTAAAAAAGAACTACCATTAGTCAAAGTACACAAACCAGAAGCTACTTATTTAGTATGGGTAGACATCAGTGCTTATTATAAAGAAGTAGAAAGTCTACAAAATGACTTATTTGAAAAATCTAGAGTGATTGTAAATGATGGCTTTAATTATTCTGAAAACTCTAAAGGCTTTCTTAGAATTAATGTAGCTACATCTAGAGTAATCTTAGAAGAAGGATTAAAAAGGATAGTAAGTTACTTTAAAAATAATAATTTGTAAGGAAATATTTGAGAAGAATATATAAAAAAAACTGATTTGAACAAACAATACAATAAAAGGCAAAACCTCTAGGTTAAGCCTTTTCCTTTTGTTAGTTAGCTTTGATTTACAAATCGAATAATAATATATTAAAATATATTTATAATAGTAGGACATAAGTCCTATATCTATGATACAATCTATAATATAATGGATTGGTGGAGATGCTATGAAGAGATCCTCTTATGATGATAATGTAAAAAGAGTATATGAACATTATCTAACAAAAACAAAGAATGATGCTTTTAATATTTCAAGTTATCAGGCAGGAAAGAACATCGTCATGCAAGGCGATGAAATAGATCACTTCTTTTTTGTTGTATCGGGCAAACTAAAAATATTTAGAACTTTTGAAAATGGAAAGACCTTACTAATAAGAATTTTTGAAGAGTTCACTATCTTAGGAGACTTAGAATACTTTCTGAAGATAGAAGCAAATTGTTCTGTAGAAACACAGTCAGTCGTTAAATTAATCAAAATACCTTTTGATTATATAGATAAAGAATATAGAAATGATAATAAGTTTTTATATAACATATTGGTTCAAACATCTTCTAAGATTCTTTTGACTCAAGAACAAACATCAATTAATCTAATGCATTCATTAGATACAAGATTTTCAAGTTACATATTGTCATTAGCAGAAGGCAATTCTAAAACTGTAATCATACCGAGTTTGATAGATATTTCAAATCACTTAGGAACTAGTTATCGGCACTTAACGAGAACAATAAAAAAACTAATTAACCAAGGAGCTATTATGAAGACCAAAAACGAAGTCACATTATTAAACAAAGAATTATTGTTAAAAATTTCTCAAGGGAATGTATATGAAAGCCAAATTGACTATAAAGTCGAAGGTTAAAAAGATGGTATTTATATTAATACCAGTCGCTGCCGGTCTTGCTTTAGCTTTCCAAAGTGTTTTTTATGAAAAAGTAAGTAGAGATATAGGTGTATTTGGTACAGCAGTAATGGTACATTTTTTCGGGTTAATAGCTGCAGTTATAGTTTTTTTATTAGTAAAAGGCTCAATCCAAAACCTTACATCTAATATTAATGGTTATACGGTTGTTGCTGGTGCGCTAGGAGTCATCGTTGTTACAGCAATAACGAAAAGTGTATCTTTAAACGGTGTGTTACTTACTGTAATGCTTTCTGTAGTAGCTCAAATGATTTTTGCCAAAATTATCGGACATTTTGGGTGGTTTGGTATTGAACAAAATCCAATTAATTGGATGCAAGTATTAGCTATATTCTTAATGATTGTCGGAGTATTCATATATCAAAAAAGTTAGCAGAGATATGAATTCTACATAAAACTTTCTAAATTTCTGAGAAAAGGACAGGATCACCCCTGTCCTTTTCTTATGCGCTACTTTTCTTAAAGCGAATATGATATAATAATAAATACTATTAATATTAGTAAGTGAGGTAAGGTAATGAAAATAATTGATTGGTTACTAAATTCAGATGTATCAATTCAATACCAAGTTCATAGAGATCTTCTTGAGAGCGATGATTCTATCGTTGATTCACTTCAACGAAGAATCGAAACAGAAGGCTATGGAAAAAGGTTCTTAGCTGAAAAACATAATGATGGATTACTCGGTAGTAGAATATATAGTCCTAAATGGACTTCAATGCATTATCTTTTATATGATTTATACTATATAGGTGTTCCGAATGATAACGTGGATTATACTAACTCAGCAAGGCACTTATTAGAATCGTTGTGGTTTAATAAAGGTTGGGTAAGAAAAACTAGAATGCAAGATGTATGTATTACAGGCATGTTGATTCAAATGTGTTGTTACTCAAAGATTCAAAACCCAAAAATATTTGAAATCATTGATTATTTAATTGACAGGCAATACCAAGATGGTGGGTGGAACTGTAGTTGGCAATTAAAGCATAAACATAGTTCACTTCACACAACAATTACTGTCTTAGAAGGACTTGAACAATACCTTAAAAGTGGTTACAGCTATAGAAAAGAAGAAATTATAAAGGCTATTCCTTTGGGTGAAGAGTTCATCTTAAAAAAAGAATTATTTAAATCTGTTAGAACCAAAGAAGTAATTAATGAGCAGTTTTTAAGGTATCCATTTCCACACAGGTGGCACTATGAAATCCTAAGGGCTTTAGATTATTTTAGAAGAGTTGATAAAGCTTATGATCCAAGGATGGAATCGGCTTTACAAATAATTTTAAAGAAAAATAGTCAGGGTTATATAAAAGCATATTCAAGATTTCCAGGAAAAATATATTTTTCAATGGAAGAAGATAAATTAGGAAGTAAATGGAATACGTTAAGAGTCTTAAGAGTTTTGAAAAAATACAAGCCAGATGAATATATAAAATTCTTAAAGGGAGAACAAGATGATTAGATTACTAAAAGAAGAGGATAGAACTTCAGTCCTTGAATATCTATATCAAGATGTAAATTACAATATCTTTCCAATAGGTGATATTGAAGTGTTCGGTTTTGATACTGACTTTCAAAGAATATATGCTGAGTTTGATGAAGACAATAATTATCTAAGTATCTTTTTAAGATATAGAGAGAATGCTGTCTACTATTCTCACAAAAGATATTTTAATGAAGCCTATGCTGAAATATTAAAAAAAGATAGTTTTGATTTTTTCAGTTGTAAAACAGAACTTATGGATTTGATTAATGTACATTTGCCAAAAGGTATTAGAAATCAAATGTATTTCTGTCGAGCAAAAGAAATAAAACATGATATTGACTATGATAATTCGATTATTAAGAGGCTTAAAACAAAAGAAGAATGTGAAAAACTATATGATTTTCTAAAACAAATAAAAGAGTTTGGAGTTTATAAGCAGAGCAAAGAAAATTTTGTAAAAAGCAAATTGAAATCTCTACAAATGGGAACGACACTATATATTGAAAAAGATAATAGAATTATATCGACAGTAGCTACTACAGCTGATACAACGAAAAATGCTATGGTAGTAGCCGTAGCTACAGATAATAACTGTCGTAAAAGAGGTTATGCAAGCTTCCTCTTATTGTCACTAATGAAAGAATACATTAATGGATTACATAAAGAGTTATGCCTATTCTACGATAATCCAGAAGCAGGTAAGATATACTTGAAGTTAGGTTTTGAAAATATCGGGACTTGGGATATGTATTCAGTGAGTAAATAAATAAAAAGGAGTTTGTTAGAATGAAGAATATTGAATTAAGGGAAGTTAGTAAAAAAAATCTCAGAGACATAATTATGCTTAGTGAACAACTATCTGAGAAACACAAGAAATGTGTAGCTCCGAATGTAGTTAGTATCGCCGAGGCTAGTGTCTATCCCAAAAATGCTTATCACAGAGGAATATTCTTAGAAGACAAAACCATTGGTTTTATTATGGTTTTCATTCCGGATGAAGAATCAATTAAAGAAGGAGAAGATGACTTCTTCTTATGGAGATTTATGATTACCAATGATTACCAACACAAGGGGTATGGTAAACAAGCTATAGATTATATAGTCAAAATGGCAAAAGAATTGGGTTATAAGAGAGTGTTAACTAGTTGCGAAGTAGTAGAAGATGGTCCTTACCCATTTTACGAAAAGTATGGTTTCGTTAAAATGGATAAGATGTTTGGTGAAGAAATTGGTCTTGAATTAAACATAGAATAAAACAACTTCTTAGTAATATTTTAAACGAAAAAGAAAACCTCACAAAACTTACAAAATCACTTCATAATAAAGACATATTTTAGTTTTATAATAATAACTGTAAAACAAAATAACTTTTTCATTTCTCTCCCCTTTATCCGGTAAATAAAGGAACATAATAAGCGCTGAAAAGTGCTTTTTTATTTTGTAATGTGTTAAAATACTTGTGAGAGGTAAATATGATGACTGAATTTACTGAAGAAGTTATTAGAATAATCAAGAAAATACCCTATGGAAAAGTAATGACCTATGGTCAAATAGCCGCTGCTGCTGGTAATCCTTGGGGAGCGAGACAAATCTCTAGAATCTTAAGTTCCATGTCTCGTAAATATGATTTGCCTTGGTATCGCGTTGTAAATTCTAAAGGCGAGATCAGTCTAAGCGGAGAAGCATACTTTGAACAGTTATCAAGATTATCGGATGAAGGAATTGAAGTAAAAAACAAAAAAATAGATTTTGATAAATATCTTTATCAGTATACAGAAGGATAGATAGAGGATAAAATGAACATACTAAAATATAAAGAAAAATTTAAAATAAGAACTTATGATGCTGCTTATAATCGTAAGGCATCACCTGTTAGCATTCTTGGTTTTTTAGAAGAAGTCGCAACGAACCACGCACAAAAAATAGGCTTAGGTTACCACGATTCTATGAATGAAGGCTATTTTTGGGTGCTTAGGACTAGTAAATTTGAATTAACGAGATTACCAGAATTAAATGAAGAAGTGGAAGTAGCCACTTGGCCAGCTGGACTGAAAGGATTAAAAGCCTTAAGAAGGTTTAGCTTATCTATTGATGGAAAAGAAATTGGTTCTGGATTTCATTACTGGTTGATGATGGATAGTAAAAGGATGAAACCAATTATCGCTAATAACTTTATAGAGGTAATGAAAGAAATGCCGATTAAAGAAGAAGATTCTTTTAAGCTTAACAAAATCAGAAATCCCGAGGATTTAACATATTCTTACAAAAAAACTATAATGCCTCGAGATATTGATTGGAACATGCATGTGAACAATGTTAGATACGCTGATATTATATATAATGCAATTCCAATAGAAGTATTAAATAAACATGATATTTTAAGCTTACATATTGATTACTTAAAAGAATGCAAATTAGAAGATGAATTGGATATCTTTTACAAAAAAGAGAGCAATACTATTTTTGTGGAGGGTAAAAAAGATACCATCTCAATGTTTAAAACAATCTTAAAAATTTCAGAATAATAGAAGGAGAAACACAAATGGATAATCATTTACATATTCTTTGGACAAATGATAATTTACTTACTTCAAAAGAAATGGTATTAATGTATGCTAAAAACTCATTAATATTTGAATTTTGGGAAAAAGTGACAGTTATCATCTGGGGAGCAACCGCTAAACTTGTTGCAGAGAATGAAGAAATACAAGTACTAGTTAAGGAATCAATTGCAAAGGGAGTTCACTTTGTCGCTTGTAAAGCCTGTGCAGAACATGTTAATGCTGAACACAAGTTATTAGCTTTGGGAGTTGAAGTAAAATATTATGGTAAAGACCTTACAAAACTAATTAAAGAGAAAGCTCATTTAATTACACTGTAAAAAGGTTATGAATAAAAAAAAGCGAGGATAACATTCCTCGCTTTCAATATATTCATTATATTTAAATTACAAAGTTACCATCTTTAAAGACAACAACTTCTTTACCAGCTTTTGTAATGCCTATTACTGATAAGTCTTTACTACCAAACATGAAATCTGAATGAGCCATTGAATGGTTGTATCCCATTTTTGCTAACTCTTCTAAAGATTTATCTGGACCGTCTACAACGTTAATTACATAAGCTCTACCTAAAGCCATATGGCAAGAAGCGTTTTCATCAAATAGTGTATTAAAGAATAAAATTCCTGAATTAGAAATTGGTGAATTATAGCTAATTAAAGCGATTTCTCCTAAATAGGAACTTCCAGCATCAAAGTTAACTAAGTTTGTTAAAACATCTTTGTTTTTCGCTGCATCATAATTAACCACTTTACCATCTTTAAATTCCATCCAGAAATCTTCAATTAGTTTTCCTTGGTAATTTAAAGGTTTAGTAGCTACTACTTTTCCGTTTACTCCATATTTATGAGGCATGGTAAAGTTTTCTTCTGTAGGAATATTTGGATTGAATAACACTTTTCTAGGATCTAATTCTCCTCCACCTGCCCAAATGTGATTGTCTACAAGCTTAACGGAAATATCCGTTCCTAAACTATTCTTGAAATGTAATGTATCAAATTCATAGTCATTTAATATTTCATTATGTGCTAGCATTGCTGCATTGTGTTTGTTCCATTCTTCGATTGGATCGTTTTCTTCTGTAACTCTTGAAGCTTCTAAAATAGCTTTCCATAAAGCATCAACTGCTTCCTCTTCATTGAAGTTAGGAAAAACTTTCTTTGCCCAAACTGCATTAGGTGCAGCAACAACTGTCCATTGTGATCTAGAAGCCATCATGTGATCTGAATAAAAAGATAACGCTTTTCTAGAAGCGATGTTAGCTGCTTGTAACTTACTAGGGTCAATATCTTTATTTAAATCAGGTACAGGTGATGAAATAGAGATTGCACAACCATTATTGTCAACAAATTCTTGATATTTATCAACGGTATAACTAGGAACAGTAGATAAAGATTCAATAGATCTATACATAAATCCTTCTTTTGAACAATAATCATCGGTCCAGTTTACAGTAACTTTTGAAGCTCCTGCTAAGTAAGCTTGTTTCACAACTGCTCTTGCTAAGATGTTATTGTCAGTAGATACATTGACAGATACCATTTGTCCTTTTTGTACATTTGCTCCAACAACAACAATTAATTTTGCATATTTTTCTAATAATTTATTACTAATCATATAATCAACCCCTTCAATTGAAAATTATAAACCAATACTATCATATAATCAATAAAATATTTTTAATGAAGCTTGTAAGGTCTAAAAATAAGAGGAGATAATCACTTGATTAGTCTCCTCTATTTTATTTTTTAATTAAATACAGCAAGTTTCGCTTGAACGCCATCTAATGCATTCAATTTATCAAGTAATGCTTCAATATCGCCTTGGTCTCCTACCAATTGAAGAACCATAAGTCCATCTTCTGCACAAACGCTTACTGCCTCATGTAATCCAAGTCTTACTTTAATATTGCATCCATATTTCGTAAGTAGAGCTTGAACTTTCTCAGCTGTGTCTCTTCTGTGTTCTATTAACACTGTCATGATATTATATCTGCTCATATAAACCTCCTACCATTATAATCTAAACTTATTATAGCATATAAAATTAATTTAGAAGTTAATCCAAGAGAAATCACATAAAGTAAAAAACTCTGAAATCCTATGTATTAATATGTTTTAATGTTATATAATATTCATAGTGTAAATAATTATTTGGAGGGGGAATTTTATGAAATTAGCAATCTATGACTTTGATGGAACCTATATGAGTTCCCAAGGCTTAAAGTTAGTTTTTAGGTTTTGGAAGAAACAAAATTTAAATATGTCTTTATATCATAAAATTTGGACAAAAATATGGACCCGTTACTTTTTTCAAAAATTTCACCTATTCGGTTGGACCAAACAAAACTTTCGTGCAAACGCAATGGCTTTAACAGCTGATTTGTTCAGATCAGTAGATAAAGCCGTATTAGATACCTTCCTTGAAGACTTATACGAACATCTTAGATCATATATAAACCCGCAAATTAAACAAGAACTTTTAAAGGATATTGAAGCGGGTTACTATACAATATTATTAAGTGGTAATTTTGATATCATTTTAAAACCATTTCTAAAAGAGGGTTTTGATGAAGTGATAGGCAGTCCTGCGATAAGAGATGGAGAAGTTCTACCGTCAGAAGAAATTAAGATTATTATCCATGATGGAAAAGCAAAAATAATCTTAGATAAGTTTTCAAAAGCGGATTTTTTGAATTCAAAGGCTTATGCAGACTCAAATTATGATTTGCCGATACTTGAAATTGTTGGGAATCCAGTCGCTGTTAACCCAGACAAAATGTTAAAAAAAATTGCTTTAGAAAGAAACTATAGAATAATTGAATTGGAGGATAATGAATGAAGAAGCTGATATACGGAAATATAATACTTATCGTTCTTTTTATTATATCCTTTATACTAAGTTTTTTTGTAGTAGATAGTTTAACAAAACTTACCTTGTTAATGCCGATAATTATATTATTTATGGAAGCAGGGATGTTCTTATATACTTTTACAGGGCTTAAGAAATCAACCCTTAGAACAATAAGAAGAGTCTTAGGGGTTTATAGTATAATTGTAGTATCTTTTACTATATTTATTAAAGTTTATACATTTATTACAGGCTATTATTTTATCAACACTAACCAGAACACCCTTTCTTCAATCTTGGATAAGTGGGGGATGAATGGTAATTTTTTCAAGTATA
>JAEIOE010000093.1 GCA_016342455.1 Mycoplasmatota bacterium | reverse complement strand
AGGCGAGGATTTTTTTCTTCAGACAGCTGTCCGTTTTGCTCCGGAATCGCTGTCCGGATTCACCGGAATATGCAGTGTATTACTTCAGGGTAATCAGGGTTCATTCCAGCATTCACAAAGCACTGGCCGGCTTGTTCTACGGTTTTCCCTTTATTTATGGCAGAAAGGAAATGGTTTAACTCCTTTGTTCCTATAGAGCAACAGGGGACGGAGAATGAAGGAATCAGAGCATGGGTTCTGCCGCACCTCCGATTAGTGCATTTCACCTGGATGATATCAAGCAACTTATCATATAGGTATTTCTGATATGTTGAATTGTATTTGACTATGCTCCCGCAGATTGGACAAAAGATCCCACTCAGAATAAAAGCTGCAGTACAGTAGTCTTTCTTTGTTGCCGATATAATAATAATTATGTTTTTTCCGGGTTAGGGAGGTGTGCAAGCCTATGAACCTTTCCCGGTCTATTCTCCCCTTTGGAATTCTTTCACACAATTATATTTCGGGATAAATGAGCTTAAATCTTAATTCCTATGCGGGAGTCAACACCAGCCACAACTTGTGTGTTTTTAACGACGTTTTGAGTAGCAAAATCGGCCGAGTCTTTGAGGCTTGGCGCAGTTCTGGAACGTAGCGCGATTAGCGCGGAGTGTCTCTGCCAGAACTATGACAAAGATTTTGACTACTCCAAATCTTTTGTTATCTTCCGTTTTTCTCTTTCTTCAATATTTCATACAACTTCTTATTTATAAATAATTTTTCCTTTCCAAAAGTCTTAGACTCCAATACTCCTATTTCTTCTAATTGATTTAAATATTTACTTGCAGTTCTCCTTTCAGCTATTTCATTTTTTACTAAAAAATCTATCTTCGTATATGGTTGCCGAAAAAGTAATTCTATCAATTCTTTTGTATAAGTTGTTTTCGGAAGTTTTTCTTTACAATAATCAATTGTTTCATCCATTAAATTCTTTATTGAACTTACAGTTTCTAATGTTTCCAATGATGTCATTTCTATAGCCGTAAGCATAAACATTATCCAATTTTCCCATCCATTTTCATCTCTCACATTTTGTAAATATCTATAGTAGCTATCCTTATTTCTAATTATATAACTACTCAAATATAAGATAGGTGATTTCAATAATCCTTTTAAAACCAGATATAATACATTTATAATTCTTCCAGTCCTTCCATTTCCATCATAAAAAGGATGTATTGATTCAAATTGATAATGAATTATTGCTAATTTCACCAATGGATCTATTTCATTATCAATGTTTATATATTCTTCTAAATTTTTTAATAAATCTCTGATTATTCTTTCTTCATCTGGTGGTATATATACTACCTCACCAGTTGTATCATTCATAAATCTTGTACCAGGTAATTTCCTTATTCCAGCCCTATTCTTCTCAAGACTTTCTTGAATTCCAACAATACTCTTCGTAGTAAGAATATGATCCTTTAATATCAGATTATATCCTTTCCAAGTCGCTTCTCGATAATTTAATACTTCCTTTGTTGCAGCATCATATTTATCATCATTTTTTAACATTGCTTGATAAATTTTATCTTGAGTTGTGATGATGTTTTCAATCTCTGAACTTGCTCTCGCCTCTTTCAGGATGATTGTATCCAAGAGGATGTTTTCATTTGGTATTGTTGTACAATATCCATTCAACCTGGCTAATGCTTTATTTGCTTTTATAGCTTTCCGAAGGATTCTTACACTTTCTATATCATCTTTTGGTGGTAAAAATGGTAAATCATTATTTGCTTTTTTATCCATATTCCGCTCAACATGTACACGTTTTACTAATTATAGCACATATCACGGCTTGTACGTACATGTTTTACAATTATTTGCACATAAAACAGGTTTCATGTGCACGCAGTGCACATGACGAAATTCGTGAAGATAACGACGATTTGAGCTGCTTAGCGGCCCGAGTCTTCGAGGGCATTGGCGCGATTCTGGAGTTAAGCGCGATCAGCGCTGAACGTCTCCGCCAGAACTGTGCCAAAGGTTTTGACTACTCCAAATCTCTTGTTATCAAGAGCTTTTCTCTTAATTTCTTATTCTCTTATTTTTGTCTTTATAATTGCTACACTTTTCAATTCCACTGGAGTTTTTGCTTTCAGTTTCACTCCCATTGTGATTATTCTTATATATCTCTTATTCTCTTCTTTAAGAGGCTTTCCAATTTATATTTAATTTTAGATTTTTCCTTGCACAATCTGCCAAATATAAATTGATCAATTGCTGATATTTTATTCCCGATTCTTCGGACATTTCTTTAAAATAATCTATTGTATCTTCATCTAAGCGGATCGTTATCTGTTTTTTCAGTTTTGATACATAGGGATTCTTTTTTGCATTTGAAAAATCATAATGGTCTCTCATAATTTCATCCTCCATATTTCCTGGTTTCATCCTTATCAGCTTTCCTTGCTGAGATTATCCTTATTATCTCTTCATTTTCTCTATAGCAATGACATACAACTAATACTTTTAAAGTCTGTGATAATCCCATAATCAAGAATCTTTCTTCATCTTCAGAATGATCAGGATCATGAATTATTAAGGCTGCTGGATCATAAAACACTGTTTTTGCTTCTTCAAAGCTAACCTTATGCTTCTTTTGATTTATTATATTCTTATTCTCATCCCATTCAAATTGGATATGGTTCATACTTATATTGTACTTACATTGTAGTGGTTTGTCAATTTTTATATCTTCCTGATATTTCCCGCCCTAATGCTCGCTTCCACTGGGGTTACCCTCTCAGTACCGCTACCTCTATAGAAAATTTTCGTTCCTGAAAGTGTCTAATCAATTACAATTATTATATCAAATTTACACGGAGTTCCTGGTTCTTGATAACGACCAGTTGAGCTGCTTGGCGGCCGTGGTCTTCCACGGCATTGGCGTGATTCTGGAATGAGCGATTAGCGAACGTCTTTAGCCAGAATCGTGACAATAAATTTTGACTACTCCAAATCTCTTGTTATACGGATTTTTTCTTATACTTTTTCTAATAATTTCCCAGACACATATTTATGCAATATCATGGATACCAGGGTTTGATATGGTAATCCCTCTTCCATTGCTTTTATCTTCAAATTCTTCAAATCTCTTTCTGATATTCTTATATTCATCCTTTTATCTTTTTTCATTGTTGCTTCAGCATATTTTTTTGCCTGAAGCTTGTATTCTTCATTTTCTTCTATTTCTTTCCATTCACCTTTTTCAAGTGATTCTATTAAATCGAGTTCTTCTTCATCTATCGGAGTAAACATATTTTTATCTTTCATTCCTTTCCTCCATTCTTCAATAATTTACTCGTGTATTCCCTACTCGGGTATATTGTCTTTAGAAATATCTCTTTATTTTCTTTATTTTCTACAAAAGGCACTACATATATATAATCATTATAGTTAATTAGATAAATTTTCTGATTTCCATATTTTTCTTTATTCGGATGCTTTAATACTTTCACAACCTTTCCTTCAGAAATACACAATATAATTTCTTCAAATGAAATATTCCTTTGTTTCTTCAGAATTTCATTCTTTTCATCATTCCAATTATAGGTCATATTATTAAGATAAGCTTAGGTGTGCCTTTTGTCAATACATAGATTTCTAATAATTACGGAGTCTCGATTTAACCACAATTGGCCCTCAAAACCATGGGTTCAATCAATATTATTTTATCTAATTCTTATTCCGTATAACGGCTGAACTCACTGCTTTTTACGTAGCGGAGCGGAGTAAAAATCCAGTGCAGTGATTTGTTATGTGGTCTTTTCATAATTTGGTGAACTCAGTTGAAAGTGATGATACAATAATAATAATACATATAGTAAGATGAATTAAAAATGCATACTTACGAGCCTTACGCATTTTCTTGTTATTTGAGTATTCATTCATAGATATGCTAATAATTTTCAGTGCAAAACATATCGAAAGCAGCGCTGTCAGTGATAGCGGATTTAATGAAGAACGACCGAATACGGCCAACACTAATATCAAATAGATTAAAATAGTTAAAATAGTTGTAACATAACGACTGGCAAAATGAACCGGGAAAAGCATAACCATAGTTGTATATGCAGAACTTTCATCGTCTGACCTACTTATTAATTCAGATATCCATACCCACAATCCAGTTGAAACAACAATCGGTAGCGAAGCCAAATAAACTGTACGTGTAAGATCGCCAGCCTGTATAATATAAGCGCCAAGAATAGGCATCATCCCAATTCCAACGCAAAGAATCGTTTCTCCACCCCTATGTGTCAAGATAGATGACAGTAAAACTTTTTAGAAAGGAGTCATCTATTTATGAAGTACAGTACGGGATTC
>JAEIOE010000092.1 GCA_016342455.1 Mycoplasmatota bacterium | reverse complement strand
ATCGAATGTGTAAAAAAAATGGCTCTTTCAAGCCATAAAGATTACTTCATTAATATTTCACTGTCAAACTCGGGTTAACTAACTTAATTATAGAACCATAAAAAATAGCACATTATCTATCAACGATAATGTGCTATTTGTTTATCTAAATTTTCAAATTTTTCTTATCAATTAAATATATTTTTAAAGTGCTATTTTGTGACAATAATTCCTGGTGTTTTAATATTAAGAAATGA
This sequence comes from Mycoplasmatota bacterium, assembly GCA_016342455.1. Lineage (GTDB taxonomy): Bacteria > Bacillota_I > Bacilli_A > Izemoplasmatales > Hujiaoplasmataceae > 4572-104. The sequence goes on along the minus strand of JAEIOE010000092.1, from coordinate 4,184 downwards.
TAAACCTAACTCTTCAGCAACTACAGCCATAGGTGTATTTGGAGGACATAAAACAGTATCATCCTTTTTGACAGAGAAAGTATCTTTATCGATAGTAATAGTCCCAGTACCCTCTAAAACAAAGAAAGTGACATCAACTGGTACTTGATGAGTAGGAATTGATTCATTTGCTTTAAGGATTAAGTTTTTGATAGTAGCATTTTTATGGTGAACAATAATTTTAGATTGAATACCTCGAATATTTATTTCTGTTGGAATATCTTGTAAACTTATAAAGTTCATAAATTGTTTCCTTTCTTATATATATTTCAATTATACTATAAGGAGATTAAACAACAGGTGATTTTTAATGTTTTTAGTATATGATTAAATTTATTGAGTATTAAAAAAATGTAATCTAAAAAAACATCGCAAAGATTTGCGATGTTTTATCGAATAGTGTTAAAATTTTTATTCTGATACATTCTTTTATCTGCAAGTTTTATGATTTCTTTAAATCTCAATCCATCTTCTGGATATAATGCACATCCAAAACTAAAGCCATTAAACTTGCTTTCAAATTTGAAGTTCTTTCCAATATCTTTTTGAATTGTATCCGTATCAAGATTAGTGTCTAGCGAGATACAAATAAATTCATCTCCAGCAAATCGGAATACATCACCTTTAGATTTAAATGCAAGTTTCAAAGCTCTCGCAAATTCTTTTAGATACTCATCTCCAATATGATGTCCGTAGTTATCATTAACTGACTTTAAATCATTTAAATCCATGAAAATCAACTTAAATTCTTGATTTATTTGGACTAATGATTCAAGCCTATGAAATAATGCATATCTATTATTGATTTTTGTAAGAGAATCAACATAAGCTATTTCACTTAAGTGGTTTAACTGTGAGATTTTTTAATATTATCACTTAATAAAATGAAAACAGCTATAGACATAATTGCTTGAATTAATGATAATGATAAGGCAACAATTTGATTGCTAATAAAGTATCTATTAAGAAAAGCAAAAACTGCTAATGCAAAAACTAGCGCCATAAATAAAAGAATATTAGATTTTTTATATCCTTCTAATATTACTCTAAATGTATTTTTTGCGAACTTTATCACGATTGCTGTTGAAGCAACGAGTAACACAGTTTGAATAATTAGTTGGTATATAATATTGTTATTGTCAAATAACATAAGAAAAACAGAAGACGCAATTGCAGATATAATTAAGGTATGAGTCCAACAAAAAAGCATAATTAGAACCATTTTAGATGCGGATTCTTTGTATACGTAAAGAAGAGGGAAGATATAAATTATTCCTGTAAGCATTCCAACCCATTGTGGAGTATCATCATTTCTTATTATAAGAAAGCCAAAAACAATGATTACTGAAGCAAAACCAAGTATGAGAAAACTTATAATGTTACGAAACTTTTTGGTAGATAATAAATGTGTAATTAATAAATTGATAATTAGAATTTCAACTGTAATTAGTATTTGTATCAACATGTTTTCACCTAGTTTCAAATTATAGTAATTTTGCTTATGTTTCATTTTAACACATTCTAGTAAAGTTTTAAAACCTTAATTGTAATATTCTTTGTATATAATGTTTTTAAGTACAAGTACAGCTTACATATTAACGAGAGCTAGAGATTTGGCAAAAGAAACCTACTAAAAACCATTAAAATAATATATAATAAAACACCATAATAATCTCTAATTTGATTTAAAGTTTAAGGTGCTGGAAAGAGGAAGTAATATGACATACGAATCAATGTTACTAAAACTTGAAGAGTTGATATATACAAAAATAAATGCATTAACACTTAGTTATATGAAGGATAAAGAACCCTTTCCATTACTTCCTAATGGCCATTTTTCTCCGATTGAAATTGGAGATTCATGGGGAGAAGTATTTGATTGTGCTTGGTTTAAATTACTTGGAAGAATTCCACCTCATGAAGGAAATCTTGTTTTGCTTGCAGATATTGGTGGAGAAGGACTTGTTTATCAAAACAATCCAGAACACCCCCATCTTCAAGCAAGGTAAGTGGGGGATGAATGGATAATTGGTTCAATAAAAAGATAATTTTTTCAAGTACAACCTATAGAAAAAAGAGCGAAATTATGCTATAATAGTAGTATAAGTATTAATTAATTGAAAGGTGGTAAAAGCAATGAAATTAGACACTAATAATCATTCAGTCTTCAAGATGCATTATCATCTGATACTCGTAACTAAATATCGAAAAAAAGTGTTGAATAATGAAATACTTTTTTACTTACAAAAACAATTTGAAATAGTAGGCGAAAAATATAATTTGCATTTAGAGGAAATGAATCATGATAGTGATCATGTACATATACTCTTTAGAGCAGAACCTAGAAGTGAACTATCTAAATTCATCAATGCATATAAAAGTTCAACGTCAAGAATGATAAAACAATTATATCCGTACGTTTTAGAGAAATTATGGGAATCAAAGTTTTGGTCACAAAGTTTCTGTTTAATAACTACAGGAGGAGTAACGACTGAAGTTATTAAACAGTACATTGAATCCCGGGGTGAAAAAAATGATTAGGGGATATGTATATAGAATTAAACCATCACACACCCAAATTGAATTAATACATAAAACATTTGGCTGTGTAAGAAAGATGAGTAATACACTACTTTTTGAGAGAGAAACAATCTATGAAATGTTTCATGAATACCCAGAGTTATTAAACGCTCATCAATACCTGACACCATCAAGGATAAAACAGGACTATGAATACATGTACGAAGTAGATTCCCAAGCACTAACAACAGCGTGGTTACACTTAAAAAATGCATATACAAACTTTTTTAAAGGACATAATAATCCGCCTCAATACAAATCTAGACATAACCCAATCCAAACTTATACAACACATACAATAAATAACAATATAAGAATAGAAGGAAAGAATATCAAATTACCAAAACTAGGATTTGTTAAGATAAAGTTACATAGAGTGTTACCAGCGAACTGTAGCATAAAAGCAGCTACAGTAAAGCAGGAAGCTGGAAAGTATTATGTATCTTTACGTATTGAGTATGAAGAAACTAAAAAAGAAGTTCAAGACGTTCAAAGACTAATAGGATTAGATTACTCATTAAAGAGTCTATATGTGGATAATGAATACAATAAAGCAGATTATCCTATGTACTATAAGGAATCCTTAAAGAAACTAGCTAAGGAACAAAAAAGACTATCAAGAAGAATAAGAGGATCTAACAGATACAGCTTACAAAAGTTAGTTGTATCAAAGATTCATCAAAAGCTAAAGAATCAAAGAAAAGATTTCTTACATAAAGCATCAAGATATCTTGTCAACAACTATGAAGTTATCTGTATTGAAGATTTAGATTTAAAAGAAATGAAGAAAACCAAACATTTCCGAAAATCAATCACAGATACATCATTTGGGACATTTACAAGATATTTAGAATATAAAACAAAAGACAAAGGAAAAACCCTCGTCAAAATACCTAAGTATTATCCATCAACTAAAACATGTAGTAAGTGTGGAAAGATTAATGAAGTAAAACTAAGTCAAAGAACTTACGAGTGTAGTTGTGGAGCAAATTTAGATAGAGACCATAACGCAGCTAAGAACATAGCTGGGAAAGGTCTTGAAGAATATTACAAAAAAGAGTATGGGACAGACTCTTTAACTTGGTCAAGTTGTGCACATTAGTGCACATTACCCAAGAAGCCCCCACTTCAAATTTTGATTAAGTGGTGGGTAGTTCACGAGTATTCTACCTGTATCAAGAAAAGATATCGTTACCGCAAAAGTATATGCTTTTACCATCGTTGAATTGCTTCATATAGTATCAGCGGTAATGCTTGGTATTGCACATAATCTTATTTATGGAACATATAATTTTGGAATGGATATAAATCCTGCTTTCTTTGGTATTATATTTATGACATTTGGACTATTCAATATTATCTTTTTACCTCAATACTTTAAAACGGCTTATAAGTTTGGCGCACCCGTAATTGTAGGGAATATTGCTATTTTACTCTTTGTTGGCTTCTTTGAGTTTAGCGCACAAAAGAATCTGTTTTTATTAAAATATAAGCTGTGTTCAAGCAAAGTACTGATGAGATTCATAAAACAATTGATAGAATAGGAATAATTTGATACAATATAG
>JAEIOE010000091.1 GCA_016342455.1 Mycoplasmatota bacterium | reverse complement strand
GAAACAGAGATATTTCACAAATACCTTTCCCGGTAGATATCTTTAAACCATATCAACATTCATCTTGAACACAGCCTTGTTTTTTGCTTTTTTGCTTTTTTCTTTTTTGGTCTATTGAATATACTAAACATTTCTTTATATATTGTATAAGAATTGATATATTGAATATGATCGTTCATTTCTTGGTTATTATTTATCATATTAGAAACCTTCTTCCCTATTATTTTTTTTGTCGTTTTCTTGTTGTGCAACTATATTGTATTCTTATTTTTTTGTAAGTCAACTTGTTTTATCTTGAAAGCGGTTTACAAAAAACGCTTTCATGACATGTATCCTATTACAGCTGATTTTAAAGAAAATCTCTATGTATTTTAGCTTGATTATTTTGACTATTTTTAAAACAATTTTTACAATTTAACGCTTTCCATCATTTAATTATCTTTGAAAGAATATCAGCAATTATTTGCGAAATATATTTTAAAAATGGTATAATATATGTCTAGAGAAGGTGATTAGATGAACAATACACAACGTATCATTCAAACTAATGAAGAATTTAAAATATTTGCAGATACTTATCGTATGAGAATCATAGATATGTATATTGAAAAAGATATGCCTATGACAGTTAAGATGGTCGCAGATTTTTTAAAAGAAGTCCCTGCAAAGGTTCATTACCATGTTAAAAAACTAGTAAAGATAAATATTCTAATATTAGATCACATTGAAGTAATCAATGGTATTAATGCAAAGTATTATGTTTTAAAAGACAGCACTTTTAAAATAGCTATAAAAGATGATACTTCTCCTAAGATGAAGGAGTTTCAAGTAGATGCTACAATGGGAATCATTATTAAAAGCATTGATAATTTTAGAAACGATGTTATTGCTCGTGCTGAAGAAGTCAAGAAACAAGAGAAATCAGATACTAGAGAAGGTTTTATCATTCAAAGAAAGATTCACTTAACAGATACAGAGTTAGTTGAGCTTAGAAATATGATATTTGATTATATCAATAATCATTCTAAAACGGATGAAGGAAAAACTAAATATTCTATATTAGCTGGTATATTTCAAAAAACAGAATAAAATCACCAATATTTGGTGATTTTTTTTTTTTGTAGTAAAATACTATTTGGTGATTATATGAAAAGAAAATTTGCATTACTAATAGTAATACTCTCTACCTTAGGAATTATATTTACCCTAATCTATCATGTTTTAGATAATCCAACTACCATGTTAGCTTCTGGTTTAGGAATATTCAAATATTTCACAATCTTAAGCAATTTAGTGGTTACTGTCTACTTTTGGTTATTGTTCTCTTTAAAACAAGATAAATATGAAAAATTTAATAAATTATTGGGTGGAGTCACTATTTATATCACAGTTACCGGTTTGGTATTTGTATTTATTCTACAATCTGGTTTTCATCAAGTAGGTCTTGATTTATTAGGCAGTATTCTTTGTCATTATATAATACCTATATTAACAGTTGCTTTCTTAATCATTTACCGAAAAGATTATCATTTCAAGTTTAAAGATATACTTGTTTGGATGATTTTTCCATTAGCCTATATTGGATTTGTATTAATTAGAGGAGCGTTTACTAGTAATTATATCTATCCATTCTTAGAATTAGACTCTTTAGGAGCGGTAAAGTTTTTACTTAATGTTTTTGCTTTATTGTTTTTCTTTATCGCATTATCAATTATATTGGTCTTTTTAACAAGACAAAAAAAATAAGCGTGTTCAACACACGCTTTTTTTCTTAATAACTATGGCCTATTTCTGGAACAATACAGATAAACTTAAATACTTCTCCTGATACATTTCTAAATTGATGTGTTTCATTAGCAGGTACATAAGCGAAGCCTCCAGCTTTCACTCTGTTAACTTTTTCACCAATTAGTAATTCTCCTACCCCTTCAATAATATAATTGATGTGAGGCCAAGGGTGACTGTGTTTCGGTGTATATCCATAAGCTCCTACTTCTAACTCTCGCATTACGTATCCATCCCAACCTTCTTTTGGTGAAACTAATACTTTTATGAATGCATCTTTTGCTTCAGGGTTGTTGACGACTTTTGCAGTTACATCATTTATATTTCCAACGATCATATTTTACTCCTCTAAAACTTATTTTATAGTTTTATTATACACCAAAATAGAAAAAGTAGGTCTCCACCTACTTTTAATTTTTTATTTGGTTCCGAATAATCTGTCTCCACAATCACCTAGACCCGGTACAATATATCCAACTTCATTTAATTTTTCGTCTAGAGCTGCTAAATAAATATCTACGTCGGGATGTTTTTCTAGAATTCTCTTAATTCCTTCTGGTGCAGCTACTAAACCTACCAAACGAATGTCTTTCGCTCCACGTTTCTTTAATGCATCAATTGCCATAAGAACTGAACCACCAGTAGCTATCATTGGATCTACTAATAATACAGAACTTTCAGGCATTTCTTTAGGAAACTTAGCGTAATACTCGTGAGGCTCTAAAGTTACTTCATCTCGGTACATTCCGATATGTCCTATCTTAGCTGTAGGAATTAAATTATGTATCCCATCAACCATACCAATACCAGCTCTTAAGATAGGAACGATTACTAATTCTTTAGCAAGAACAAATGCTTTTGTTTCACAAATTGGAGTTTTAACAGTTACTTCTTTTACTGGTAAGTCTCTCGTAATTTCATAAGCCATTAATCCTCCGATTTCATTCACTAAGGCTCTAAAATCTCTCATACCTGTGTTTTCATCACGCGCTAAAGTTAATTTGTGGGTAATTAATGGATGTTCAAAAATTGTTAGTTTACTCATAAGTCACTCTCCTATTATTTAAATTTCCTATAGGTAATATACATTACCAATAGTATTTTGTCAACTCTTCATCTGTAATTAAAAAAGAAAACCACATTAAAATAATGTGGCTATTTTTTAAAATATTCAGCTACATTAACTAGTTCATCAATTATTTGGATATTTTGAGGACATTTAGAGATACATTCCCCACATTGTTGGCACATATCGGCCATTTGTTCTGGCTTAAGTTGTGAGTAATATAAACCTTTATAACGATCATATGCATCAAATACATGTGCAGAATTATACATCGCAAAGTTTTGCGGAATATTAATTCCAAAAGGACATGGCATACAATATTTACAGTCAGTACAATCTACTTGTATTCTTGCTTTATAGAAGACATTTACTTTTTGAATAGTTAATTCTTCAACATCAGTTAAAGAGTTAGCTAAAGTATTAGAAGCTTCTTCTAAATTATCTTTTATATGTTCTAATTCATTCATCCCACTTAGTACTAATTTAACCTCAGGATAATTCCAAACATATCTTAAAGCCCAACCAGCTGGTGAATGAACATGACCAGATGATTTATAGATTTCTTTAATCTCATCCGGAACATTATTCGCAAGTCTTCCACCTCTTAAAGGTTCCATTACAATGACACCAATATCTTTACTCGCTGCTAGTTTTAAACCTTTTAATCCTGCTTGGTATTCTAAATCATAAAAGTTAAATTGAATTTGACAGAAATCCCAATCAAATGCAAGAATAATTTCTTCAAATGCCTCGTAACTATCATGGAAAGAAAAACCGATGTTTTTAATTTTTCCGCTCGCAAGCGCTTTTTCGATAAAATCAAAAACATTATTTTCTACTAAATTTGCCCAACTATTTTTATTTAATGCGTGAAGCAAATAATAATCAATGTATTCCACATTGAGTCTTTTCAATTGTTCATCAAGAAACTTATCCATATCTTCTCTTGTTTTAATTAACCAAGAAGGTAATTTATCTGCAATATAAACTTTTTCTCTATAGCCATCTTCTAAGACTTTAGCAACGAATCCTTCGCTAGTTTCATTATGATAAGGCCAAGCCGTATCTAAATAGTTTAAGCCGTGATCAATAGCGTATCTTATTTGTTCCATAGACACCGCTTCATTAATGCGTCCATAATCATTATCAATTGTTTGGAATCTCATACAACCAAATCCAAGAATCGATACTTCTCCAGGGTTTCTTTTCCCTAATATTCTTTTATTCATGATATATCCTCCCTGTCTCTATATTTTAGCATTATTTGAAACTTATTGAAATAGTTAAATGATTGTTATTTTTAAAAAATTAATCCGTTATTGGTTCTACTTGAATCACACGCTCCATAAACAAAATATTCTTTTGACTATATTCTCTTGTCCAACTATTCATAAAACTGCTTTCAGTAACATATATTGTATTTTCCTGATTAGGATGATAAACAATTTCCATCGTTTCCATTCCAAATGCCATTACAACGATATTAACGGACATAATACATATTGTTAAAAAACCAGTAATCGCAGCAATAATTCCACGGTTGTTTATCATAGACTTCAAAGTCATCATCCTTATCATTATCCAAAGTATGGTAGGATAAATCACAAAAGCAATCAATATTGGTGAATAAGCATAATATGTGAACTACCCACCACTTAATCAATATTTGAAGTGGGGGCTTCTTGGGTAATATGCGCTAATGCGCACAAGTTGAC
>JAEIOE010000090.1 GCA_016342455.1 Mycoplasmatota bacterium | reverse complement strand
ATAACCCGATGATTATGGCTTGAATAAGCCAAAGTCATCGGGTTTTCAAGCTCACAACTGTCAAACTCAGGATATATTTAATTGATAAGAAAAATTTGAAAATTTAGATAAACAAATAGCACATTATCGTTGATAGATAATGTGCTATTTTTTATGGTTCTATAATTAAGTTAGTTAATTACCAAATACTAACCATTTTATCCTTTGGTAAATACATCTTATCTTTTTCAGTGATCCCATAAAATTCTTGGAATTCTGGCAAATTACTTAACTGCATGTTTGCTCTTAAAATAGCTGGTCCGTGAACATCCACTTTTAGAAGTAACTGACTGTATTCAATTGAAGCTTTATTACGCCAAACACGTGCCCAATTTTGAAAGAATTCATCAGAACTATGCTTATCGTACTTTTTACTAGCCTCAAACGCACATCTTATTCCACCACTATCAGCGATATTTTCTGACACTGTTAACTCACCATTACAAGGGCCAAAGCCTGTTTCTAGTCCATCAAATAAAGTAATCATATCTTTCGCTTTTTTATCAAAAGCTTCTAAATCTTCTTTAGTCCACCAATTATTAAGTGAACTTAATTCATCAAACTTAGCGCCATTATTATCAAAAGCATGAGATATTTCATGAGCCATAACTGCTCCAATACCACCAAAGTTTTCAGATGCGCTTTGTTTTAAACTATAATAAGGTTCTTGTAAGATAGCAGCTGGAAAAACGATTTGATTATTACTTGGATTATAATAGGCATTCACCATACTGGCTGGCATACCCCAGATATTCCTGTTTGGTTCTTTATTATATTTTTTATAATTATGAGCATTAACAATTTTATTCATCGCTAATCTTTCTTTAATTAAATCTGAACCTTGTTCATAGCTAGAAATGTCAAAAAAATCATAATAAGGTGGTAGTTCATCTGGATAACCTACATGAACAGCTAATGTTGATAATTTCTTTTTCGCCAATTCTTTTGTTTCTTCATTGAGCCAAGTGTTTCCTGAAATACGTTCTTGATATATACCAATCATTTCAAGAACCATTGTTTTAACATCTGCTTTTGCGACAGGTCCAAAGTAAGTTTCTCCATAGTGTAGTCCAACAACTTGCCCAAATCGATTATAAGCTTGATTAAAAGCATATTTTTTCTTGTTCTGCGCTTCTTTCGTACCACTTAATGCACGTCTAAAAGCTCCTCCGGCTATTCGAATATCGTCACTTAAGTCTGAAGCAAATTTAATCGCATTTGAAACAATCATCCACGATTTCATAATCGAGAAGTTATCTTCTGTGATAATTAAATCAAAGGCATTAACAAAATCTGGATTCATAACAATTAATTTATCTACAACTTGTTTCACTAAGGTTTCTGCCTTTCCCATCAAATCGAAGTTTTTTGTTAAGGCTTCAACTTCTTTTTTACTTAATGGGTTATACATTTTTACATAATCTGCTTTTTCTACACTTGATTTAGTCACAGGTACTAAAAGTTCGTCAAAGGCAAGAGCTTCTTGTATTAACTTGTCCACTTCTTCGTTTGAAAAACCGTATAAAGTGAGCAATTGTTTTGTAGTCATTGTAAAAAGACCGATTAGTTGTGATTTTTTTGTCTCGTCTAAATAATAACTTGTATCTGGTAAAAATAAATCAGTAGCCCCAAAATAAAGAATTTGATTATTACTATTCATAAAATCTTGCATAACCATAAAACCAAAAGGTAACTCAATTGATTCTAAAGAAAACTCTTCAAATACGCTGTCTAAATCCTTTAGATTATTCAATTGATTAATCTTATTTAAGATAAGCTCGAAAGGTTTAGTCCCTAACTCGTTTCTCTTGTCAAAATCATTAGTCATTTGATAGTACTTAATATATTTTTTTAAGTTGCCATTTAACTTAGCTTGGTCTTTTTCCCACTCAGCTGTTAAATCCATTAAAGTTTTTTCAATTCCTAAATGCAATTCTAAAAAAGCAGAAACAGATGGTTGATCGCCTGGAATAACTGTTTTTTCTATCCATTCACCATTCACTGCTTCATAAAAATTAGTATTAACTTCTTCTTTTTTCATAATTCACCTCTATTATTGTATTTTTTTCTATATTCAAACTTAATTATTCTATTTTTTTTAGATTTGAGTGATTTCAAAAGGATTTCCACTAAATGGACTGTATTTTGAAGCCGTAACAATTGTTAAGTCATCCGTTCCAGCTTTAGCTATAAACTTACACTTGTATTTGTCTGGGAAGAACTTATCATATACAACAAACACATTTGTTTCTGTTTCTGGTAAATCAACAGTTTCAGTTTTACCATTCTTTAGTGTAGCTACTTTTATGCATGGAATTCCATCTAATACTTTTTCTGTTTCAGTCTTTGATTCCAAATAGACATAAATTTTCATTGCACAAGCGACGATTTTCTTTTTTCTAATGACTGTTAATTTTCTCATAAATACTCCTTCATTTATTTTCTTATTATCATAGAGTCGCCAAAGGAAAAGAATCTATATTTTTCTTTTACCGCTTCTGTATAGGCATTCATAATAATTTCTTTTGAAGAAAATGCAGAAACCAACATTAATAACGTTGATTTTGGCAAATGAAAATTAGTGATTAAAGTATCAATTGCTTTAAACTGATAACCTGGATAGATAAAAATTTCTGTAAAACCATTTGCCTCTTTAAATGTTCCATATTTAGTCATAATTGTTTCCATAGTTCTAACTGAGGTCGTTCCAACAGCTACGATATCTCTACCTTCTGCTTTCGCAAGGTTTAGGACATCGGCTGTAGATTGAGTCATTTGATAGAATTCAGAATGCATTTTGTGTTCTAAAACATTGTCAACTTTCACTGGTCTGAATGTACCTAGGCCAACGTGTAGCGTAACATATTCTATAATAACACCTTTTTCTTTTAAAGAATCCATTAACGCTTTCGTAAAGTGTAAGCCTGCAGTAGGAGCCGCTGCGGACCCTGTTATCTTTGAGTAAACAGTTTGATATCTTGATTGATCGACTAATTTTTCATGTATATAAGGCGGCAAAGGCATTTCTCCTAGTAGATCTAAAATATCTTCTAGAACGCCCTTGTACTCCAACTTAAAACGTCTGATTCCTTCTTCTAAGGATTCAGTACATTCTAGTTTTAGTAATCCTTCTCCAAAACTAATTCTCGTTCCTACTTTTACTCTTTTAGCAGGTTTGACTAGGGCTTCCCATGAATCAAGACCATATTGATTTAACAATAAAACCTCAATATTAGCAAATGTTTCTTCTTTTGTGCCATATAATCTCGCTGGAATTACTTTTGTATCATTTAATACTAAAACATCACCTTTTTTTAAATAGTCCCCTAAGTGATTAAAGCTATCATGAAAAATATCTTTATTTGTTCTATTCATGACTAAAAGTCTAGAATTACTTCTTACTTTTAAAGGTGTCTGTGCAATTAATTCTTCTGGTAAATGGTAATCAAAATCACTTGTCTTCATTTTAAAATAACGATCCTTGATAAATTTTTTTAAGGTGTTTGTAAGCTTTTTCTGTTACAACTCTTCCTCTTGGTGTGCGACTGATGAAGCCTTTTTGAATTAAATAAGGTTCATAAACGTCTTCTAGTGTTCTTGGGTCTTCTGATATAGAGGTAGCGATTGTATCTAGACCAACCGGCCCACCTTTGTATCTATCAATAATGCCCTCTAAATACTCTCTATCTTTTGAATCAAGTCCTGATTCATCTATCTTTAATTTACTTAAAGCGATTTTAGTGATATCTAAGGTGATGGTTCCATCTCCTAAGATATCTGCAAAATCTCTTACTCTTCTAAATAATCTATTTACAATTCTAGGTGTTCCGCGGCTTCTTTTGGCAAGTTCTATTATTGCGTCATTCGCAGCCTCATAATCATAGATTTTAGCTGTTCTTTTACAAATTTTTTCTAAGTCTTTATCATTATAGAACTCTAACTTGTGAACAATACCAAATCTATCTCTTAGTGGACCAGTTAAGTCACCAAATCTTGTAGTAGCACCAATCAAGGTAAATGGCGCTAAATCAACCCTTATAGACTTTGCTCCTGAATCTTTTCCTACTACAATATCTATTACATAATCTTCCATAGAGGAATAGAGGATTTCTTCTACTATTTTAGGTAGTCTGTGTATCTCATCGATAAACAGAACATCTCCTGGTTCTAAAGATGTTAGAATAGCAGCTAAATCTCCTGTTCTTTCTATCGTTGGTCCCGAGCATGATTTCATTGCTACTTCAAGTTCATTAGCTATGACTTGTGCTAAGGTAGTTTTACCCAATCCTGGAGGTCCATATAACAAAACATGATCTAGCGATTCATTTCTTAATTTAGCCGCTTTTACTGATATTTCAACCATCTCTTTAACATTTTTTTGACCAATATATTCTCTAAAAGATCTCGGTCTTAAAGTAGCATCTACTTCATCATCTATTAAAAGATTGTTGCTAATAATACGTTCATCCATATAAACACCTCTATACTATTATGGTAGTGTCAAAAGTTTGTATTTTGACCTACTTTTTTCTTATTTTTATACTCTTCATTTTAATAAAAAAAGAGTAG
>JAEIOE010000009.1 GCA_016342455.1 Mycoplasmatota bacterium | reverse complement strand
TTATTCCAAACTTTGGAATAACACCTCTTTTTTCTTTTTATTTAGTTGAACCCCTATCCTTGACATTCAACCTATTTTTATAAATATTCAATAACTGAAAATATTATTGATAAAGCTAAATAGATCATCCCAACTAATAAAGCTGGCCAACCCGTAGGTTTTTCTTTTTCAGAACTATCTAACGTCTTTAAATATTCATAATATGATGTACTAGTGTATTTCTTGGAAAACATTTTCTTATAGATGAATCCGATTCCTCGAAATGCTTGCCCTGCGTTAGTGACTGTTAAAATCCCTACTGAGAACATGATAATTCCTACCACAAATAAGCCATTTAGAACATTTAGTATTGAGAACTCTCCTAAGAATCTTGCATACATTAATATGAGAAACATTAATCCCGAGAGAACTACATTTATCAAAAATCTTCTTAACATATTATTTTAGAACTTTTTTGTATTCTGCGATTTCTTTGTTATTTGCATAAACAAAATGTCCTTCTTTAATTTCATGAAGTTTTGGCGTATCTGTTTTATAATCATGAAGCTCTGCAGGTCTATATACCATTCTCTTACGCTTCTTTTCGTATCTAGGGTCTGGTAATGGTACTGCAGATAATAATGACCTTGTATAAGGATGTAATGGGTTTAAGAATAATTCCTCAGCTGAAGTTAACTCAACTAAGTTACCATAATACATTACCCCAATTCTATCACTAAAATACTTAATAACTGAAAGGTCATGGGCGATAAACATAATTGTAATTCCTAAGGTTTTACGTAAGTCGTTCAATAAGTTAATTACCTGTGCTTGAATTGAAACATCTAGTGCAGACACTGGTTCATCAGCAATGATGAATTTCGGCGCTACAATTAAAGCTCTAGCAATACCAATTCTTTGACGTTGTCCACCACTAAACTCATGAGGGTAACGACTAGCATGTTCTGGTAATAATCCAACTGTTTTTAAAACTTCGTTAACTTTTTCATTAATTACGCTATCTCTTTTTTCTCCTGAAATTCTTAGTCCTTCTGCAACAATTTCTTTAACCGTCATACGAGGGTCAAGGGAAGCAATTGGATCTTGGAAAATCATTTGCATATTTCTCATTAAATCATAATCAACTTCTACAGTTTGTTTTCTTCTATGAATATCAATCTTTTGTTCTTCTATGAACTCAGATTTTTCTTTTCTTAAAACTCCTATTTTTTGATTATAGCTTGATTTAATTTCCGCTGCTTTTTCTGGATCATTCGTTAATTCTTCTTTCATTTGAAGTTTTAAGTCTTTGATCTTGCTTGCAATATCAACTTTTTTTCTTCTAATAGCTTCTTTATTACCTTCAGTACCAGCAGAGATTAATTGTCCTAAGAAGAACACTTCTCCATCAGTAGGTTCGTATAATTTAATAATTGTTCTACCCGTTGTAGTTTTCCCACATCCAGATTCCCCAACTAAACCGAATACTTCCCCTTGAAAGATATCAAAACTAATATCATCAACAGCTTTAATTACAAGTTTGTTTTTTCCGCGTCCAGATGTAAAATATTGTTTTAAATGTCTTACGCTTAATACCGGAGTTCTGCTTTCTTGTTTTGCCATTATACAGTTTCCTCCTCTGATTGTGCCAACATTCTATCAATTCTAACTTTAATTACATCAGGCATATTAACCTTTGGTGCATCAGGATGTAATAACCAAGTTGCTGCACTGTGTGTTTCACTAATTTTAAACATTGGAGGTTGTCTCTCAAAGTCTATTTTCATAGCGTATATATTACGGTCAGCGAATGCATCACCCTTTGGAGGGAAAAGCATATTCGGTGGGGTTCCTGGAATAGCAACCAATCTGTCTTTTGAGTCTAAATCAGGCATAGAACTTAATAATGCCCAAGTATAAGGATGTGTAGGACTATAGAAAATATCTTCAGAAGTCCCAATTTCTACGATTTTACCAGCATACATAACACCGATTCTGTCAGCCATATTGGCAACAACACCAAGGTCATGGGTAATAAAAATAACTGATAAATTTCTTTCAACTCTTAAATTATTAATTAATTCAAGAATTTGAGCTTGGATTGTAACATCAAGTGCAGTTGTTGGTTCATCACAAATCAAAACATCTGGACTAGCTGTTAAGGCAATAGCAATAACGATTCTTTGTCTCATCCCACCTGAAAATTGGAATGGATATTGTCTGAATCTTCTGTCCGGTTGAGGAATACCTACCTCATCCATGATTTTTAGTGCTTTTTCATAAGCTTCTTTTTTAGTTACTTTTATGTATCTTCTTAGTTCTTCTTTTAGCGCTTCTTTTTTCTCTTTGTAAGTATCATCCGCTTTATCTAAAGCAGCTATTAACGCATTAATTCTTTCAGTTTCAGCCTTTAAATCAGCTTTCGCTTTAATTCCTGCAGCTTTTTTAGATGAGTGAAACTTTGCTTTAGCAGGTTTCACTAATGCAAGTTTTTCTGCAAATTGTTGATTAAATAACGTATTCACTTCAGCAACAGTTTTTGTAGAAGTACCTTCTTTGATAACTTTTAAATCTTTTTTTCTATTTTTCTTAAGTTGATCTATATTGTGTAGAATTTCTTTGTATATATTTCTGTCTTCTGCATATAGAGCTTTTTGTCTATTCTTGTATCTTTTACCATTTAGTAACATACCTTCAGTAATTTGACGACCAATTCTCATAATTGGATTTAAACTTGACATAGGGTCTTGGAAAATCATACCAATTTTATTACCACGTAATTCATGGAAATGATCTTCATCAACTGTTGTTAAGTCTTGTCCTTCATACATAATTTTTCCGTCATCAATAATACCATTTGGAGCTAAGATACCCATGATTGTTCTTGATGATACAGATTTACCTGAACCTGATTCACCAACGATAGCTAAAGTTTCACCTTTGTATAAATCAAAAGTTACACCTCTTACGGCTCTAACCATACCTTGAGTAGTACGGAATGAGACTGTTAAATTCTCGACTTGTAAGATTTTTTCTCTGTCTTTACTCATTATTCAGACCCCCTTAAAGCAGGATTGAAGGCATCACGTAACGCGTTACCAAACATATTAAATGTAATCATTAAGATTGAGATAACAATTGCTGGCCATAAAGTTAAGTATGGTTCAGTTCTCATCTTATTTCTACCGTCATTTAATAGAACCCCAATTGAAGCCCCTGTTAATTCAAATCCAAATATATTTAATGATTGACCATGTCCAATACCGAAACCTAAGTAAGATAATGTTGATTCAGTAAAGATAACATAAGGAATTGATAAGATAGCAGATGTGATAATCGTACCAATACCATTTGGTAAGATATGTCTAAAGATAAGTCTTCCGTCTTTTGCACCTAAAGTTCTTGATGCTAATACGTATTCACGACCTTTATATCGATAGAACTGTGTTCTAGTAATCGAAGCAATACCAATCCAACCATTAATAATCAGCACCAGAATCAGAGTTGTCTGTCCAGGACCAACTAATGCGGTAAAGATACTTAGTGAAACAAGCCAAGGTATTCGACCTATGACTTCTGAGAAACGTTGCATAATCAAATCGACCGTTCCTCCATAATAACCAGATACAGCGCCGAATAAGATACCTACTGAGATATTAATCGCCGAAACGATTAACCCTAAGATAAGTGATGTTCTTGCACCAATCCAAATCATTTTGAATAAGTCTTTACCTTGTGATGTTGTACCAAATATATAGTAAGGTATTTCATCGTAACCTTTATATTGTGCATAATTTAATACTAATTTATAATTATAATATTCTTCGTTGTCTGTTCTAAGACCATCTTTGTTTGTATCTACCCATACAGATTCTGTTTGGTTGATAACTTTAACAATAGGACAACCTTCCGAAAACAACCAACCGTTTGCATTATCAGGGTCAGGAGAAATAACACATACATCAGCATAATCAATTAAGATTTGCTCGTATTCACTTTTACTAAAAACATTTTCTGTTTTTTCACCAAAAACAAATGCGTATGCATCATATTCAAAATATGACATTAATCTTTGACCTTGAGAACGTCCCCATGAACCAGCGTAATCTGGTTCACCATCATCATCAAGATCTACTCCCGATACTAGTTCTAATTCTGAAAACTCAAATCCTTCCAAGAATAATATTGGTTCTTCTTGTGTTGTATCATTTACTTCAATGCTTGTTAATGAAGCATAACTTGATGCGTCATCAGATCTTAATTCTAAACGAATAGCTGTAAAAGTAAATAATGAAGTAAGCGTATCAAAAGGATTAATTGTATAAGTACCTGCTTCAGTTATGGTAGCAACTACTTTGTAAGCACCAAACCCATCAACCATCATTAAATTAAGTTCAGCACCTTCGCCAAACATTTCATCAACAATTATAGTGATTTCGCTGTTTATACTAGGCATATATGTTTTCATTGCAGTATTAACAGCAACTGCAGTTGAACCAGAATCTAATCGTAGTATGTTTGTTCCACCGATACATAATTCATCTTCTTCAGTACACTCTACCCAATAATTAGTTAAAGTATCCATAATGATATATTGCGAATCAATTGTAGCTGGTAATCCAAGTCCTGTTTCAGGATCAATTGTATCCATATCTACTTGTTGATCCGTTTTTGATTTGTAACCTGTAGCAATTCCTATATCTTCTAATAAAGGAATACGAGGTGGCAAGAAAGCAACTCTTTCTTCTAAAACCTCTGCATTTTTCGGGCTTAAAATCGGTACAAAAATAGAGCATAAAATAATGACACCTAAGATAATTGAAGCAACAACGTTACCTCTATTCTTAGTGAATCGAATCATTGCATCTTTGAAATAACCAATAGGCTTTGTATCGAATTTTTTATCGAAAATACGTTTTTCATTTTGAACAAAATTAAATTGCTCTTGCTCAATGCATTCTTCTTTAATGTCTTTTTTATCTGTCATTATTTTCTCGCCCCCATTCTAATTCTAGGGTCAACTAATCCATATGATAAGTCAACTAGCAATACTGCAAACAATCCTATTGTTGTATAGAATGCTGTTGAAACTAAAATTACATTATAGTCATACTGTCCTTCTGTCATGGCTCTCAGATAAATTCTACCTGTACCAGGAATACTATAGATTTTTTCTATAATAACAGAACCACTTAATAATCCTACGAATGAACCAATAATACCAGGAACTAATGGCACTAATGAATTTCTCATCGCATGTCTTAAGACAGCTTGTGTTTTTGTTAAACCTTTTGTTCTCGCTAATAATAAGAACTCAGAAGTTAAAACTTCTGTTAATTCAGCTCTTGTTACCCTTGTAAGTCCTGCAATCGCCCCAAAAGATAGACCTAATACAGGTAGAATTAATCCTACAAACTGTATTGATCCCTCCAAGTCGGCGGCGGGAAACTGAGTTGGAACCCAACCCCATTGGTAACCTAAGAACATTAGTAATAGGGTCATTAATACGAAACTTGGAATTGAAATAAAAATCATTACTGAGAATGAAATAACATTATCAAGCCATGAATTCTTCTTAAGTGCCGCAATAATACCAAGAAAGAACCCAATAGGAATATAAAAGAATAGTGCAATTAAGTTAAGCTTAAGTGTAACACCCATTCTTTTACTAAGCACACCAAAAGCAGGTTGGTTAACCGCAATTCTAGTTGATACTCCCCAGTCCCAATCTGTTACTATATTTGTAATCCATCTGAAGTATTGAAGCGCCACTGAAATAGGTTCGTAGATTCTATATCTTCCGTCTTCGTCTTCATAATAAGCGTTAGTAGGAATTGTGAGTTCTTGGTTATTCATAGAAATAACGATAAATTCGTTTCTTTCTACCCTCTCTGTCATGTATCCATCACTAACTTGTCGTGCATAATATATTTCTTTTGCGTCTACTGTTGTTGGAGGATATTCTGGAGCGATTTTGATTAATGTATAGTTTAATGTCAAAATAATCGCTAGTACAAGAAATACCCACACAACTCTCACGGCAATGTATTTACCCATATGTATGTGAAATGCCAATATATTTAAATATTAACATTTTCTCCTTTCTGTAATTAATTTATATGAACCTCTATATATTTTTGATAATAGAATGAACAAAATTATAAAAATAACTATGAAATAGTTTAAGTCATCCTACTACTTACATAGAGTTTGATTTCAAAATTAATAGTAATTCACTAATAAACTTTTTTTAATACATTTATACTTTTTTTCTTATTTCTGTTTAAAGCCCGTAATTCTGCGCTTATAGTATTAAGATAGATACTAATTCCCAGTTAGTAAATTCTTAATAAAACAAACTTAAAAATTTTAATTTGAACCTCAAATAAATCATTAAGACAACAAGCAAACCATCTAACGCTAGTCAGATGGTCTGCATAGTTATCTAGTTATATTATTGTAAAATTATACAATTATATTTTGTTTAAAGTTGCAATTATTCTGCAGCTTCTTCAACTTCAACTTCAGGAACGTCAATAGTAATTGAATCTTCTAATCCGTCAGAGAAAGTATATCCTAACATGTAAGATTTTCCTTCTTCTAATCCTGTTAAGTAAGCCCAAGTAAAGTCAGTTGAGAACATTTCTGCTAAGTCTGTAGCTACTGTTACGTAACCAGCCCAATCAGTTTCAACAGCTTCTGTATCAGGGTTGTCACCAGCTTCTACATAGTTTTGGAAAGTCCATGCAGCATCTTGAGTAACAGCTTGCCATACGTCATATTCTGCGTCAGTTTCAACAGCAGTAGTGTCAGGATCGTCACCAGTCATTGTTACATATTCAAATACATCATAAGTTCCAAATGTTAACATAACATAATCTTCTACAACATATTCAAAATCAGTTTCAACAGCAGTTGTGTCAGGATCGTCACCATCAGTCATAAGAATAGAAGCCATCATATAGAAATCAACACCTGTAATAGTTCTAGCCATATCATCAGTGTTAATGTCAACCATAATCATTGCAGCACCATCTTGAAGTACTACAGCAGCGTCGTCAGAAACGATATTAGGGTTTTTAACTCTGAATGTATCCCAGTTACCATCGCTCATAGTGAATTCTACTAAGTAGTTTCCACCAGGCATTAAATCAGTAAGTGTAACAACATTAGCAACGAAAGAACTAATTGTAACGTCAGCAGTTACTTCTGCGAATCCAGCACCTAAGTCAAATACTTTTACAGTTGTAATATCAGTTACTGTATAGTCTTCATCAAGTACTAAGTCAATAGCAGCTGATGTAGGTGTATCAGTTGATTCTGTAACAGTTGGCCATTCGTCATATCCTTCACCAGTTGGAGAACCGTAAACGATTGTATCCATTGGGAACCATGAACTTGCAACAGTAGCAGTTTCACCAGAAGTATCTCCAGCTAAACCATAAGTTACGTTAAGTACGTAGTCACCAGAACGATATTGAAGGTCACCATCAGAATTATACCAATAGTAATAAGGTGTTAATCCAGAAATTGTCCAAGTTCCACCAACAGCAGTTACTTCAGCACTTGCAGCAGTTAAACCTTGGTATCCATCTAAAGGAACATATGCATCAGCGTCGAAATCATAGATATCTACGCCAACATTAATATTACTGAATAATACATTAGTAAATTGGTCAATGTCGAATGTAACAGTTGTAGCAGTTACGCCAGTAACAGTTGCATTTGGAACTACTGCTTCTTCACCATTTTGTAGGAATACATTTCCGTTAAGTGCAGATGTGATAGCGTCAAATGACCATTCTTCATAGTGCCAAACACCTTCGAAATCTTCATATAATACAGGGATTTCAGCTACTGAAGTATTAATACCCCAGTTTAATGTAAATCCACCGCGGTTATCTGAACAATAAGTATCTAAGAAACTTGCAGCGTCTAAAGTTGAACCAGAAATACCACCGATTGATAAGTCAAATTCTCCAACCATCATATAATCATAATAGATATCTGGGAAGTCTTTAGCGTATCCTACTAAGTCAACATTAATATAATGTTCTGTTGATACGAATAATTCTTCAAATGTAGTTTGTAAGTATTCGAACATAGTTACTTGAGCTTCTGATCCACTGAAGTAGTTAAATTCGATTGTAATAATATTAGGACTAGCAGCAGTACCGTCAGTGTAAGCACCAGCAGTTACTAATGCGTCTAATGCTAATTCATAATAAGCAGTTGCAGCAGTAGGGTTAAATCCGTAAGTTGTAGGGCTTAAGCCAACTCCAACTGTTAAACCTTGAGCAGTGTCACGGTAAGGAACTCCCATTTCAGGGTCTACTAAGTATGCATCTGAGAATAAATACATGTTTGTTGTAGATGTTTTAAGAACTTCTTCAGCTAATTTTTGTCTGTCAACAGCAAAGAACATTGCTTGTTTGAAGTCAACATTTGCTAAAATTGGTTCTGGAACCCATGTTGATCCAGGGAATTCAGCAGTTTGACCTGCAACATCACCTAAACCATTAATCATGATTCTAAATGTAGTTGCTCCAGGAACTTGTTTAAGACCAGGATGATCTTTATAAGTGTCATATTCTTCTGTTGGAAGTGAAACACCTTCAAGTTTACCAGCTAAGAATTCTTGGAATCTTACAGCTGAATCTTCAATTACTGAGAAAGTATATCCAGTATAGAAATATCTGTCTGTATCAAAATATTCAGGGTTTTCTTTGTAACGTAAAATTTTATCTTCTTCATAATAATCTACATAATAAGGTCCACAATATGCAATTGATTCTTCATCAAGACCGTAACTAGTAGTTGTGTCACCATCTTCTTCTAAAGCATCATATAATTCCATATTGATTGGATTCATAACGAATGATCCTAAGAAATATCTTACATTCCATTCTGACATATCATTAACGAAAGTCATTTCGAATGTTAAATCATCAATTACTTTTAAACCTACAGTTGAGAATGCAACAGTTGGAAGACCGTCATCATCTAAACCATCAACGTATTCTTGAGCGCCTTGGATACCAGTAGATTCATTTAAGAAGTCTCCACCACCAGAAATAGCTCTGAACCATTCTTGAGTTAATGCTAACTCGAATGTGTCGATGAAATCATTTGCGTCTAATGTTTCGTGATCAGTTGCAAATCCTGTAGTATCAGTATTTGGATGGTAGAACCATGATAAGTCATCTCTCAAAGTAATTTGCCAAGTAGTTGATACTGATTTACCAGTTTCAGTAACTGTTGGTGAAATCGCAACAGGGTTAGAAGCAGCCATTGAAGGTGCTAAAACGTAACCAGTTTTGTCAGCATTGTACTCGTAAGAATATAATGAATCCATATAAGCACCCATTAAGTCTGAGTCAGTTGAAGTATCATATAACCATTGGTTAAATGTTCCAGGGTTAGTTGAAATAGTAGTACGGTAAGTATACTCACCAGCATTTCCTAATTGTCCATCATCCATTAATACTGTTGAGTCATCAGCAGTAAATGTACCGAATCCAGTACCATAACCCATAACAGGCATGTATGAACCAGTAGGTAACGCAAGTCTAGGACTGTATAATACAAATCCTCCGTTTGCGAATAATGGTACACCAGCAGCCATATTATTCATTAAGTATTTTTCTGCAGCAGCCATGAATGTATGTCTAACTTCAGTTGTAGCGAATTTATAGTTATAGAAACCAGTAACTCCAGTGTCTAAAGTAATCGCTAAAACAGTTACAGTTCTTACAGCAGTAGTTGTTAAACCATCGCTATCAGTAACAGTATAAGTTAGGTCATAATCACCTGCAGTAGTTAGGTCATATGTACCTGTGTAAGTTACAGTTGCAGAGATATCTCCATCTTCCTCGTCAGTTGCAGTAACTCCAACTGTAGGACTAAATGCAGTGCTATCTTTAACAACAGTAATATCTGCAACACCAGTTAATACTGGAGCTACATTTGCCCCTGCAGTTGTAGGCGCTACAGTTGTAGGCGCTACAGTAGTAGGTGCTACAGTAGTAGGTGCAACAGTAGTTGCTGCGGCAGTTGTTGTTGCTGCTGCCGTAGTTGTTGTAGTTGTGTCGTTTCCACATGCTACGATACTAACTGCAAAAAGTGCTACTAATAAAAACATAAATAATTTTTTCAATTTAATTCTCCTCTCTTCTCTTTCTTTTTCTTTTACATTTTTCCATATCTATATAAATTTCTGACTCCTATAAATGTAATTTCCACCGGGTAAACGGAATACATCTTAATAAAGCATAGAAAATTTATAACACTTATTATCATTTAAACCGATATTAAGATATTTAGACAATGAAAACTTGTTAACAAATTATATCACATTACAAAGGTCATGTAAAGAAACCTTTAGGTTTTCTCCGCATAACTCTCTCACTTAAATGCTATTACTAACAAATAAATCACATAAATATCAAATAAATCCATTTAAACGTCAAAATCAGTCTTTCTGTCATCACAAAATAATCATTAATACTATTATTCTGCTCTTAAACTGTTAATAATTGAAATCAGTTGTGAATCACTTGTTACATTACTCATAAAGTAATCTACTTCTACTCCGTATTCAATACTTAAATACTCATAGCCGTCAGTTTCATTCCCAACTCTTGTGCTTAATACATTATTTGTACTGATAATTAATCCGGTTCCATCAGGAGTAATAATTACACCAATTGATGAAGCTCCACCTCCAGAGTCTTGCCCAAGCACTGGAATACCTAATTCTTTAGCGATGTTAACAAATAAGTTAGCCGCACTAAATGAAACACCTGAAGACAATACTGCGAAATCATAATTGTAAGCAACAGATTCGCTTTCTATATAATATGTCGCTGCAGAATTATCTGCTGGGTTTTGTGAATGATACATAAATGCTTCTTCTGTCATGTAACCAAAGATTCTTAATACTGCCCCTAAGTTACCTCCACCATTACTAATCAAACTTACAACAACATCAGTTACAGATGCAGGAAGTCCATCAAGAATAGCTGCAAACTCATCTGGAGTATCGATATCAAAACCATCGATATTAATAACACAAATGGTATCGTTGTCTAATAATTCGTATGCTGGTTGTCCACTAGCACCGTATTTTGCTTCTAATTGATCATCTATATCCCAACTATATTCATAGTAAGCAGTTGATCTTACACCTAAATCTGATATTGATAATCCCATTCCGTAAGGCGCTTCATAGAAACCAGGAAATGCGTGTGATGTATGTAAATCATCTAATCCATAAGCGATATCGAATAATTTATTATAAACTTTTTGATCTGTACCAGTTATAAGGTTTTTTGCAGATGCTGACAAGAAGTCATAACCAGATTCAATTTTTTTATCTTCTTTTAGCCCATAGAAATAGTCTATAACTAATGCCATGAAGTTATAAGTTGATAATTTTAAATCTTCTGCCATTGTTGCACTATTTAAAGAACTTGTTCTCATTGTATCTTCCATTGTAGTCATGTCATCTAACAAATAAGAAGTTCCATAAATTGTATCTCCATTAAAGTAAGCATCATAATATACTGACCCTAAGAATAATAGGTTAACTACTGCAAATGGTGCTAGATAGTAAGTTTCTCCTGCATCTTCATAAATTACAAGATCAAAATTATAATCTCCTAAAGGAATCGTAACTTCTTCTCCATCTACATAATCAGCACCTGTATAAATAAGTCCTGATCCATAATCAGATTCAGTAGAAGCTTCATAACCAGAAAAGAAATCAAAGTTATTTACTGTAAATGTATTTTCATCGAAATCAAAGTATCCAGAATAATCTTCAGTTATGATTGTAACTTCATCAAAATCTGTCCACTCCGCTTGATATGTTAATGATAGACCATTTGCTCCGTCTGGAGTGATAGTAATTTCTTCAGGTACAATAGCTCCATCAACCATATATAGGAATTCTTCTATATCAATATAAGGAACAGTTCCTTCGTCAACATAGAAAATATTTACTTCTGAATCATTTTCAACTATATATTCTTCTGAAGTTCCAATGAACGGTACCGTAACATGTGAAGTCACTGTTACTTCTTCGTTTGGTTGTACAGTAAGCATAAAACTCTTTGAAACAACTTGACCCAGATTGATAGCTGTACATGTCAATATTACATCGACTGGGTCAGAACCAACGTGTGGTTTGATAATAAAACCTTCACCAGTAATTACTTGATTGTTATTACTAGCCCAATAGAAATACGTAAAGTTTTCACTATACATAGGTAATACTAAATCATCTACATCTAATTCGATTTTGTTTGCATCATAGTATGCCCAAGCTGCACTATCAAATGTCGTAGCTGATACAGTAACTGTAAAACTTACTTCTGTTCTGTTATCATCTGAATCAATAACATAAACAGTTACTTCATATTCACCAGGTTCTAAATTGGTATAATCCCCCTCCAAAACCATTAAGCTGTCTGTTAAATCTCCATCTTGTCCATCAGTAGCTGTTAAACCATCTAAAAGATCAAGTTCATCTAATTGTGTAATCACTTTATCACTTGCCCCTGCGATCACAGGTTCAGCTACTAAAGTAGTCGGTATAGCAGTCGTTTGTTGGACTGTAGTTTGTGTCACGGTTGTTGTATCTTTATCACAAGCAATAATACCAAATGCTAGTGAAATCGATAAAATTAATAAAAATATCTTCTTCAATTTAATTCTCCTCTCTCTTCGTGCTCATAAAATTTATCACATTTTATAAATTTTTAATATTATATCATATGTTATATAGAAATGCGATACAAGATATGATTATTTAGAATGAAAACAATTTCAATTTATCATTTATACCCTTATTATAGTTTTTTTTGCAATAATTTGCCACCATTTTATATATTTTTCAGAAAAAGAATTAAATTTATTTCCCCCAATCTAAACGTTAAAATAATTTTTCTGTTTATTTTGACTAAGAAAATCACTTTTCATTAATAGGTAGATTATCTGTTTAATATGATTAATAATTGAGTACATGCCTGAACAGAGTTTTGTAAAATATACTCCTTTATTTCATTTGCTTCTTCAAGGTATTTCTCTTTGATAGATTCATCCTGAATTTGTGATAATATTCTATCAACAGTTTCTGAAAATCCAATGACGTCTTCTTCTTTCATTTCTTCCTTTGGAACTTCCATATCCCAAAACTCTATTACACTAAATTTTGTGTATTGCTTGACTATTTCAACAATCTCCAGACGATTATATGTTTCGCCATGAACTCTACCTAGTTCTCTGTCAATTTTGGCAGCGAAATGGTGTAATAAAAGATGACTAGTTTGTAATTTGTTTAAATGATCTTTCATCATTTCATTAAACAAAAGATATCCACCTTTTTTTACAAGTCTTTCCATGCTTTGAAATGTTTTGGCTTTATCTTCTAAATGATGTAATGAATTGGAAAGACATACAAGATCAAAATGTTCATCTGGAAAATCACAATTATTGATATCAGCTTTTATAATTTTTATTTTCTGATTTCCTTCAAAATATTTTGAGGCCATTTTTACCGATGCATCAGAAATATCAATTCCTACTATTTTTTCATAATCTTTATACAGCTGATCTATCAATGAGATAAAGCTACCCCTACCTGTCCCAACATCCAAAATCTTTGAATTTGGGATTGTTTCAAGAAATTTTTTAAGTTTATCCATTTTTTCCCTCCTTTTTTGATTATACTGTATCTAATTCAGTTTTGAAAGTCATTTTCAAATACAATATGATATAATTAAAATATTATGGAGGTTCAAATGAAAAAACAAGATTTTCTGTTCATTTTGATTTTTGTTTTAATTATCTGCTTTCTAGCAATCCCAGTTACAAGAAATCTATTTGAAAAAGCTACCGATAATTATCCTTATATATTGGGATTCATAAAAACTTCTATACTAGCTACTTGGGGAGAACTACTCGCGAGTAGAATCATTACAAAAAAATACTTTTCAAGACCAGGTATTCTATTACGTTTTATTGTTTGGGGTATTTTAGGTTTTGCTTTTGTATTAATGTTTAAAATTTTCTCAAACGGTGTTTATGAAGCAATGAATGTAGGCTTACTACCAATGGTTCATAATACTGGATTCTTAGGAAGCTTATACCTTGCATTTATGACTAGTTTATTTATGAATTTAGTCTTTGCACCTACTTTCATGATTTTACATAGAATTACTGATACATATATTGATTTAAGTCATGGAGTGTTTAAAAATATTAAAAGAATTAAAATAGAAGAAATTATAGATACCATTGATTGGAAAAAGTTTTTTTCTTTTGTTATCTTTAAAACAATTCCTTTCTTTTGGATTCCTGCACATACTATCACATTTTTATTGCCAGAAAACTACCGTGTATTAATGGCAGGTTTCTTATCTATTGCTTTAGGATTAATCTTAACAATATCAAAGATGAAAAATTCAGGAGGTAAAGATGAAGTCATTTCGTAAAGAATTATGGTTTAATACAAATAACAGAAGAGCGTATGTTAACATAACTAAGGAAATCCAAAAAGCCATTCATGAAAGTGAAGTCTTAGAAGGTTTTGTCCTGGTGAATGCTATGCATATTACTGCTTCTGTCTTTATTAATGATGATGAGTCTGGCCTGCATGCGGACTTTGAAAACTTTTTAGAAAGAATCGCTCCTGAAAAACCTCATAGTCAGTATCAACATAATGGCTATGAAGATAATGGTGATGCTCATATTAAGAGACAACTTTTTGGTAGGGAAGTAGTTTGCGCAATTACGAATGGCATATTAGATTTTGGGCCTTGGGAACAAATTTTTTATGGCGAATTTGACGGAATGAGAAATAAACGAGTTTTGGTCAAAATTATAGGGGAATGAATGATATTTTTCAATATCATTTTTTTGTAGCAAAAACAAATATGAATAAATATTCATATTTTTTGATAAGTCTATTGCTTATCTAAATTGTTTTTGTTAAAATAAATATAGGTAAAACAAAATTGAATAGGGGGAGAAAATGACGTATTTAATTTATTTGGCGTGTGGTTTAAGCTTAGTCGCGATATTTTATGCTTTTGTTTTGTATCGACAAATGGCTAAAAACCCAATGGGCGATGATTTAGTCCAAGAGATTTCAGGTTTCATTAAAGAGGGAGCGAATGCTTTTATTAAAAAGGAATACACAATCATTGTTGTATTTGTAATAGTAGCTTTCTTCATCATCGCTATTTCGCCATTAGGATGGTATAGTGCTTTTGCTTTTGTATTAGGTGCTATCTTTAGTGCATCCGCTGGTTTAATCGGGATGAAAAGTGCAACAGATGCAAACTGTAGAACCGCTACAGCCGCTCAACATCACGGAATGCAAAAAGCATTAGGTGTTGCCTTTAAAGGTGGAGCAGTAATGGGTATGAGTGTTGTTGGTTTTGGATTATTAGGGGTAATAATTGTCTTTGTTATCGCTAATCAATTCGGAGGTATCGAAGCTTACGCTGCAGTTGAAATAGCAGCTGGTTACAGCTTAGGTGCATCTAGTATTGCATTATTTGGACGTGTTGGTGGAGGTATCTTCACGAAAGCTGCTGATGTTGGTGCTGACTTAGTTGGTAAAATCGAAGCTGGCATTCCAGAAGATGATCCTAGAAACCCTGCTGTTATTGCTGATAACGTTGGTGATAATGTAGGTGATGTTGCGGGTATGGGGTCTGACTTATTAGAATCTTATGTAAGTTCTATTATTGGAGCCGCAACAATTGGTGCTTTATGGTATTCAACAAATGGGGTTATCTTTGTATTAATCGTTGCTGGATTTGGTGTTTTATCTTCTATCCTTGGAACATTGTTTGTAAAAGGGAAAGAAGGTTCAAATCCTCACAAAGCGTTAAAACTTGGTACTTATGCAAGTGCAGGACTATTCTTATTGATTACTTTCTTCTTAAATATGTATTTTATTAAAGAAGGCGTATTCAGCATTGATGCAAATCTAGGCTTTGCTTATGGACCATTTATTTCTACTGTTATTGGTATTGTAGTTGGATTATTTATTGCTTTTATGAGTGAGTATTATACTTCTGCAGAATACCGTTATGTAAAAGAAATAGCAAAGCAATCAGAAACAGGACATGCAACTAATATTATTAGTGGTTTCTCAACTGGAATGCAATCAACCGCATTACCAGTAATTATGATTGCTGTTGGTACAGTGTTTGCTTTCCACTTTGGTGGTTTATATGGTATTGGTTTAGCTGCAGTTGGTATGTTAGGAACTGCTGGTATGACTGTATCTGTTGATGCATATGGACCAATTGCTGATAATGCAGGCGGTATTGCTCAAATGGCTAAACTAGATAAGAGAGTTAGAGAAATTACAGATGAATTAGATTCTGTTGGTAATACAACGGCTGCGATCGCAAAAGGATTTGCAATTGGTTCAGCCGCTTTAACTGCTTTAGCATTATTTAGTGCATTCACACAAGCCGCAGGTTTAACTGGTATTGATATTACCAAACCAAAAGTAATCGCTGGTTTAATGATTGGTGGGATGTTAGCTTACTTATTTAGTTCTTTAACAATTAAATCTGTAGGACGTGCTGCTAATAAGATGATCGATGAAGTAAGAAGACAATTTAGAGACATACCTGGAATATTAGAAGGTACCGGTACTCCAGAGTATGCGAAATGTGTTAGTATTTCTACTACTGCTGCATTAAATGAAATGATTTTACCTGCAATATTAGCTATTGCAACACCTTTAGTGGTAGGATTCATATTCGGTGCTGAAGCATTAGGTGGAATGTTAGCCGGAACACTAATATCTGGTATTATGTTAGCTATCTTCATGGCTAATGCCGGGGGTGCTTGGGATAACGCTAAAAAGCTAATTGAGTCTGGAGAAAATGGTGGACGAGGTAGCTTAGCTCATCAAGCCGGAATTACAGGTGATACGGTTGGAGATCCTTTAAAAGATACTGCAGGACCTGCAATTGATATTCTTATTAAGTTAATGACTACTATTAGTTTAGTTTGTGCAACTTTATTTGGAGCTGGTTTAATTTAAGAAAAATTAAAAGTCTAATTTCGGTTAGACTTTTTTTTAATTTCTTCTTAGTAATTAGTGCTAAATAATTGGTAGTTAAGAAAATTATATGGTAAACTATTTAAAAGACGTATTGGAGGAAAACAAATGAAATTTAAAGATTTTAAATATCTTAGACCAGATATCCAAAAAGTCCAAAAAGAAATCGCTGAACTATCCAATTTAGTTGGGGAAAATAAATCCCTAGAAATCGAAATAAAAGCGATTCATGATTACTATAATTTAATCGATGATTTAGAAACAATGGAAACCTTAGTTAGTATCAGAAACTCAGTTGACACAACCGATAAATTTTATGAGGATGAACAAGAATTTTTCAATGAAAATGGACCTATTATTACTGAGAGTTCAAATAATTTTGAAAAAAGAATTTTTGCATCTAAAAACAGACAAGGTTTAATCAAGGAATTTGGAGAACTACTATTCAAACAAATCGAACAATCTTTAAAAACATTCCAACCTGAAATTATTCCTGATTTACAGTTAGAAAACAAATTAAGAACTGAATATCAAAAAGTGATGTCTAGCGCTAAAATTAAATTCCAAGGTGGTGTATATAATCTCAGTCAAATGACACCTTTCACTCAAGATTTAGATAGAGAAACAAGACATAGTGCACAGTTAGCTATTTCTAGTTTTCTTGAAGAAAAAGAAACTGATATTGACAGAATCTATGATGAATTAGTCAAGGTTAGAACTCTAATGGCTTCAAAACTTGGTTATGAAAATTTTGTACAATTAGGATATGACCGTTTAGGTAGAACTGATTACAATGCTTTAGACGTTGCATCTTACCGAAAACAAGTCTTTGAAGAAATAGTGCCTTTAACTACTGAGTTAGTAGCTAGAAAAACAAAAAGAATTGGAATTACAAATCCTAAATCATATGACTTAACATTATCATTTAAAAGTGGAAATCCCACGCCAAAAGGTGATCGCGCTTGGTTAGTAGACAAAGCTCAAAAAATGTATGAAGAATTATCACCAGAAACTGGAAAATTCTTCAATGGAATGATTGACTTAGGTGTGTTAGAATTAGACTCAAAACCAGGTAAATCAGGTGGTGGCTATTGCACCTTCATTCCTGAATACAACACACCTTATATCTTCGCTAATTTTAATGGTACTCAACATGATGTTGAAGTGCTAACTCATGAAGCGGGACATGCATTCCAAATCTATCAAAGTAGAGCCCTTCTTAACCCTTATCGTTGGCCAACATTAGAAGCTTGTGAAATTCACTCTATGAGTATGGAATTTATCACATGGCCTTGGATGAAGAACTTCTTCTTAGAAGATACAGATAAATTTAAATTTAATCATCTCTCTGGTTCTATAGAATTCCTACCATATGGTGTTTCTGTAGATGAATTCCAACATGAAATATACGAGAATCCAACGATGTCACCAGCTGAAAGAAAAGCAGCTTGGAGACGTATTGAAAAGAAATATTTACCATTTAAAGACTATGGTGATGATGCATTTATGGAAAAAGGTACTCGTTGGTTTAGACAAGGTCACATATTTGGTTCGCCTTTCTACTACATCGATTATACTTTAGCACAAGTATGTGCATTACAATATTGGATTAAATCAAGAGAAAATCACGAAGAAACATTTAAAAACTATTTAAGTTTATGTAAATTAGGAGGCTCTCAAAGCTTTGTTAATTTGATGAATAGTGTTGGATTAAAAAATCCGTTTATTCAAGGCACAGTGAAAGAAATTGTTGCGCCTATTAAAGCGTACTTAAACACAATAGACGATTCGAAATTATAATACAAATTGGAGCTAATTTTTTAGCTCCTTTTCTATTTTTTTAACTACATGATAGAATAGGTATGGTGATATGATGAAAAGAATATTAGTAATAGGTTGTCCAGGAAGTGGAAAATCTACTTTCTCAAAAAGACTAGCAGAAAAAATGAACTATCCAATATTGCATTTAGATAGGATTTTTCACATTGATAATCACAGTCAAATAAGCAGAGTAGAATTAAAAAATAAGATTACTGATTTCATAGAGGAAAATGAAGTATATATTATTGATGGAAATTATAGTGGAACCTTAGAATTTAGATTAAGTTTTAGTGATACTGTATTCTACTTTGATATCGATCCAGTAGTTTGTTTAAGAAACGTCATCTACCGAGTTGAACACAAGTTAGTCAGAGATGATATTGCTCCGGGGTTTGATAATACTATAATGGACCCTGAATTCTTAGAATATGTTAAAACCTTTAATAAAAATGTAAAACCAAAAATAGATGAAATTCTTAGTAAATCTAATGCGAAATTGATAAAATTTTTCAATTACGACGAAGTTGAAAAGTTTTTTATAAATTTAAATAGGAATATGAGCAATTAGTTTGTTTTTAAGTTCAAAATAGACTATAATTATGTTATAAAGGAGTGATAAATATGAACAAAGAATTAGAAAAAGCAATCGTTACACAACTAAATTTTGAAATTGAATCTGCATTCGTTTATGTGGCAATGAAAAACTATCTTGAAACGTTATCTTTAGAAGGTTTTGTTAATTGGTTTGAAATACAATTCCAAGAAGAAATGGCTCACGCTCAAAAATTTATGAATTACCTAAATGAACGTGGTGGAAGAGTTGAAATTAGAGGTTTTGAAACTCCAAAGAACGACTTTAGTTCAGTTCTTGAAGTATTAGAGGCTTCGTTAGCTCACGAAAAAGAAGTTACAAGAAGAATTCATAACTTAATGAAAATGGCTATTGAAATTGGTGATTATCCAAGTATCAGTTTATTAAATTGGTATGTAGACGAACAAGTTGAGGAAGAAGACAATTTTTCTAAACTAATCGACAAAGTTAAACTTGTTGGTGGTAAAGGTCTTTTCATGTTAGACAAAGAATTATTAACTAGAGTATTTGTACCAATTGCAAAATAAAAATAATAAAAATAAGGTGTTTATCCCTAGGAGGATAAACACCTTTTTTATATACTTAATTTATTGTTCTACTGACTATGTTTGTTTAACCCATGTCCCACCACTGTAGATGTAGGTCCCAGCTTCTTTAGAAACATTATATAATGCTCTAAATGTTTTTCCATACCAACCAAATGAATGATCATTAACTATTTCAACATTACTTCCAATTTCGATTCTAGTAATAAAATTATCACCATATCCAAATGCTCCATCACCAACATATACAACATTCGCAGGCAATGATACTTCTGTTATACTATTGTTACTAAATGCACCGCCTTCGATTCTTGTCAGACCGGTTCCAAAGCTAACAGATGTTATTTGATTGTCATTAAAAGCATTATGCCAAATACGTAGTACAGAGTTAGGAACAACGAGGGTAGTTAGATTATTTTCTTTAAAGGAATTTCCTGAAATTCTAGTTATTCCATCTGGAATAATTACAGAATTAATACCAAGTCCAGTAAAGCATGTTGAATCTATTGTCGTAATTTGTACCCCATCTATTTCAGAAGGAATAACAACATCTAGTCCTCCAGTTATATTATAAGCTGTTAAAAGGTATGGGTAGGTAGGATTTACAGTAAAATATTCTTCTGCTGTAGGAGTATATATGATTTCTCCATCACTACTCGTCATAGCCCATTGTTGCGTTTCAATTTGAAATACATATTCATTTGTGCTTCTTTGAGGACTAGGTGTTTTAGATAAATAACCTTCCTCAAACAAGATAGCAAGTCTCTCACTGTCTGATAACGAATCTGTATAGAAAGTTTCTAATGTATCCGATTGACTGTATTTATATAGGTCCATTGCAGCATTTATATTACTTAGAGTAGCTATATCAGCATTTTGTCTTATAGTTGGAATAATATTTCCAATTAATAATGTTCCTACTCCGCTTATAATACCCAATATTACGATAACTGCAATTAACTCTATTAAAGTTAATCCTTTATTTTTAACGTCTTCTTTTATCATTCCAGTAACCTCTCCAAATATGGAAATTCTTTTTTTTATCTGTTCAATAATTAATACTAATACTATATCATAGACCCTTTTTGATATCTATATATCTTCAATTTTTATAAAAGTTTCTATTCTTTATTACTAAACTTCAGATTCTTCAACTACGACAGCAGTATTGATTTGATTTCTATAAATAACGAATCTTGTATACAAAAACTCTGTTACAAAGTTTATTAACATTGTCCCAATTAATACAACATAATAATTCCAAGCCGCTACTTCTGTTAATGCATCTCCCCACCAAAGTGATAATGGCGTAAAAATTGCATAGTAGATAGCTATTTTTGTCATAGCCACTGGAATATTAGCAGCCGATTTAAATGTGAATTTTCTATTTAATGTAAAATTCCACAAAACAGATAGCACTAAAGCTATCAAATAAGAAGGCCAATAAACCCATTAACTATTTCATTAAGTAATGTAAAGGTTATTACTTGTATTAAACCAGCTGAAGCTGAAAACAGAGTGAATTTTACTACGTGTATAAGATTATCTCTTCTTGTAAGTTCTATCTCTTGCTTTTTCATCAATCTATCTCTAAACTTTCTATATATTCGTTCATCGCAACAGCCGCTTCTTTTCCGGCACCCATCGCTAAAATAACAGTAGCCGCTCCACTTACAACATCTCCTCCAGCGAAAACACCGTCAATTGATGTTTGATGATGATCTACTACAATTCTTCCTCTGTTATCTACAACAAGTTCGGGTGTTGCTTTCTTAAGAATTGGATTAGGGCTTTGACCAATTGATATGATACTTGAGGTAATATTAAAAGTTTTATATTTACCTGTAGGCATAGGTCTTCTTCTACCTGAATCATCCATTTCTCCTAGTTCCATGATTTCACATTTTACACGATTTACTTTATAATCTCTACCTTTAAATTCAACAGGATTATATAGTAAATTGAAAGTAATACCTTCTTCTATTGCATGATGTACTTCTTCTAGTCTAGCTGGTAATGAATCCATGTCTCTTCTATAAAGTATAAAGACATTTTTAGCCCCTAATCTTTTCGCTGTTCTCGCAGCGTCCATAGCTACATTTCCTCCGCCAATTACGGCTACATTAGAACCGATTCTTACTGGTGTTGGGGTATTTGGAAAAGAGTTTGCTTTCATTAAATTTACACGAGTTAAAAACTCATTAGCATAGTAAATACCTGTTAAGTTTTCTCCCGCTAAGCCTAAAGCACTTGGAAGTCCTGCACCAGAACCTAAGAAGATAGCTTTATAGTTTTCTTCATGTAATAATTGATCAATTGTTATTGATTTACCAATGATGACATTCTTATGAAAATTAACTCCTAATTTTCTAGCTTTATTAATTTCTTCGTCAACAACATTTTTTGGTAATCTAAATTCTGGAATACCATATTTTAATACTCCACCAAATTCATGTAATGCTTCAAATATATCTACTGTATAACCAAGTCTTCTTAGTGACACAGCACAAGCTAAGCCTGCAGGTCCAGATCCCACTATGGCTACTTTTTTATTATTTTCTATGATTATTTCATCTGAACTTAGCTTATTTTCTAAAGCATAGTCTCCAACGAATCTTTCTAAAGCACCAATAGATACTGGTTTTGCTTTAATCCCAACAATACAAGCTCCTTCACACTGCTTTTCTTGAGGACATACCCTTCCGCAAATTGCTGGAAGAATATTTGCTTTATTGATTGTAAAATAAGCAGATTCAACATCTTTGCCTTTTAATTCTCTGATAAACAATGGTATATCTATATTAACTGGACAAGCTGCTACACATCTTGGTATCTTACAGTCTAAACATCTCGAAGCTTCTAGTACAGCATCATCTAGACTATAACCTAAAGCAACTTCTAAAAAGTTAGTACTCCTAACATCTGCCTCTTGAACTGGCATTACTGTTCTATCTCTTTTCATGTTACTTACTTAACTTCATTTTACAAATATGGTCTTCTTCATGATTGTAATATTTTTGTCTTGCCATTAACTCGTCAAAATCTATCCCTTTTGCTGGAAAATCAGGACCGTCCACACAAGCAAACTTTGTTTCCCCGTTTATGGTAACGCGGCAGTTTCCACACATCCCAGTTCCATCAATCATTATTGGATTTAAAGAGACATCTGTTTCTATGTCATATTTTTCATTCAAAATAACACAGTTCTTCATCATAATAAGTGGCCCAATCGCAATTGCTAAATCATATTTATAGTTTTGATATACGATTTCAGCTACTTGAGTAACAAAACCTTTTATTCCTGAAGATCCATCGTCAGTTGCACAATAAACCGTATCGCAAAACTCTTTATATTTATCTAAAAGTATCAAATGTTCTTTGGTTCTACCGCCGATAATTAAATCAACTTTAGCCCCTCTTTTAGCATATTCCTTTAATTGAGGGTATAAAGGTGCAGCTCCTACTCCACCCGCAATACCTAACACTCTCTTTACATCACGAATATGAGAAGCTTGTCCTAAAGGACCAACCACATCAAACAGACTATCCCCAGCTTCTTTTTGACTAAGAAGTTTTGTTGAATAACCTAATTTTTGATAAATGATTGTTACATTTTTTAAATCGTGTTCTACTATAGTTAATGGAATTCTTTCTCCGTCTTCGTCTACACGAATAATGAGGAAATTTCCAGGTAGCGCATTTCTAGCAACAAGTGGAGCTTCTATTTCCATTAGTTCTACATCCACATTAAGGATTTCCTTGCGTATGATTTTATACATAAGCTTCCTTGTATATTCTAAACAGCGAATATTGTATTTTAGAATATATCTTCCTTTCTGAAAGTTATCATCGTTTCTTTTTTAAAAAAAAGTAACTTATCTTGTCTATTATAACAGAGAGTTGACTTATCTAAAACAAATTTCTAGCATTTAACTTAATAAATTACCAATAATAAATAAAAAAAGCAGGCTATAAAAAGTCTGCTTTTTATTTTAGTAGTTTTTTAGAATTATGCTACAACGATTAATCCTAATCCTCTTGTTCCATCTGTAAATTCAGCGAAAACAGCATAATAAGTACCAGCTGCTAATGCTGCAGGGTTGTCATTCCAAGCACCGCTTGTAAATGTAACTGCATCATCACCTTCACCAACAACAACTGAAGTAGTTGCATTTTCTAAGAATTCAGGCATAAATAATGTTTCTGGTGTTAAGTTAATAATTGCTCCACTTTCAGGAGATTGTGACCACCAGTCTCTTGCATCAGAATCACCAGCTGTAGTTCTAATAACTTTAACTGTTAAGTTTCCGTCTAATGATGTATTTACACCATCAATAATATAATTTACTCCCCAACCAGCTTCGTCAGTAGGTAATACGATTTCTTTTAAATATAAGAATTCAACACCTTTAAGGTCAAGAGAAGCAACTCTATCATCATTTTTAGCGATAGCTTCCATCATACCAGTATCAGCAACAGTATCCCAACCGTTAAAGTTACCAGTAACATAATAATCTTTGTCTGCATTTACTAATGGGTCGTTTGAACATCCGATTAATCCAATAGATAATACTAGAGCTAGTAATAAAACAAATAATTTTTTCATTCTTTCCTCCTATAAATTTTTTTAATATAACTGTATAAATTATAACACCGAGGCCCATGTAAGTCAATTAGTACAAGGTGTTTTGTAAAAACATGTAAACGCTTTTAGTCTATTTCAAAACAACAGATGTATTGCCTGATATAGTCAATATTTGCCCTTCAAGACTTGCTACATCAGCACCAACATATCCTCTGACTTCTGAAAAGCTAAAATCGGTAAATAAACTTAAGTCAATTACGAGATCAGTTTCACCAATATTGTGAAACACT
Source organism: Mycoplasmatota bacterium (assembly GCA_016342455.1). Lineage (GTDB taxonomy): Bacteria > Bacillota_I > Bacilli_A > Izemoplasmatales > Hujiaoplasmataceae > 4572-104. The sequence continues at coordinate 30,503 of JAEIOE010000009.1, read as the reverse complement.
CCTACTGTTGAATTATTATAGGTAGATAAAAATCCACCAAAGCTATAATAACTATCAAAGTCTAGAACGGTGTAATCACCTCTAGCGATTTCTGGATTTGCTTTTCTTAACATAATTAACTTCTTATAGTGATTATATAAACTGTCTTCATCTTTTAGCTGCGATTTAACTGTTCCGTTAATCTGCAACTTAGCGTCGTAAGTCGTTCCTACCGGATCTGTTACTGTATCTCTATCTCCCCAAAGCATAGCTAATCTACGATTTGCATCCGTATTTTCTGTTGATCTACTACCTTTCATCCCAATCTCTTCCCCATAGTAAATAAATGGGTTTCCATAAGATAAGATATACATACTAGCAGCACAGTACATACTGTAATCCTCTAAACTTAAATAACCAGCAGCACGGTTCATATCATGGTTTGAAATAAACGGAGTAAGTATTGCTTCTGAATTTACTTGTTCAACAAGACTTCTATACCTGTCAATATAACTTACAAACCAGTTAATATCGTCCAATCCGTTAACAACAGAAGCTACAGCTCCTTCTTGTTGTGACATCCCAAAATCAAAATTACTGAAACTTTCATAATAAGGCATAATCAAAGAATCTCCAGACCACACTTCTCCTACTATATAAGTATCTTCTTTAATTTTTTTAGCTTCCGAAACAAACCAGTTCCAAAATTCAACATTTTTATCCGTTTCACCTAGGTATATGTATTTAGCAGCATCTAGTCTAAAACCTTTCACTCCCAAATCATACCAAAACTGTATGATATCAACTATTTCATTTCTTACTGATTCGTTTTCTAAGTCTAGTTCTGGCATTGATGAAGAAAAATTACCTTCATAGTAATAATCTCCATATAGATTGTAATATATTTTGCCACTTTCTTTTTGATCTTCCGTTACGATTACATAATAATTAATATACTCATTCGAAAAATCTCCGTCCATGATAGCTTGTTTCGCCGCTTTAAACCAAGGATGTTGATTTGATGTATGATTTAAAACTAAATCAATAATCACATCAACGCCTCTTTCATTAGCAGCTTCGATCAATAGAGAAAAATCTTCAAGTGTACCATAATCATCATCAATATCTTTATAATCAGTAACATCATATTTGTGGTAACTAGGCGAAGGCATAATTGGCATTAACCAAAGACCTTCTACTCCTAAACTATTTCCACTTGAATCTAATCCATCGTTTAAATAATCAAAACGATTGATAATTCCTTGTAAATCTCCCATTTCATCTTTATTAGAATCTGAAAAGGATCCTACAAATATCTCATAATATACTTTGTACATATCATCAACACCCACTGAAATCAAGGATTCGTCTTGAATGATATACTCGCTGTTGCAAGCTATCATTCCAAAAGACAGTAAGCTAAGTAGAAAAACCAAGAAAATCTTTTTCATCATTCCACCTCTCTCTCTAAAAACAATTTATCCTTTAACTGCTCCAGCAGTTACGCCTTCAACATAATATTTTTGCATCATTAAGAATAATGCGACAATAGGAATAGCAACAATGACACAACCAGCACAGAAAATAGTAAAGACATTGGAGTCAATTCTTTCCCCATACATCATGTAATATAATCCCACGGCGACCGTGTGCAGTTCGACGTTGGTCTCCCCGAGAATAACTCTAGCAAAGATGAAGTCCATCCACGGCCCGATAAATGATGTTAAAGCTGTATATATAATAATTGGTTTGGAAATTGGAACAATAATCTTTGTAAATATCTGGAAGTTGGTTGCTCCATCTAATCTTCCGGATTCTACTAGTGAATCAGGAATAATATCAAAGAATCCCTTTGCAACATAGAATCCAAGTCCAGCACCAGAAGAATAAACTAAAATAAGTGCGAACAATGTTTGAGTTAATTGTAATGCTTTCAATATATAATATATAGCAATCATTGACATAAATCCTGGGAATAATCCCAAAATAATTGCAACACTTAGGTATCTCTTTCTCATTTTAAATTTAAGTTTTGACATAACATAAGCCACACATAAGGTTAAGAATGTTGATAAGATGAAAGTAAAGAAAGCCACCATCAACGTATTCAAGAACCAACGCGGGAATAATGTTTCTTGGAACAATAATTTAAAATTCTCTAAACCTAATTGGGTAGGGAAGTAATGACTTACTACGATACCAATTAATTGTCCAGATGTATTATATTCAGTTCTAAATGCATTTAAAATAATCCAAACTATAGGAAACATCCAAATTAAGGCAAGCACTCCCAATAGTCCATAAGATAAAATATTGCTAATTCTTTCTGATTTTTTTACACTTTTAAAAGCTTTTGGTTTTAAAGCTGCGGCTTCGGTCATCATTGGAAAGCATCCTCCTCTTTGAAAGATTTACTACGTGTATAAGTTAATAACGTAGCAGTCGCTGTAATAATAAAGGTTAAGATACCTACTACAGCTCCTAGATTATATTCATTTTGATCAATAGTCAATTTGTATAACCAAGTAATTAATAAGTCTGTTTCACCAGCGATGTATCCTGGTACATTTGGTGCACCACCAGTCAATAAGAATATGATGTTAAAGTTTGTAATATTACCAATAAATGAAGTAATCAAATATGGAGTGGTTACAAATACTACATAAGGTATCGTAATATATCTAAATGCTTGACGTTTGGTAGCTCCATCTATTTGTGCAGCTTCATAAAGGTCCCTTGGAACGTTCATTAATATACCACTTGTCATTAACATTGTAAATGGAACCCCAATCCAAATATTAATCACAACAATAGTGATTCTAGCCACCCAAGGGCTTGCAGCATTTGCTAGAAAATTAATTGGTTCATCTATTAAACCAATATTAACCATAAATGTATTGATTGGTCCATAATCAGCCATCAAGTTTCTCATAGCCAATAAGGTAATAAACTGTGGTAACGCAATCGTTACAATAAAGATTGTACGCCAAACTTTCTTTCCTTTAACTCCTTTTCTATTAATTAATAAAGCCAGTAATATACCGCCTATATAATTAGAAAAAGTTGCTAAAAAAGCCCATAATATCGTCCAACCTAATACCGGTAAAAATCTATGTCCAATTTCACCTGTTCCATTAAATACATTAACAAAGTTTTCAAAGCCTACCCAATCAAACAATACTTGCCCTGCGGGATGCAAGGAATCAAAATTTGTAAAGGCAATACTTATCATGAATATGGTAGGTAAAAGCGTAAATACCAATATACCAATTAAGGCAGGTGTTAACATGGCTATATGGAATCTTTCATCTAATAAAGCTTGTAAATCTTGTTTGAAAGTAGTTGGTAATTTACCCTCTCTTATATCTAAATCAGCCTTATAAGAAGATCGGATACTTGCAAAATATGTCATTACAAATAATAAAATCATTCCAATTGTTACAATACCAAATAATAACATTAACATAGAATTGTCAGTTGGATTACTAATATCGCCTGCTTCTGTACCTAATGTAATTAGATTAACTAATGATTTTGAACCAAATGGAGTAGCATTTATTTCAGGTGAAAACACCATCAAAGAGATAAAGCCCAATTGCACAATAAAGAAAATGATTCCTTTCAAAATCTGTTTGTGTTTTATGTTTCCAAAGCCCATAACGAAATGACTTATTTTAGTCCCTGTACTAGCGTCTTTAAAACGCTTAGCAAAGGCGACAAAAAGTTCTTTTATTTTATTAAAAAATTTGTGGAAAGCAGACAAAAATCCCTTTTTGTCTGCATTATCTTCGTTGTTCATATTATCTCCTTTAAATTAGGATTTATACTACTCTAATTTTAATCCTGTTGTCCAAATTGATTGAATTTCTACCATTTGATCATATATATCTTGATCAGTTGAATATGCATTTTCAGCATTTTCTAGGATAGCTAGGATTAATTCTGGAGCTCCTTTTGAGTAAAAATATGTATTAAATCTACTTGAGAATCCAAAAGGTTGTGGAATTCCCCAACTAAACATTTCAACTTGAGCTGAAGCTAAATCAGCTTCTAACGTATCTTCTTGGAAAGCTTCAAATTCTGTAGCAGCGTTTTTGTAAGCTGGTAAGTTTTGAACTGCTTCAAAAGATTCTTCTTGAACAGCTGTACTTGATAAGAATAATAGAATATCTTCTAAGTATTCTGCTCTTTCACTGTTTTTCTTCATAACAAACATTTTAGTATCTGCAAATGAACCTGATTTATAAACTGTTCCAGCAACTGCTGTTCCATATGCATCATCTTCAGTTAACGTAAATGTTGGAAGTGTAGTGATACCTAAATTTTCTCCTAATGCAGCTTGTGCAGCAGAGAAATGCCATGCTCCACCAATTACTGAGATAGATTTTTCATCACTAATTTCTACTTCCCATCCAGATTCAGATGGTTTTTTAGCACCATTAGCATCTAAAAAGAAACTTTGACCCCATTTTAATTTAGCAATTGTATCATCACCAGTAGCGAAACAATTTTCTTGAACCCCATCAGTGTATAACTCTAATGATGTAGAGTGGTCAGTTGCATCTGTAGCTAGTAATAAGAATGAATTATTAAATCCATCAGTACCTGTTAAAGAAAGAGCTTGTTTATTAGCTGCTTTAGCAGCCGCTAAAATACCTTCCCAAGTTTCTGCTTGTTCTGCCGTAATGTATGAAGTGTTGTAATATAGAACTAATGATTGAGCAATATAAGGAATACCAAAAGTATAAGTTGTACCATCTACTGTTCCTTTTATTACATCTTTAAAACTGTCTGGATTATCCGCATCAATTTGAGCTAATAATGCAGCACTTGTTATTGGTGCGATTGAACTAGATCCAGCAATCAATTTTCCTAAATTATCATGAGCGACTGTAAAAATGTCTGCTCCTGCTTCTGTATCATCTAGAAATGTTGATGCTGCTGTACCTGTATCAACACCTGAAACAACTACTTCATAAGGAAATTCTTCATCATGTGTGTTGTTATATTCTGTTACATATTCGACCATCTTTTCAGTATAGAATGCTTCAGATTCAGAACCAACCCATATCTTTAGTGTGTTGTCAGAATTACATCCAACAGCAGCTAAAAGAACTGTAAAAGAAAGCGCTAAGATTAATAATGCTTTTTTCATATTTTATTCTCCCTTTTTTAATTTTTATTGAATACATATATTCTATCACTTTACAAATTTCTTTACAATAGCATATAAATAGGCAAGAAGACAAATGGCTATTTTTAGTATGTGTTATCGTTTTCATTTTTAATATGCTGTATTCTAAGAATTGTATTGATGTGTTATAATGAAGAAAATCAGAAAAATATATTGAAAGATATAGAGGGGAAGATATATGAAAAAAATTCTTGTTTTACTTGTGCTTATATTCTCGATTTTTGGGTTTGCACAACAAATTGAAGCTGATGAAGCTTCTAATGAAATTTACTTACATTATTACCGTTTTGGAGGAGATTACGATAACTGGAATGTTTGGGGTTGGCAAAACATGCCTACAAGCGAAGAAGGTGCTCAATTTGACTTTGTCACCGACGAAACGTCAGCTGAATATAATTTTGGTGGAGTGGTAGCTATTATAGATATTGACGACACATTCCCTGGCATTACAAAAATGGGATTAATTATTAGAAAAGGCGCTTGGTTAGAAAAAGATATTGCTAGCGATAGATTTATTGAAATACCTGCAAATTCTAGCAACGGTGAATTGCATTACTACTTCGTTGAAGGTGATGCTGCAATTGGTACATCATTAGATGATATAGATGGGCCGGTAAAATCACCTAAATTCAAATACGCCTACTTTACAAATATGAATACAATTACTTTTGAAGCCACTGAAACAATTCCTTCTGCTAATATTACTGTTTACGCTGATGGAATTCCAGAGAGCATTGAAAGTATTGTAATCGATGATACAGAAGGTACAATTGTTTTAACAAACGATTTAAGTTTTGCTCATAAATATACTATTGAAGCTACGTTTAGTTCAGATAGTTCTGTAAATGAATTACAAATTGGATTTGATGGAATTTATGATTCAGAAGCTTTTGAAACTGCTTATGCATATGATGGAGATTTAGGAGCTTTTATAGACGGAAGCAATACAATATTTAGAGTTTGGGCGCCGATATCTGAAAATGTTACTTTAAATCTTTATTCTACGGGTACGAGCTTAGCGGATGGTGGTACTGATACACCTTCAGAAACAATTGCTATGACTGCTTCAGAAAAAGGAACTTTTGAATATATTGCTGATTCCAATTTACATGGAACTTATTATACATTCTCAGTTACTAACGGAGGTGTTACTAATGAGGTAGTTGACCCATACGCTAAAGGTGTAGGTGTCAATGGATACCGCGGATTAGTAGTTGACTTTTCTCAAACAAATCCTGAAGGATTCTCATATAATGACAGACCAGATATAATGGTTAATAATACTGATGCAATTATTTATGAATTACATGTAAGAGATTTAACTTCTTCAACAACTTGGAATGGCACCGAAGCTAATCGCGGTAGATTCTTAGGCTTAATTGAAGAAGGGACTACTTATGAAGGTGCAACCACTGGTTTTGATCACATCGTTGAACTAGGTGTAACACATGTTCAACTACTTCCATTCTTTGATTTTGGAATGGTTGACGAAACAAGACTTGATGAAGAAGGATATAATTTATTTAACTGGGGATACATGCCTTTAAACTTTAATGCAATTCAAGGTTCTTATTCTTCTGATCCATATGATGGTTTAACAAGAATTACAGAATTAAAACAAGTTGTAATGGCTTATTCAGAAGCGGACATTAGAGTGAATATGGATGTTGTGTACAATCATACAGGACAATCTGCTGATTCAAACTTTAGTTTAATAGTACCAGGTTATTACTATAGAATGAATAACAATGGTTCTTTCAGTAATGGATCAGGTACTGGTAATGAAACTGCTTCAGAACGCGCAATGATGAGAAAATTCATGGTGGACTCATTACTATTTTGGGCTACTGAATATAACTTATCAGGTTTCCGTTTTGACTTAATGGCTTTACATGATACTGAAACAATGGAAATTATCGCTGCGGAATTACATGAAATAGATCCAACGATAATGGTCTATGGTGAACCATGGACTGGTGGAACATCACCTTTAGCAGATAGCTTAAAAGCAGGAAAAACAAATTTAGCTGAAATCGAAGGTGTTGGTGCTTTCAATGATGCAACGCGTGATGGAATTAAAGGTTCCGTTTTTGCTAGAGAACAAGGTGGTTGGATTCAAGGTGACTTGAGTCTAATAAATGCTGTAAAATATGGTATCGTTGGTGGAATTAGTCATCCTTCTGTTCTATATACTGCTTGGCATAAAGATCCTAATAAAACAATTAACTATGTAGCTTGTCACGATAATAATACTTTATATGACAAATTATATTTAACGCTTGAAGAAGATGATGAACTAGACTTAATTTTACCACTTGCAAAACAATCATACGGTATTATATTTACTTCACAGGGTATTTCATTTATCCACGCTGGAGATGAATTCCTAAGATCTAAACCAAGTGAAAGTGGCACAGGATTTGACCACAATAGCTATGAATCACCTGATTCAGTAAACCAAATAGACTGGTCACTAAAAACAAGTGCTGATGGCGCTGATATGTTTGCTTATGTAAAAGAATTAATAGAATTAAGAAATACTCACGAATCATTTAGAATGTCTACTTCACAAGATATCTTAGATAACTTATCATTCTTATATGAAGATGAAGAAGGTATTATCGCTTATCAAATTTCAAATGGTGCGTCTAATGATGCATATGGAGAAATATTAGTGATTCAAAATTCAAATACTAAAAATACAAAATTGAAACTCCCTACTGGTGGCGGTTGGGTATTGATAACTAATAATGAAATTGCTGGAGATACTGAAATTGAGACATTCAAAGGCGGAGAAAAAATTTCTGTTGAAGAGCATTCAACTTACATTCTGTACCAAGATACCACAATCGAGGATTACAATCCACTTCCTACTATTATCATTTCAATTGTAGGAGGCCTAGCGGTATTAAGTGCTGGAGCGTTTATTGTATTTACACAACTTAAGAAAAAATAATATTTAAAAAAGCAGATTGAAAAATCTGCTTTTATTTTTTTTGATACTAGAAAGTAATTAATCTCTAGAAAGTTTATTGGAACCCATTTTCATTCTAGGATCTAAAACATTATATAACACATCAAATATTAAGGACATAATCTCGAGTTTCTCATTAATTTTAAACATAAAACACTATCCAAGGCTTAAATTAGCCATAGATAGTGTTTTTTTAGCGATTTATTTTGTAGTACACCACGTTTTATTGAAGTTTTTTAAGTCTTCATGTCGAACTATTTCTTTATTAAAATCTATATCCAGCATTCTAAATAATTCTTTTAAATCCTCGTTTGCTGTTACTTTATAGAATCCCTTTGTTAATTCTATTGCTCTTGCGCTATTGATTGCTTCAATTAGTTTTCTAGCACTGAACTTCCAGTTTGTTTTATGCTGTAAGACCCTGATAATGATTAATGATAGAAAACAAGTTAAGAAGTGTGCTTCTATATGTTCTTCTAACCTAACATAAACAGGTTTTGCGTTGAATTCTGTCTTAGTGACTCTAAAACAGTCTTCAATCTTATACAAACTACCATAATGAGCGATGATGTCATCATCACTCATATTGATTTCGCTTGTAACTAAAACGTTAATGCCATCAAATTGTTCATCAAAGTCTACTTTATCTTGATCAATAGTTATTAATGGATTAAATGGCTTTAACTCATTACTTTCTTTATCTTTATACATAATTTCTAGGTATTTCTTTCCACCTCTTTTAGCCGTTTGTCTAAAGAGTTCTGGGTTTGTAAGTTTTCTTGCGTAATCTAATGCGCCGTCTCTGCGTATCTTCTCTCTTATCGCATATTTTTTATTCCATGTAACGACTATCTTTTCACTTACGCTAAGACCGTCTCCTAGTTTTCTTTGATGGATCATTGATTTTTTTGCGAATGTTGCTTTTTTATTAAACTCCCAGTCATTACCCTCTAGAATAAAGTCTTGTATTGCTTTATTTGCGCCTCTTTTCCCTCTGTGTTTTTGGGAAAAGAGCCAGCCATCGTTATTATTAGAAGTAAGTCCCACATTTGTTTTACTATTCATCCCTTTGTCTGCAACGACTATGATTCGCTCTAATCCAAATTGTTTTTTTACTTGTTCAATTGCGAGAATATAAGTCTTCACATCTACGGTGTTTCCTTTAAATAGTTTGTAAGAAATTGGTATTCCGTTCATGTCCATAAATAGTCCTAATTGAACAATTGGATTACCACTTTTTGCTTTACATGGCCCTTTTTTTCTAAACCCTTCCGTAATCTCTCCAGTTTCTTCATCCACTGTATCTGGATCATTAATATCAATATCGAAGTAATAGTTAGTTACATCATAGAAGACTAGTGTAGCTTGTCTTCCTATATGATGTCCAACACCTTCATGCGCTTTTACTTGGATATTTTCTTTAGCTATAGATAGATTTTTTAAACTGCGATACATTTTATTTTCCTTAATTTTCCAATTACCAAACATATCACTTTGATTTTTTTGTGTGTAGAGTTTACTTCCAGGTCTTAACACTCGTTGATAAGTTAGAAGTTTCAAAATATCCAAAAGCTTAGATACTTTATTTGAATCATCAAATGTCTCCATTAATGCTTCCTTTATACGAATCATTTCAAAGATGGATTCAAATAATTTCCATCCATACTGTTTAATCTCATATGAGATTTCTTTTTCTGAATCATATGATACTTCTAGTCTTTTAGGAATTGTACGACCAATCAACCCTTCTTGCGCTTCAATTCTTAATCTTTCATAAACGCCTGGTTCGTTTTTTTCCATAAAATCTAGTCTACCATAAGATTCAAGTGTTCTCTTATGTACCTTGTCTTTAACTCTAAATGATTCGACAAGATATACATATTGTCTACCTTCACGGTTTTTTCTTATTGTTATATATGCCATAGATACATTATAACATATTACACCGTTTTCCACAACATAAATTTTAAAAAAAGTGAACTTTATGACTTTATTACGGTCTTAAGTTCACTTTTGTAGTTTTTTTAATGAGAAACTCGAGATTATAACAGAAAATTAGCGATATATTAAAAAAAAAGCGAAACAATTCGCTTTTTTAATCGTATATTAATTGAGTTTATTAAACTAAGACCTTGCTATATTAAATACTAATACTTTAGTTGTTAATTTGTTTTCTAAGTCAATTTCATTGAATTTTAGATATGTAATCTCATTTTTTTTATAAAATTTAGTAAAATCATCTAATGTAGCTAATACTGGAAAACCAAATAATTCTCCTCGATAGTGCATCGGTATAACTGTTTTAGGTTTTATTCGATCTATTAACCTTTTGGCAGTTTCTGCGTTAATTGTATAATATCCGCCTACTGGTATCATTAAAAAATCTAAACCCCAAAGTTTTTGTATTTGATCTTCTTCTAATTCACAACCTATATCTCCTAAATGAGCAATCTTTATTCCATTTACTTCTAGAATATGAATTGTCATTAATCCCCTAGTTGATCCCTTTGAATCATCATGGTAAGTGGTTAAAGTATCAATTTTAAACGGATTCTCTTTGGATGTTTGTATTAAGGTAACTGCTTTCTTAAAATTATGATCCTCATGATTATGTGAACAAATAATTTGATTTGCAGAGACTGTATACTTTTCTAGTCTTGGAAACATAAGTGGATTATATGGATCTATGACAATTGAATAATCTCCTTCTGTTATTTTAAAACAAGAATGTCCCAACCATTTAATCTTCATAATTATCTCCTTTTTATCCTAAGGCTACATCCAATAACATCATAACTGAGAATCCTAACATAGCTCCAATTGTTGCTATTTTTGATGTCTTCAACATTTGTGATTCAGGGATTAATTCTTCAATTACAACATAAATCATAGCTCCTGCTGCAAAAGCTAATGCATACGGTAAAAAGTTTCTCAAGCTAACTGCAAGTAAAGCTCCTAATACCCCGGCAATTGGTTCAACAACACCACTATATTGCCCAATCATAAATGATTTTCCTCTAGACATTCCTTCTCTTCTTAAAGGAATACTTACAGCTGCTCCTTCAGGGAAGTTTTGAATACCGATACCAATTGCTAAGGCTACAGCCGCACCAATACTAGCTCCTGGTATACCCGCAGCTGCTGCACCAAATGCAACCCCAACAGCCAAGCCTTCCGGAACATTATGTATTGTAATCGCTGAAACTAACAATACCGATCTTTGCCAAGATGATTTAACACCTTCTTTATGATTTGTTTCCATATGAATATGCGGTAGTATTTTGTCAACTAATAAAAGGAATATTCCTCCTGATAAGAACCCTATTACAGCTGGCACCCATGAAGGTGCACTCATAGCTCCAGATTCTCTTAATTCCTCAGCTAATAAAATAGCAGGATTTAATAAACTCCAAAATGAAGCTGCTATCATAACTCCGGCACTAAATCCTAACATACCATTTAAAATTTTTTGGTTAATCTTCTTAAAAGGAAACACCATCGCCGCTCCTGTAGCTGTCATAAAATAAGTAAATGCGGTTCCAACTAATGCCGCTATTACCGGACTTGTATTCTCAAAAAATTCTATCATAATATATCTCCTTTTTTAATATTATAGCATAAACTAGGGAAGATTGAAGTTATAAGCAATATTTTAAATAAAAAAAAGCACTTCTGTAATTCGAAGTGCTTTCCGTTTATATTATTTATCTTTTTTTGCTGGTTTTTCAGGTGCTTTTTCCACTATTGGAGTAACCGGCTTTTCTTCTTTCTTAATTTCTTTTCCTAAGAAACTTGGAAGTTCCATTCCAGTCATTTTAAATAAATCACTCATAGGTGGAATAGATTTCATTAAACCTGAAGCGAAATTAGCTGTTTGTGTTTTACCGTCAGCGTTTGAACCGCCATCCCAAACAGTAATGTTATCAAATTTAATATTTTTAATTGCTTCAACTTGAATACCAACTAATGTTTCAAGTTTTTGAGCGATTAAGTATTGAACAGCTGAATCTGAATCATTTCCAGCAGCATCTACTAATGCTTTAAACCCTGCAGCTTGTTTTGAAAGAACTTCAAAAGTACCACGTGCTTCTGCTTCCATTTTAGAATAGATACCATCCGCTTTACCTTTGGCTTGTCTACGGAATGTTTCCGCAACAGCTTCTGCTTCGATAACTTTCTTTTGTTTATCGATTTCTGATTTAACAATAACATCTGCTTCCAATGAAGCTTTTTCTCTAGCAGCTCTCGCAAGTTCGGCTAATTGTTCAGCAACATAAGATTCTTCTAATGCTTTTGCAGCAGCAGTTTTCTCAGCTGCAGTAGCTCTTCTTAATGATTCTGCTTCAATTTCTCTACGACCTGCATCTGTTTTTGATATATCAGCTAAAGATTCATTTTCACCAGCGATTGCTGTAGCATTTGCAGTAGCAACTGAAACTCTTTGGTCTCTCATTGCGTTTGCTTCACCAATAGATCCATCTCTATTTTTTTCAGCAACTGATTTTTTTGCATCATTGATTGCTTTTGCAGCAGCTTCTTTACCAAGTGCATCAATATATCCTGAATCATCAGTAATGTCAGTAACGTTAACGTTGATAAGTCTAAGTCCTATTTTCTTTAATTCTGTTTCTACATTGTCTGAAACAGCTTCTAAGAATTTATCTCTGTTTGTATTAATTTCTTCAATGTCCATTGTTGCGATAACCAAACGTAATTGTCCAAATATAATATCTTTGGCAAGTTCTTGAATTTCATCTAAATGTAATCCAAGTAAACGTTCCGCAGCGTTCATCATAATTGCAGGTTCTGTTGAGATACCTACTGTAAATCTTGAAGGTACATCAATACGAATATTTTGTCTTGATAGCGCCTTTGTTAAATCAACACTTATTGAAAGTGGTGTTAAATCCATGTATTGATATGCTTGAATGAAAGGATAGACAAATTTTGCTCCCCCATGAATACAAGCGGCAGATACATTAGATCCGTCCGTGTTTTTACCTACTTTACCATACACAACTAGAATTTTGTCAGATGGACATTTTCTAATTCTAGAAACAATAAATACTAATACCATAACTATTATCGCAATTATTGCGATAATCAATCCTGCAGCTTCAAATCCTGCTAAAAACATACTATTTTTCCTCCTCTAATAATTTGACAATCAAAGTTGTCTCATTTTCTAAACCAATAATACTTACTACTGTTTTTGTTGTAAGATCTTCAGTTCCTCTGTTAATTGCATCCACTTCAACCATTCTTCCTTGGTGATTGAATATGACTTTACCTTTTCCTAAACTGTTCTTCGGTACTCTAATATACACAGCAGCTGTTTTGCCTATTGCTGTTCTGTAATCAAGATTACCCGAAGATTCTAATCTCATCACTGCTTTCATAGTAATTGCAAGTAATATTGCAGCTATTCCTCCAGCAATAAACCCTAAAACTATAGCGAGCCAAATTTGCATAGTATCTGCTAATAAAAATACTACCCAACCCCCTATACTAAAGAAGGCCAAAGCGCCTCTTACTGTTACAATACGTAATCCGCTAATTGATATTATTGGATCATTGTTATAGACATCTACAGCTCCGTCAGCTGCATTAAAATCGACGTCTGTATCAAAATCAACGTCTCCGCCTACATCCATGTCAAAATCAACGTCTCCATCAAACGAATCAGCACCATCCATACCCATTAACATCATAATAATAAAGATGATCATTAGTACTGTAGCTACTGTTGCGATAATAAATGAAGTTTGTTGAAGATTAGATAAACTATCCCACCACATAAGATTCCTCCTTATTTATTTCAGTCTATATTTTAACACAGAATATATTAAAAATATATATTCTAAAAAAAATATCAAAAAATATAACTTACATTATTCATTATATAGTCTATTTTTGTGTTTCTTGTGTTTCATTTATGAGTAATAATCGTTTATTTCGGTAATATAGTAGTAAATCAACAAAAACCATTGTTGCATTTATAGCATATAATGCAATGACAAAATCAGGGTCATTAATTATCTTATGTACAATACCAAATAAATACCCAGCAATTACAACATACAAAAATATTACAGATTTTCCCTTTATTGATTTGCTTGTTAGACTTTTGTAAATTGATGTCGGCCAAGCGAAGCCAAAACAAACTAACATTAATACTTCAAATAAATCCATGGTTCTTCTCCTTGTAACATACTCTTATTTTTATTTATAATCAATTTTTTAGTAAAGCCTAAATATATTGATTTATTTCTTTATGTCCTAGTTCTGTTAATTCATACTTTCCTCTCTCTACTCTTCTAAACCATTTATAATAGTTTATATATAATATTTGAGTTGCTCTTGGGTTTTGAGTTAATTTACGAATCTCTTTTGTTGTTAAGGGCCCATATACTAAAGTTTTAGCTATTTCAATCACCTGTTCTTTATAGGCAGTCATTATCTTAATTTTACTAACTCCACCCTTATTTAAAGAAGTTTTTCTATTTGCAAATTCATCTAGCAATAGATTTTTCTTTTTGTTGTTTTTTTTATATACATACTCTTTTGGATCTAATAAGACCTCTACTTTGTTGTTTAAAACATCTACTACCATTAAACCAAGTCGTAACCTATGAAGAATGTGAAGTTTTTCTTTAAAAGCTTTCATTCTTCTTTTCTTATAACCCGGGTCAAATATTGCTAGATAGACATTATCAAACATTCTCTGTCTATCACAGCCTTGATATAGAAGTTTTAATGATAGTTGTTTTTTCATTTCAACAACAATCATTAGGTCATCCTTTTTCCCAAGTACATCTAAATTCCGAACTTCTGCTTTCACAGTATAATCTAAACGTTCTAAGTATTCTTTTATTGGTAGATACATATCACTTTCTAACATTGAACGACTCCTATTTATTCTCATATTAAATTATAACATTTTGATAAAAATAAGAAATAGTATCTCCCAAATTAGAGATACTATTTTTTACTTTATTCTAATCCTATAATCATATTTATGCTTTACACTGATAGTATATATTCCGTAATATTTTCAAAAGTTGATTTATGTAATGACTCTGATTTATAGAATACCGGAGGAGTTCCTAGTGGCACTTCTATGATATGCTTTCCTTTATTGTAAACAACTCCTGTAAACAAGTGAACCCAACTGTTGCTAGGAATGCTTACTAGCATCTTTTTCGCTCTTTTTTTAATTACTGGACATACCAACAAATCACTTCCCAATAAGAAACATTGGTCAGTATATAAATCATAATACATAAATGTCGGTCTCATCATTGGGTAGCCCTTTGTTTGATATTCATTTTCAACTGACAAAAGATAAGGTTTTAAGCGTACGTGAATGTTGGTAAATTTTACAGTCATATCGATGATTTGATCATCTGAATCAAATTGAGTATTTACCCAAGGTTTGTTTCCTTCGTGTCCTCTAAGAACTGGAGTAAATGTATTCATTTCCATCCATCTAATAAACAGTTCTTTCGTTCTTTTAATCTTAGGGACAGTTGTATAACCACCTACATCAGAGTGTGTAATTCCAACTCCTGACAAGGAAAGAGATAAGGTAGACCTTACAACAGATCCCATTCCAAAATCATCTGAAAAATCAACGTGTTGATCTCCATTCCAAATTAATGTTGAGTATTTTACGTTATCTTTGTATCCAGCTCTATTAAAAAATATAGCTTTGCCTAACATATTAGTTTCTTCTAAAACTTCTCGATTCAATTGAATCCATAAATCGGGCCAAGTATTATGCATTTGTTCTCCAGTACCATTCGCTAAATCACATTCAAATGGTAGATACTCACCAAAATCAGCCATCCAACCCATAATACCGAGTTTTAAATAATTGTTCTTAATAATATCCTTATACCAATCATAAGCAATTGGATTCGTCAAATCAACTATCCCAAAATCGAAAGTAGTCGCTTTCGTTAAAAAATCACTACCATCTTTATTCTTTACCAAGTAATTCTTAGTAGAAGCTTCTTGATACATTAATTCATTTGCATTTAAGTACGGATTTATATAAGTTAAGAATTTTACTCCTAATTTGTTCCATTTTTGGATAAATGCTTCTAAATTAGGATAAAGTGCGCTATTTTCTTCCCAATTCCATAATACTTGTTTCCCAAACATTGTAAATAATTCGCCACACCAGTCTTGAGACCAGATACCGCAAACCTTTGCCCCTCTATCAAGCATCTTTGTAAGTTTCTCATCACAAATCTTTGTTCCACCTTGAATGGCAAGAATCATTCCGTCATATATCCAATCCGGAAGTTTTGGCATAATTCCTCTTTGTTTTGTTAGCATTGCACTTAATTCTAATAAGTTATCTTCTTTACCAATAACCAACTCTTTTGGCATTGTTAAAAATGTTAATTCGTGATGTGTTTCACTTGTGAAATCTAGTCTTCCATAACTATTTGTTTCCGCATGTAAAAAATAATTGTTTGTTGAGATATATGTAGGAGAAACAAAGTATGTTTTATACTCTTCGAATTTCCATTTTTTAGGTTTCAAGCCAAAAATTCTTCGCAATATTTTGTTATATATTTGTTTCCTAGTAATATGTTCTTCCACTAAGTTTTTCACCATGTGGCCTCTTAAATTTAGAGAAGTAAAATGTTCACCGCAGCCAAAAATCTTTTCATCATGCTTTGCTTGAATCAATATCTTTAATGGTTTATCCGTATTCGAAAATTCTAAATGTAATAACTTATCTTCTGTTTCAATCAATGCTATATTTAGTTCATCAAATACAATTCTGTTTTTTGAGATTTTATAATTAATAAGAGGATGATATACCGTTGAATCTTCTATATCAAATTCTCCATTCTTCATAGAAATAGTTAAATCTTTAGATCCTAAATAGAATGCTGGCAACTCCTCAGTATGTCTGATTAACAATAATTCATCTTTGTAAATTTCAAAACCATTATTAATTTTCTTTATCATTGTTATTCCGCCTCTTTAATATATAAGTCTTTGTAATCAAGTCCTGTGATTGCTTCGCAAACTTCTCTCGTTTTATTGTTTACTTCTTTCTTAGAACCACCATTTTTTAATCTTTCAATTTCGCTCATTAGTATCTTATGATTATTCGGTGTAATTTTAAATCTCAATGAAGAGATTACTCCAAGTATAATTAGTGTTAGAGGTGCTATAAAGAATACGAGTCTAATACCGTTTAATGTCGCATCTGATTGGATTTGAACAATATCGTTAATTGGAGCCACATAACCAAAATATTCTAGTCCTAATCCTACTAAGAATAATGCTAAAGCTTGGGCTATTTTTCTTAAAAATGTCATCACCCCAGCATATGTTCCTTCTCTTCTTTTTGTAGTAATCATTTCATCTGCATCTACTACAAAAGCTAACATATTATATGGTGTCATAACGCAACCACTTAATCCAAAACCGATAACAACACCAATTACTAAAACAACGTAAAAAACTGCACCAGGTGGCACAAATATTAAAGCAATAAGTGCGGCGAACCAAGATAGGGCATGTATTCTATAAGTTTTCGCATTCCCAAATTTATTTACATTCTTCATTACAATAATTAAAGACAACATTTGGAATACAACCACGATACCTAAAAGTATTTGATAATTTCCGCCCATATCTATTCCTTTATAAATATAATCTCTAATATAGAATATTAATAGCGCATTAAATACATCCATAGATACAAAAGCTGCGATATACATAGAAATTTGAACTCTTAAAGACTTATTCTTTACAGTAGAGCCAAACTCTTTACTTATTTTTTTAGCAATCTCATTTGCTTTCAATTTTTTAGGTTCTTCTAACACTCTAACTTGTTCGTAAGTTCCTCTAAAAACAAATATCCATGGAATAGAGAAAAGCAAACCAAATACAGTTGCCATAACCATATATCCAACACTTGGAGTTCCAAAGAACCCAACGATTGTTAAAGGTAAAACTGCCCCAAGGAGCATACCACCTTGAGAAAAAGCCATTCTAACAGTAATCAATTTTGATCTATCTTTATAGTTTGTAGCCATTTCTGCAGGCATTGCATTATAGGGAACCATAACCAAGGTAAAAGCTGTATTAAATAATAAATATACTAAAAGATAGTAAATAAATTTTCCAACTTCACTTTGAACGCCAAAATTACTCCACAATAAGAACCAAGATAAAAATATAGGTAATATACCAATCAAAAAGTATATTCTTCTCCTACCATGTTTTGATCTAGTATTATCAGATATATATCCCATAGTTGGATCACTAATAGCATCCCATACTTTACCAATAAGAATTACTGCCCCAGCTAAAGCGGGACTCATTCCAGCTACATCTGTTAAAAATATTAAAAATAATGCACCAATAATGAAGAAAGCTCCTCCACCATATAAATCCCCAACAGCGTATGAAAATACATTCTTTATTGTTGGTCTTCTTTTTGCTTGTTGCTCTTCCATAATATCCTCCAAAAATATGCCTATTCCGTTAGGGCTTTTCTATAATATATTTAGATAATTATATACTTTCTTCCCTTACAATTATTATAAGTATATAATACAAACGCTTTCAAATCAATAGCTATTAAGAAGTTTCAAACCAATATTTTTTCTATCAAAATGATAGATTTTTTGTAGGCTAAACTTGGCCATATACAAGTACAACTATTCTCTTTAATGAAAAGGTATTCTAGCTTAATTTAGATACATTTATTTCGTTTTATGGTAGAATATTAATAATAATGTAAAGGAGTCCTGTCTATGAAAAAAATATTCATATTATTTTTATTACTTTCAACTG
Source organism: Mycoplasmatota bacterium (assembly GCA_016342455.1). Lineage (GTDB taxonomy): Bacteria > Bacillota_I > Bacilli_A > Izemoplasmatales > Hujiaoplasmataceae > 4572-104. Next base: position 11,526 of record JAEIOE010000009.1, on the reverse strand, counting down.
CATACTTAGTTAGCTGTGACGCCGTTACAACAAGCGTACAGACAACTTCTACAAATGGTATTACAACTAATTTAGAGACAAGTTCTACTACTTTTATAAGTACAACTGAACTTCAATTAAGCGAACAATTAGATTACTTAAGTTCTTTAATTCCTAGAGAATTGACGGAAGATTTTACTTTACCCGTTCTTGAGAACCAAGATATTTTAGTTAGTTATTATCAAGATGATTTATACTTGACAGATAATATAATTGAATACAATGCAAGTTTAGATGGAATTAATAGTGTTTTGGTTATTGAAGTCACTTATAATGATTTAACTCTAACTAAATCGATTACGATTAGGTTAGTAGAAAATGAAACTCAATATAATTTGGATTTAATTACTCAGGTCTTTTTAGATGTAAATGAAAGATTAGAACTAGAAATTCCTAGTACTGTTCGTTCAGACTTTTTGATGCCTGTATTTGAAATGGATGGTTTGTCTGTTCAATACTTAGTAGATATTTCTAGTATTTATAATGGTTACTATATCTATCCTTTCCCTGAAAAAGATCAATATATGAGCTTAAATGTTACTGTAACTTATCAAGGAGTTACACAATTATTAAATTATAATCTAACCATTAAAGAAATTAGTCTTTTAGATAGAATACCTGAAATTCGTATCAACACCTTGCAAGCCCAAGAAGTTGTTTCTAAAGAAGAATATGTTACTGGTGAGTTTACACTTGTAACCTATAATAGTAATCTAGAACCAATCACTTTGCATACTGATCAAACATTTAATATCAGAGCGAGAGGAAACTCTACCTTTGAGATGCCAAAGTTATCTTATCGTATGAAGTTTTCAGAGAAAACAAATCTCTTATTTGACTATTCTGAAGATGATTGGGTGATATTAGCTAATTTCGCTGATCAAACATTAATAAGAAATTATTTAGCAAATTCTTTATCTGAAAGCATGAATATGGCTTTCACTCCTAGTTCTGCATTCGTAGATGTATTTATTAATGATGAATATCTAGGTAATTATATGTTAACAGATCAAATAGAAGTAACGAATGATCGAGTAGATATCGAAGAGAAATCAGCTAATCTAGATACAGGATATCTTATTGAGTTCGACAAAAGAATGTTAGACCCCCAATTTACAGAGGGTGTTGAAGGTTGGGACTACTTCAACTTGTATGGAGTTCCTTATGTAGTAAAATCTCCTAAAACGGATAAGTCTTATTACAGCCAGCAACAACTTTATTACATTGAAGATTATTTCGCTACCACCTTAACAGCTTTAAGAAACGGCTTTGATTATTCAGCTTATATAGATGAATCAACTTTTATTGATTGGTTTATCGTCAATGAATTATTCCAAAACGTAGATTCTGGATATTCAAGTGTCTATTTTTATAAAGACACTGGTGGATTACTTAAAATGGGTCCCATTTGGGATTTTGACCTTTCCACAGGTAATCCAGGACATTTAGAAGACTTTTTAAGACAACCAGAAGGTTGGTACACTTCATTACCTTACAAAAATATATGGTTTAACTACCTAATGGAATATGATTCTTTTAAATTGCATCTAAAAGAGCGATGGAATGAACTATACAATATACAGATTCAAGCGCTTCTTCAAAACGTTTATCCTGTAGCCGCTTCTATTACTCACTCAAGGTATAATAACTTCTTAAAATGGGATATAATAGGCGTTTGGGAGGATTGGTACACAGCTCCTGAAGTATTAGCAGCCGATACTTATCAAAAACAACTTGAATTCTTAGATTATTACCTTAATACAAGAGCACAGTGGTTAAACGAAGAAATTAATAAATTCTAAAAAAAAACAGTGGAAATTTCCACTGTTTTAAATTTACTCTTCTAATAAACTAATAATTTCATCCTTAAGTAAGATAAATTCTTTTTCTTCATAAACTCTTTCTTTTGGATTCTTTAATAATCTAAAAGTGTAATTAAGGTCATAATCCATTACGATACTTTTTTCACCACTGCGCATCACATATATTTTTGTAGCTAAAGAAAGTGCTTCATCAATATCGTGAGTTACAAAGAAAATGGTTGCATTATTTTTATTCCATAATTCTCTAATCATCGTTTGCATTTTTTGTCTTGTAAAACTATCCAAAGCTCCAAAAGGCTCATCCATCAGAATTACCTCCGGATTATTCGCTAAGGTTCTTGCGATAGCAACTCTCTGTTTTTGACCTCCTGAAAGTTCAAAAACTTTTGCATTTTTAAATTCTAGAAGTTCTACTTGAGCTAAATATTTATCAACAATTCTATTTATTTCTATTTTTGATGTTTTTCCAAGTTTGGGACCTATTGCAACATTTTGAAATACGTTATACCAAGGAAATAAATTAGGTTCTTGAAAAACTACCCCTCTTAACTTATCAGGGCCTATGATTTCCACCCCATTCATTAATACATTTCCTTTAAAAGGTTTTACAAAACCAGCGATTGCTTTTAACAATGTTGATTTACCACAACCGGATGGCCCTAAGATACAAACAAATTCATTTTCATTTATATCTAATGAAACATTGTTTATTGCAGGTTCTTGATCATCTTCTAAATCATAATCTACACTGATATTGTTTATTTCAATTATCTTTTTCATTCTTTTGTAGTTGCTGAACTAGTTTCTACAGCTATTGCATATTCATTGTTAATAAAAGTAGCTACTTCAGCCCTTGTAACTACACGGTCTAGTAAAGCTTGTTCAAACATAAAGATTGTTTGTTCGTACATCGTATCAACATATCCACTAATGAATGTTTCACTTTTCATTTCCGTTAAGCTAGTCCAGATTGAACCTTCTACTTGAATTAAAACATCATTTGCTTCTATATCTAATTCATCTGCTAATTTTGCAATAGCATCTGTTCTATTGTTTTGGTAATATTCATTTGCTTCATACATACATTCAATATATGCTTCTACTAATTCAGGATGTTCTTCTGCAAATGTTTTTCTAGCCAACTCAATGTTCGCTGTCATATAACCTTTTTCAATCATATCTTCACTATCTATTAATACTTCTCCACCATTATTTAGAAGAATTCCTAAAGATGGTTGCCAAGTATAAGCTGCATCGATACTTCCATTTTCCCAAGCAGCTACAATTGATGCAGTATTCATATTATATAAATCAACATCAGTTTCAGATAAACCAGCTTCTTTCAACACGTTCAATAAGACATAATGTGCAGTTGAAGAAAATGGTGTAGCTATTTTTAAGCCTGCTAAATCTTCAGGACTTTCAATGTTTAAGTCAGTTTTAACAGCAAGAGCTTCTATTGCTCCTAATGTTTCATGAATCCAAACTAATTCGGCATCCATATTTCTTCCAAGTGCTACAAGTCCATTAATATTCCCCATTGTAGCAAAATCAGTTTCTCCTGTAACAATAGCTACATTAGCCGCTGACCCTGAATCGAAGATTTGATAATTAACATCATATCCTAATTCTCCAAATTTATCTTCAAACAATCCCATTTGTTTTGCTAGAATTGCATCATTTGGAACCATAAGAAGTCCAATGTTAACAACTTTTGCATCTCCAGAGCATCCAGCAAATAAAACCATTAACATTAACAATAATACTATTTGTAATTTTCTCATTAAGCTTGTCCTTTCCAAAATACTAATTTCTTTTCCGTAAACTTTAATAAATCATCTAATAATACAGCTGATATACCAATTAAGATAATACCAACAAATACAACTTCAGTTTGAAATACATTATATGCATATAAAATCATATATCCTAATCCTGATTTAGCAGCTACCATTTCGGCACTTACCAATGTGGTATATGCAACACCTATCGCTGTTCTAATCCCTGTAAAGATATTTGGTAACGCACTAGGTAACACAACATTCCTAAAAATTTGTATTCCGTTCGCTCCTAAGGTTTGTGAAGATAAAATATAATCTTTCCTAACTTGCTTAACTGCTTGAACACAGGCAATATACATTGGTGCGAAAGCAGCGATAAATAAAAGTATAACTTTTGATGTATTTCCAATTTGTGTTGCTAATATAATAATTGTATAGTAAGCCAAAGGGGGTAACGGTCTGATAAACTCCACTATTGTTGAAACAACAGTTTCAATCTTTTTAACATATCCACATAAGAGCCCTAGAGGTATTGCGGTTAGTACTGCAATTAAGATGGCAGTAAACAATCTTCCAAAACTAGCTCCAGCATGTTGAAGGAGTGTATGACTTGCATATCCATTTTTAAGTATATTAATGAAACTTTTTATTACTAAGTATGGATTAGGTATGACAACAGCTCCATTAAATCCTTCTTTCAACTGATACATTGTAAAAAGGAACCACAAGGTAATTACTACCGTCCATACAATTGTTCTTTTGAATTTCATACATTACCTCCTTTTTAGATGGATAAATTCACTATATACATTATAATATAAAGTTTTAATAAACACCAATACATTTTTTGAATATCTAAAATTAAAAAATAAGTCTCTAACCTTTATGGTTAAAGACCTATTTGAATTATAAATTGAAAATCTCTTAAGCTATTTTTGTAGTGTCTACTTTAACGTAGAATGCTTTTCTGATTTTGTTTCCAATCCATCCTCCGAAGAATAAGAAGAAGAAATAGAACCATCCAGCTAATGAGAAGTTAGCGATTGGTGTATATAATGCACCAACGTTACAACCTAATGATAATCTTGTACCGAATCCTAGTAATAATCCACCAGCAACGAATAATAAGATTTCTAAAGGTTTGATTTTTAATCCAGATTTGAATGCATCTGTAAATCTACCAGATAATAGTAAACCAACGAAAGCACCAACAATGATACCAACATTTTGCATATATCCTGATGAAGCGAATAGTGCAGTTGTAAATGATGATTCTGGTCTTCCAGTCCAAGCTGCAAGATTTGCAGGATCAGCACCAAATTTAACTAAAATAGTTCCGAACCAGTTACCATAAACAGTTGAAGCTCCCAAACCAGCACTAGATACAGCATATATTGCTCCGAATAAGATTGCAATTACTAAAGCTGTTTGAGTCATTGACCATTTTTTAACAAAGAATTTATTCCAAACACTTACTTCTTCAACTTCAACAGCTACTACTTCAGGAGTAAAGTTTTTAGAAATTTTCTTTTCATACCATTTTGCTAATGCACCAACACCAACAGCAAGTAAAACTGTTAATAAAATAGCTCCAACAACACCGTTAACTAAATTAGTTCCACCGTTTGAGAACCAGTCAACGAACCATACACCGTTAGGGTCACTAGCAGATGCAAATAGTGAGTTTTGAGCAAATCCAGTAGACATTAATGGGAATCCTAAGAATACACCGATTCCAAAGAATACTATAGTGATTAAGGCGCGGCTAAATCCTAATGGGAAATCTTGTAAAACTCCTGTAGCACAACAGCTAGAGAAAGCCATACCGATACCGAATAAGATACCACCAATTAATAATCCCCATGAAATTGGGTTGATCCATAAGTTTGTAACAGCGATTTTTCCACTAACTAGTAATGCACCAACGATTATTGATGATACTACAAACATTAACATTAATGATCTAATAAGTTTTGTAGAACCTTTTCTACAAGTTCTGTTAGACAAACCAGCGAAACCGTAATCTCCTCTAGTTAATGCATAACCTAAACCTAAACCGATTAAAGTTTTTACAAACACCATTCCTGCAAGAACACCAGTAAATCCAAGAACTAATACCAACGCGATTAACGCGAATCCAACAACTGCTTCAATCAGTTGTTTTTTACTTAAAGCTTTCATTTTTTTCCTCCGTATAGAAAATTTTATTTAAAATTGTATTCTGTCACAATTTTATCTCTGTTTAATTGTACATCTTCAAAATATTGGTTACAACAAATTCCTAGGTATGAACCTGAAATGTTATAAACGTTGTCAAATCCTAATTGACCTAATGCTCTTGTTACGTTATATGATCTTTGAGCAGATCTACAATGTAAGTATACAGGTCTGTCAGTTGGAATTTCATCTAATCTTTGTCTGAATTCACTCATAGGAATGTTATGTGCAGTTTTAATGTGTCCTTGTTCCCATTCGTTTGGTTCTCTAACATCAATAATATATCCACCGTTTTCAACTATGTCTCTTACTTCTGTAACTTTAACTTGTTTGAAATCTCCATTAAGAATATTCAAAGCAACTAAAGCAGCATGATTAAGAGGGTCTTTTGCAGTTGAGAACATTGGAGAATAACATAATTCTAATTCTTTCAATTGTTCTAATGTTCCACCCATTGTAAGCATAGTAGCGATTACATCAACACGTTTGTCAACATTTCCTCTACCAACAGCTTGACATCCAAGGATTTTTCCTGTTGGAACTTCAAATAGTAATTTTAAATGTATTTGGTTAGATGCAGGCATGATTCCTACTTTATCACCAGGAATGATATATACGTAATCATATTGAATTCCGGCTGCAGTACATTGTTTTTCATTTAATCCAGTGTTAGCAGCGTTTAAGCCGAAGATATGAACACAACTTGATCCGATAACACCTTTGTTTTGTACAGTTCTTCCATACATATGATCAGCAGCACCTCTTGCTTGTCTTTGAGCAGGTCCAGCTAATGTTAATCTTGAAGGTTTTCTAATAAGTGAGCAATAAGTTTCAATCGCATCTCCTACTGCATAAACATCTTTAAGATTTGTTTGATAATTATGATCAACTTTAATACCACCAGTAACACCAAGTTCAACACCAGCTGCAACAGCTAATGACACTTCAGGTCTTACTCCAATTGCCATAATTACTACTTGTGCTTTTACTTCTTTTCCACTTACAGTTACTACGCAGTCTTTTTTGATTTCAGCTAGTCCGTCACTAACTATTAAATCAACACCGTTATTTATGATTTCAGTTTGTAATAATTGAGCCATATCTTTATCAAATGGAACCATAACTTGATTAGCAGCTTCAACTAAAGTTACATTGACACCTGACATTTTAAGGTTTTCCATTACTTCGATACCGATAAATCCACCACCGATTACAGCTACGTCTGTTACTTTATTGTTCTTAATATAGTCATCGATTTTTACAATGTCAGGAACGTTTCTTACTGGGAACACATGTGCTCCGTCAATTCCTTTAATTGATTTAGGCATAATAGGATTCGCACCTGGAGATAAGAATAATTTGTCATATTCTTCCTCATAAGTTTCACCTGTTAATACGTTTTTAACAACTACTTTGTGTTCTTCAGGTTTTATTTGAATAACCTCACTATTAACTTTTGCGTTAATATTGTATTGTTTGTCAAATTGTACAGGATCCATTAAAACTAGACTATCACTCTCTTCGATAGTTCTACTTAAAAAGAATGGTAAACAACAATTTGAAAATGAAACATTTGGTCCTCTTTCAAACATTGTTACTTCTGCTTGTTCATCGAGTCTTCTAACTCTTGCTGCTACAGATGCACCGCCTGCAACTCCACCAACAATTAATACTTTTTTTGCCATTATATATCTCCTTTTCTATTTAAAAGCTTCTTATAATATTATACTATTTTATAGATATATTGCAATAGAAAGTTTGTGACAATAGACCTAAACTTTTTATAAAATTTCTAAGCACGTCATACCATATTTTATATCTTTTAAGTTTTTCAATAAAAAAAACGAATTAGAGCCCAAAATCTAGACGCTTTATCTCTTACATACCATTCTAATGCATAAACAATCATTATAGTTATTTGTATTTTACAATGTTAGTTAAATGGTGTTATTATTATTTTGATTTTTCTAGGGTTACAATAAGTTTTTAAAAATTTCTATAATTAGTATAATTGAGAATCCCAAAACAAAAGCCATAATCATGTAATTAAGTGTTTTAGAATAGCCTTTAGGACTTATCCTATTTGCTTTGTCTAATCTTTTAATTGCTGGAAACAATCTCCAATAAAAAGACAAGATAGAAATAATTAGGGCTAAGACAGTAAAAATTTGAGTGTTGTAATTGCCAAAAATTACAACAACAATACCAACCATAATGAATATTAATTTACATCCGGCTACCCAATTCGTTAAATACTTAATAAATTCAGTTGATTTGGGGTCTTCAATTAATTCATTATATGAATCAAAAACTCCAACTCCATTTCCCATTGTTGAATTCGGCTTGAAATATAGAATGATAATATTCAATGTTTCTATAAAACAAAAAACTAAAATACCAATTTGTAATAAGTTCATAATATTCTCCTATTTCTAGATAAGTAAAAAACTATTTATTTTCTTTTCGAATTACTTTTTATATATTCTAAAACTCGTTGTATTATCATCTCTATCTTCTAAGTAAGAATCTAATAAGTATAACGAATTGTCTTCTCCCGCATTCATTCTGCAAAGTACTGCAGTAAATCTATCAAAAAGCTCTAATTTCAGTTTTCTAGCTGCAGTAGCTGTATCTTCATCTTTTATCAGTTTCACATCTTTGTATTTAATAGTTAGGTTCTTTTTACACTGTGTAAATGCTTGAGGATGAGATGCAATAGCTAAAATATCCTTTACTAATACATCTTGATCTCTAACAAAAAGAAAATGGTGAATTGGCAGCGTAATTTCATCTACTAAAAATAAGTCTAAGAACTTAATCGCTTGAACAGTTTCTATTACTAATCCACCAGTGTTATTTTTATAGGCTACTACACCATAATCAATATTACCGTTATTTACATTATCTAATACATTAAAGGAAGAAACTAAAGGCAATAATAAGTATTCTTCATTTAAAGTGCTTGCGAACTGTTTCGCAGCCTCCTCCGAATTACTATTTAGTATTCCTTGATAACCAATCTTAATCATCTTGTTCTCCCCCTCTAAGTTTTATCTATCATAACACAGTCAAGCAAAATTTTAAACGAATTCAAATAAATTGTATCAATTCAGACCTGAGATTTTATAAAGCTGCGTAATTCATGTAATCAATAGACATCATTAAAAAGCCAGAAAAAGCAGGGTTATTTGGAGATAAGCTTTTATTGACTAATTCTTTCATTTCATTTATATAATTTCTATAGACAAAATAAAAATAATAGTTAGGGGTGGCATTATAATTCAGACCACTTAATTCAAGAAAAGCTATGATTTTTTTTATAGTTATTGGCTTCATGAATACATCTACATCTAAATAGTAATATGCTCTAAAGGCGGATATGATAGTCCATTTAGCAAGTTTATATGGTTTCAGTAAGTGAACTAATTCATTGAACCCTTCTTCTTCCTCTCCATGGATATTTTCATAGATAGCTCTCACTAACAATAATTTCTCTTCTTCTGAAAGTTCTTTTATCAAATCTCTAAATCTCATTTTCTCAAAAACACTTACCATAGAAGATTTTGTGATTATTTTAACAATATCGGGTATTACGACTAATCCTTTGCTACAAATCTCTTTTACAAATTGACTCAGCTTATTCACGTTATGTTTTTTAGCTATTTTTAGCATATCCGGCGAAGCAAAGCCTTCAGGGTGAACACTCAAAAATTCATTTTCTAAAGTAAGTAATTTTTTTACATTCATGATTACCTCCACTATTAATAATATTATATTACATTTTTTAAAATAAAAACATGCATTTATTTTGCATGTTTTATTATTTGTTTATCAAATCTATTTCCATTTTGATTTTAAAACTTTTTCCACAAATATTTTTGCGATTTCTTTATCAAATTGCGTATCTGCACAACGAATAATTTCATCCACAGCTTGTTTCTTAGTCATTTTGTTTTTATAAGGCCTTACTGCTGTCATTGCTTCATAAGAATCAGCAACGCAAATTATTCTTGAAAAATATGGAATGTCTTCAGCTTTTAAACCATTAGGATATCCAAATCCATCCCAGCGTTCATGATGGTACAAAGCATGTATCGCTAAATCTGAATACTCATCAGCTGCTCTAAGAATTTGATAACCTACTTCTGGATGAGTTTTTACGATCTCATACTCTTCTTTTGTTAGTTTACCTTTTTTATAAAGAATTGCATCTGGAAGAGATATTTTACCAATATCATGGTAAAGTCCAGCTAGTTCTAATTCTTTGATATCGTCTTCTTTCATATTTTCAGCGATACCATATTCTTTACATAGTCTACTTACATTATTAGAGTGAATTCTTTCTTCTGAAAATTTATCCGTTAAAGTCTGCAAAATCGCTTTAATAGAATTATTTCTATTAGAAATACCCTCTGCCAATTTATGACGATACATGTGGTTTTCAGCGATTTTAAGTAATTCATCAATGCTTTCTTTTGATTCAGCAGTTTTGTGTTCATAGCCAATAGCCACTGACATTTGAATATTTTCAATATATATTTTGCTGATATTCGCTTTGAAAACATCCTTAAGAGCTTCTACTTCTTCGGAACTTGTTTTCGGTAAAAGAATGGCAAATTCATCTCCACCTATTCTTGCGACAATATCTTGAAATCTAAATGATTTCAGACAAACTCTTGAGAATTCTTTTATTGCTATATCCCCAATGTTATGTCCAAAAGCATCATTGATAATTTTTAACCCGTTAATATCAATCATCATTAAACATAAAGGATATTGTTTTTCTGCATCAAGACGCTCAAATTTTTTAACAAAAAATCTTCTGTTATAAAGGCCAGATAAATAATCATGGTTGCTTAAATAGATAATTTCATTTTGTTTTTTCTTTTCAGTAGTTATGTCATCAACAATTACTGCAAATCTTTTATACTCGGTTTGAAAAGCAGTTACTTTAAAGTATTTATCAAGATCACTTGCATAGTTTTCAAAAATTGCAGTTTCACCAGTTAAAGCAACTTCTCCGTATCTTTTTTCCCAATATGTTTCGGTATGAGGAAAAACCTCAAATACGGACTTTCCTCTTACTTCATTTATTGTTTTTCCAATTTGTTCTTCAAACTTTTTATTTCCACCTAAAAATGTATAATCTGATGGATTCCCAAGTTTATCTAAAACTATTTCATGGTAAACAACTCCCATTAGCATATAATCCACTAATAAACTAAGTTGATTTTCACTATATTTTAATTTTTCCTTGGCTTGAACTAATTCTGTAATATCTTTAATCGTACTATGAGTTTGTTGGAATTTTTTATCCTTTGAATAACTAACTCTTCCATCAAAAGACATTAGTTTTTTTTCTCCACTTTTAGTTATCCTTGGATACTCAGAATAAATTTTTCCTCTACTCTTAAATTTACCGAAACGCTCCGAAAAGTTTTCTCGGAAATCAGGTTCTATAAAATCACCAAACCATTTCCCAATAACCTCATATTTCTCATAATGAAGCATCTCTAGCCATTTATCATTAACATCTAAAAAACGACCATCTTTATCAAGTGATTGATAACCGAATGGTGCTTTTTCAAATGGCTGTGTTCAAGATGAATGTTGATATGGTTTAAAGATATCTACCGGGAAAGGTATTTGTGAAATATCTCTGTTTC